>NZ_JBAGKC010000028.1:0-106922 GCF_037034245.1 Streptomyces sp. CA2R106
ATGCTCGCGTCCACTGTTTGGTTCCCGGGTTGCGAACAGTCGCATCCGGTGAACATTCAACTGAAAAGTGTGCTTGTTCGCTCGGACTCTGTCGAAATCCCGTATATGCGGGATGACCCGATAGTGTTTCGGTGGTCATAGCGTTAGGGAAACGCCCGGTTACATTCCGAACCCGGAAGCTAAGCCTTTCAGCGCCGATGGTACTGCAGGGGGGACCCTGTGGGAGAGTAGGACGCCGCCGAACAATCTTTCTGGACCCTTGGTCCTGGCCTGAGCGCTGGGACCAGGGGTCCTTTTTGTTTTCCGCGCAGCGCGCCTCCCCGGCCGCTACGCGAGACTTGAACCACAGCAGTACGATCCGACAGGAGTCACGTCGATGCCCAACGCACCCGAAGACCGACCCGAACGCGGCGAACACCGCCGCGAGGATCGGCGTGATGACCGTCGAGACGACCGTCCCCGTCGTGATGACCACCGCGGTGGCGGGTTCCGCCGTGACGACCGGCGTGATGACCGTCCGCGGTACGACCGCCCGCGCGATGACCGTCAGGGTGGCGGCGGTTTCCGTCGGGACGACCGTCCCGGTGGGGGCGGTGGGTTCCGTCGTGATGACCGCGGTGACCGTCCGCGCTATGACCGCCCCCGCGATGATCGGCGTGATGACCGTCCGCGTGGTCCGCGTCGTGATGACGACCGTGGTGGCTTCCGTCGGGACGACCGTCCTGGTGGTGGCGGTGGGTTCCGCCGTGACGACCGTGGTGACCGTCCGCGCTTCGACCGTCCCCGCGATGACCGGCGTGACGATCGTCCGCGTGGTCCGCGTCGTGATGACGACCGTGGTGGCTTCCGTCGGGACGACCGTCCCGGTGGGGGCGGTGGGTTCCGCCGAGACGACCGGCGTGACGACCGTCCGCGGTACGACCGCCCGCGCGATGACCGTCAGGGTGGCGGTGGGTTCCGCCGTGACGACCGTGGTGACCGTCCGCGCTTCGACCGTCCCCGCGATGACCGGCGTGACGATCGTCCGCGTGGTCCGCGTCGGGACGACGACCGCGGTGGTTTCCGTCGGGACGACCGCCGTGACGACCGTCCGCGTGGTCCGCGTCGCGACGACGACCGGGGTGGCTTCCGCAGGGATGACCGGCGTGACGACCGTCCGCGCTTCGACCGTCCCCGTGACGACCGGCGCGATGATCGGCGCGACGACCGCCCGGGCGGTGCCTTCCGCCGTGACGACCGCCGCGATGACCGTCCGCGTGGTCCGCGTCGTGACGACGACCGGGGTGGCTTCCGCAGGGATGATCGGCGCGATGACCGCCGTGACGACCGTCCCCGTGGTCCGCGGCGCGACGACGACCGGGACCGCGGGCACGGCCGGCGCCCGGTGGTGCAGGGCCGCGGCCGGTTCGAGAGCCGCGGTGGCCGCGACGAGCGCCGTGACGACCGCGAGCCCATCAGGCGGCTGCCGATCCCGGACGAGGTCACCGGCCAGGAGATCGACCCGAGCGTGCGGCAGGAGCTGATGAGCCTGCCCAAGACGCTCGCGGAGGACGTGGCGCGCAACCTGGTGATGGTCGCGCGGCTGCTGGACGAGGACCCGGAGCAGGCGTACGCGTACTCGCGGGTGGCGCTGCGGCTCGCCTCGCGCGTCGCCGCGGTGCGGGAGGCGGCGGGCTTCGCGTCGTACGCCACCGAGCGGTACTCGGAGGCGCTGGCGGAGTTCCGCACCACGCGCCGGATGACCGGGACGGTGGACCTGTGGCCGGTGATGGCCGACTGCGAGCGCGGGCTCGGCCGGCCCGAGCGGGCGCTGGAGATGGCCGGGGCGCCCGAGGTGCACAAGCTGGACAAGGCCGGGCAGGTCGAGATGCGGCTGGTCGCGGCCGGCGCCCGCCAGGACCTCGGCCAGGCCGAGGCCGCAGTGGTGACCCTCCAGAGCCCGGAGCTGGCGGCGAACGCCATCCACCCGTGGACCGCCCGGCTGCGGTACGCCTACGCGGACGCGCTGCTGGCGGTCGGCCGCGAGAACGAGGCCCGCGAGTGGTTCGCCAAGGCGCTGGAGGCCGACCACAACGGGACGACCGACGCGTCCGACCGGCTCGCCCAGCTCGACGGTGTCGCGTTCGTGGACGCCTTCGACGAGGGGGACGAGGACAGTGGCGCGGACGGTGACGCGGACGAGGCCGAGGCGCCGACCGGCGGCGCGGCCGAGCCGGCCGAGGACGACGACCTGACCGACGAGGTCGTGGTCGACGGCTCTGACGCGGATGACGCTGACGACGAGGACGCGGACGACGAGGACGAGGACACGGACGACGACGAGGTCTCGTCGCACGCCGAGCCCGCGGCCGAGGAAGCCGACAGCGCGGCGGACGACGCGGACGACACGGATGACGCGGCCGACGCCGCGGAGGCCGACGCCTCCGACAAGGCCGACGACGAGAAGCCGGCCGACCCGTCCTCCTTCCTCGACTCGCCGTTCCGCGCCCCGGCACCGTCGGACCGCGAGGACGACTGACCGGTAGGCGCCACCAGTAGGACCGGGGGCGGCACCCGCGACCACGCGGATGCCGCCCCCGCCGCTTTTCCGGCTCCCCTCACCCCTATTCCACGCTCCGCATCACCAGTCCGCTGGCCGGCTTCGGCCCGAACGACGTCGACTTGCGGGGCATCATCACGCCCTGCCGGGCCAGGTCGAAAACGACGCCCTCGTGCACCGGGTGCATCAGGACGGCGGTGCCGCCGAGTTGACGGGCGAGCCGGACCGCGGCCTCGGCGTCGTGGATGTAGCGGATGTGCTCGGGGGAGTCCGGCACCCGCCAGACGTGGTCGAGCAGCAGGCTGTGCAGCACGGTCGCGTCCAGCCGCCGCCATGGCTCGGGCCGGTCGTCGGGCACCGTCTCACGCAGGAGCACGGCGTCCGGCCGGTCCAGGAGGTGGAAGTCCTCGCCCGCCAGCAGGAAGGCGTTCCCAGCACGCCCGGCCGCCGCACCAGGGCCCGCGCCCTCGGGCTCCCCGCTCGCCGTCGCCAGTGCCTCCAGCGCCTCCGCCAGGCCTTGGGCGGCCAGCCGCCGTACCCGGAAGGCGCCGCGCGCGGCGGCGAGGGCGGCGCCGGGCGCGAGCTCGGGCAGCACCCGGTGGATCGCGCGCACCCGCAGCGGATAGCGGGCGCTGTCCACGAGCAGCACCAGGCCGTAGTCCCAGCCGGTGCCGGGCGGGTGGTCGGCCTGGAGCCGGCGGTAGGTGGCCCAGCGGTGGTGCCCGTCGGCGATCAGGGCCTGGCGGGCGGCGAGTTCGGCGTCGACCGCGGTCAGCTCGGCGGGGTCGGTCAGTGCCCACAGCCGGTGCCGTACGCCGTCCTCGGTGGTGATCGCGAGCAGCGGTTCCGCGCTGGCGGCGGTGCGTTCGACGATTGCGGCGATGGCGGGTCCGTCGCGGTAGGAGAGCAGCAGGGGTTCGAGGTTGGCCCCGGTCGCGCGCATCAGGGCGGCGCGGTCGGCGACCGGTCCGGGCATGACGTCCTCGTGCGGGAGGACGGCGCCCTCCTCGGGGCCGCTGAGCCGCAGGGCGCCGATCACCCCGCGCTGGAGGTGGTCGCCGTCGCGCTGCTCGTAGACGTAGAGGGCGGGGGCCGGGTCCTGGGCGAGGACCCCGCGGTCGAGCCAGTGCGCCAGGGTGCGGGCGGCCTTGCGGTGCCGGGCGTCGGGGGTGGTGGCGTCCGGGAGGATCAGCCGGACCACGTTGTACGGGTCGGCGGTCTCCAGATGGCGCTGGCCGTCGGGGCGTACCACGACGTCGTACGGCGGCGAGGTGACGGCGGCCAGGCTGCCGACGTGCTCCCGTACGAAGCGCAGCCCGCGGAACGGCGCCAGGTGAGGGCCCCGCGGGTGGTCCTGATCGGTGTCGGTCATCCGCGCATGCTACGACGCCCTCGCGGCGCCGGGGCCGATCGGCATGGGGGATGATCGAGGGGTAGCCCACCGACGAGGAGCGAGCCCCGCCATGACGTACCGCACCAGCCCGCACCGCAGCGACGAGCCGCTGGACACGGCGTACGACACCGCGCTGCTGGACCTCGACGGCGTGGTGTACGCGGGCGGGGAGGCGATCGCGCACGCGGTGGAGTCGCTGGGCACCGCGCGGCGGCAGGGCATGCACCTCGCCTACGTCACCAACAACGCCTCGCGTACGCCGGACGCGGTCGCCGAGCATCTGACGCGGCTGGGGGTCCCGGCGGGGGCGGACGACGTGATCACCTCGGCGCAGGCGGTGGCGCGGCTGATCGCGGACCAGGTGCCGGCCGGTGCGAAGGTGCTCGCGGTGGGCGGGGAGGGGCTGATGGTGGCGCTGCGCGAGCGCGGCCTGGTCCCGGTGGACTCCGCGGACGACGACCCGGTGGCGGCGGTGCAGGGGTACGGTCCGGACCTGCGGTGGTCCCAGCTGGCGGAGATGGCGTACGCGGTGAACCGGGGGGTGCCGTGGTTCGCGTCGAACACGGACCTGACGATCCCGAGCGGGCGGGGCATCGCACCGGGCAACGGCGCCGCGGTGCAGGCGGTGCGGATCGCGACGGGCGGTGACCCGCAGGCGGCGGGCAAGCCGCTGCCGCCGATGCACCGGGAGACGGTGCTGCGTACCGGCGCGCGGCGGCCGCTGGTGGTGGGGGACCGGCTGGACACCGACATCGAGGGGGCGTTCGCGGGCGGGGTGGACTCGCTGCTGGTGCTGACGGGGGTGACCGACCCGGCGGCGCTGCTGGCGGCCGAGCCGAAGCACCGGCCCACGTATGTCGGGCGGGATCTGCGGGAGTTGCTGGTGGCGCAGCCGCCGGTGGAGGTGGGTGCGGCGGGGGCCGCCGTGTGCGGGGGGTGGAGTGCGTCGGCCGGGGGCGGCGTGCTCGCGGTGGAGGGCGACGGCGACCCGCTGGACGGGCTGCGGGCGCTGTGCGGGGCGGCCTGGAGCAGTGCGGGCGAGGGGAGTTGCGGCCTGGACGCGGGGAAGGCGGTCGGGCGGCTGGGGCTGTAGGGCGCGGTCGGGCCGGGCACCGCGGGCGGTGGTATGCCCGGCGCCGCCCCGAGCATCCACCCTATGACGCAGGTCACGTCGCGATGTCGCACGCGGTGTAGACCGGATCGGGCCCGACGAGCGTATGCCCGGTGAGACCGAGCAGACCCGGGAGCGATCGTTGACCGTCGAGGAGTTCGAGGAGTTCTACGCGCAGACGGTCGGTCGGCTGACCGGCCAGTTGTACGTGATGCTCGGCGATCACCAAGAGGCGCAGGACGTCGTGCAGGAGGCGTTCGTCCGTGGTTGGAGTCGGCGGCGGCAACTGCGGTCCGACGCACGCCCGGAGGCTTGGGTGCGTACGGTCGCGTGGCGGCTGGCGGTGAGCCGCTGGCGGGGCCGGCGGCGTACCGCGGAGGCATGGCACCGGACCGGGCCGCCGGTAACCGCGGAGGGGCCGGGGCCGGAGCCGGTGGTGCTGGTGGAGGCGCTGCGCGAGCTGCCGCCGAAGCAGCGCCGCACGCTGACCCTGCACTACGTCTGCGATCTGAGTGTGGACCAGATCGCGGCGGAGACCGGGGTGTCGGTGAGCACCGTCAAGACGCATCTGGTCCGGGGCCGCTCGGCGCTCGCCCACCTCCTGAACGATCCGCGGCACGAGGAGGCTTCCGGTGCCTGAACACCGCGACGCGCACGGCGACTTCGACGACCTGGGCGGCCTGCCGGGGCCCTTCGGCGGGTCCGGTCCTGATGGTCCTGATGGTCCGGACGAGCCGCTGCGCGCCCTGTTCAAGTCGGCCGCCGCCGACGGGCAGGCCAGGACGCGTTCCGCGCCGCCGGCGGAGGTCCGGGCGCGGGGAGCGGCGCGGCGCCGACGGCGTGCGGCGGTGGCCGCGGCCGCGCTGTCCGTGGTGCTCGCCGGAACAGCCGCGGGGCTGGTCTCGGCGTTGCCGCGCGGCGGCGGCTCCGTACCGCCCGGCAGCACGAGCAGCGGCGGGGGCGGGTCCGCCACCGCGCCGGGCACCGCGAGCAGCGGCCCGGTGCGCGGCGCGGACCCGGCCGGCACCACGCTGTCCCGGGCGCCCTCGACCACGACCAGCGTGCCGGGCACCGGCGCCGCGGACGGTGCCACCGGGCTGCCGTCCTCCCCGGCGAGCACCACACCGGCCTACCCGCGGACCACGGCGCCCTGAGCGCCCGCACCCCGTATCCCGCCCATACGCCCGCCCGCACGTCCGTCCCCCGTATCCCGAACGCCCGCTTCCGATCGACGGCTTCGCATCCTGATCCCGATATCCCGCACCGCCCCCGCCCGCGCGCCCCGGCCGCCAGGGCGCGGTGTCGTACGTCCGGACGCAGCCCGAAAGGTCCGTTCATGACGATCTCCCCTGCCCTGCCGACCGTCGAGGCGGCCGAGTCCGAGCCGGAGCGCCCCGGTGCTCGGCGCCGGCGCCCCTTCTCGGTGCGGCGGTTCACCGGCCGGCTGACGCGGGCCGACCGCGACGTGCTGTGGCTGTACGTCCTGACGCGGGCCGGGCTGTGGGGCACGGAGTACTGCGCCCGCTGGCTCTTCCCGGCCGATGGGGACAGCCGCCACCCGGCGGCGGTCCTCGCGCCGTGGCAGCAGTGGGACTGGGCGTATTACCTGCACATCGCGCGGGACGGCTACTTCCCGGCGGGCGCGCCGGGCCCCGGCCAGGTCGGCTGGGACAACCGGGAGGCGTTCTTCCCCGGCTTCCCGCTGGTGCTGCGGGCGGTGCACACGGTGATCGGCGACTGGACGGCGGCGGGGCTGACCGTCTCCTTCGCCGCCGGCGCGGTCGCGGTGGTGGCGCTGGGGCGGATAGCCGGGCTGGACCAGCCGGGTGCGGGCGCGCCGCGGCGGACGGCCGCGCTGTTCCTGCTGTCGCCGTGTGCGGTGTTCCTCGCCGCGGGCTACACCGAGTCGCTGTTCCTCGCACTGGCGCTGCCCGCGTGGCTCGCGGCCCGCCGGGAGGAGTGGGCGCGGGCGGCGGTGCTGGCGTGCCTGGCGTGCACGGTGCGGGTGTCCGGGCTGTTCCTGGTGGCGGCGCTCGTGGTCCAGCTGCTGGTGGCGGTGCGGCGGCCGCGCGACCTGCGCCCGCTGCCGTGGCTGGCGCTGCCCGCGCTGCCGCCGCTGCTGTACAGCGCCTACCTGCACTCGCGTACCGGCGACTGGCTGGCGTGGAAGGACGCGGAGGACCGGGGCTGGGCGCGGCAGTTCCACAGTCCGTGGAGCGCCTGGCACCACACGTGGACCGCGGCGTTCGGGCACACCCAGGGCACGGGGTACGCGGTGATGTTCCAGGCCGAACTGGTCGGGATGGCCGCCGGGACGGTGCTGCTGGTGTTCCTGCTGGTGCGGCGCCGGTGGGCGGAGGGGGTGTACGTCGGGCTGAGCCTGTGGGCGCTGGGCACGTCGTACTGGTACATGTCGATCCCGCGGGCGGCGCTGCTGTGGTGGCCGCTGTGGACGTCGCTGTGCGCGGCGACCGCGGTCCGGCCGCGGCTGCGCACCGCCTACTTCGCGGTGGCCGGGCCGCTGGGCACCGTGCTGGCGCTGGCCTTCTTCACCGGGCGGTGGGCGGGGTGAGGGCGGCCTGGCGGTGCCCGGCGGCGGTCAGGCGGCGGCCGTCTGTGCTTGCGCCTCGGCCGCGGCGACGGCGGCGCGGAGCAGGTCGTCCTCGGTGCGGCCCTGGCGCCAGTAGCCGGTGAACGAGACCGCCTTGCGGTCCATTCCGCGCTCGGTCACCAGGTGGCGGCGCAGCGCCCTTACGCAGCCGGACTCGCCGGCCAGCCACGCGTAGGGCGCGGCCCCGTCGGGGGCGGCGGTGGCGCGTACGGCGTCCAGCAGGGGTGTGGTGCGGTCGTGGCCGGCGCGGACCAGCCATGTGACGCGGGCGTCGGCCCGGGTGGGCAGGTGGCGGCGGTCGTCGGGGTGGCCGACCTCGACGAAGGCGCGGACCGGCAGTCCGGCGGGGAGCGCGGCGAGGATGTTCGCCACGGCGGGCAGCGCGGTCTCGTCGGCGGCGAGCAGCACCCAGCCGGTGCCGGCCGGCGGGCGGAACTCGATGCCGCCGTTGTCCTCGACGACGGGTGCCAGCAGCGCGACGCGGTCGCCGGGGCAGGCCCGCGCGGCCCAGCGGGAGGCCGGGCCGAGGTCGCCGTGCAGGGCGAAGTCGATGTCGAGTTCGGCGGTTTGCGGCCGGACGGCGCTGACGGTGTAGGTGCGCATCACGCCGCGCAGGGCCGGGTCGAGGCCGCGCCAGCGGGCGTACCAGTCGTCGTCGAGGACCTCGGGCAGGACGGGCGCGGACTGGCCGGGGCGCGGCAGGAAGAGCTTGACGCGCTGGTCGCGGCCGCCGGTGACGATCCGGGCGAGGCCGGCGCCGCCGAGCACGACGCGGCGCAGCGTGGGGGACAGCTGCCGGGTGCGCACGACCCGCGGGTGGAAGAACTGGTACGGGCGCTCGTTCACGGGGCGGTCGTTCACGGTGTCAGACCAGCTTCTTCGCGGAGGTGATGGCGTGGGTGAGGGCGTCGATCCGGTCGGCGCACTTGGCGTAGGAGAAGATCGGCTCGCTGGGCCAGCCGACGACCTGGCCGCCCTTGACCGCGGGGAGCTTCGTCCAGGTGGGCTTGCCGGTGAGGTCCTTGGGCTGGAGGGTGGCGGTGCGGTTGTCGAGCATGATGATGTCCGCCTGGTACTTGTCGGCGTTCTCCCAGCTCAGCGTCTCGAAGAAGCCGCCCTTGACCTGGTTCGGGACGATGAAGTCCACCCCGAGGCTCTGGTAGTAGCGCAGGTCGGAGGCGGCGGCGGGGGTGGAGACGTACAGCGAGTCGGCGCTCGCCGAGCCGGCCATGACGGTGATGCCGGGGTGCGCTTTGACGGCCGCGCGCAGGGCGGCGGAGGACTTCTCGAAGCGGGCCTTCTGGGCGGCGTTGGTGCCGGCGGCCATGTCGGCGCCCAGGGACGCGGCGAGTTCGGCGTAGCGCTGGAGCGGCGTGGTGAGGGGGACCCCGGCGACGTTGATGCCGACGCTGGGCGCCAGGGCGAGGATCTTCGCGGAGCTGTCGTCGGGGACGAACCAGAGCGTGGGGGCCTGGTACATGTGGCTGACGAGCAGGCCGGGGTCCAGGGCGGCGTACTTCTCGATGTTGAACTCGCCCCAGGCGTTGCCGATCACGGTGAGTTTCTTCACGTCGAGGTCGCCGGCCATCGGGTCGGGCGAGCCGTCCTTGAGGGTGGTCGGGCCGAAGACGCCGGTGCACTCGACGCCGTAGTCGTGCAGGGCCGCGGCGGTGCCGGTGTAGGCGACGAGGTTCGCGGGTATGCGGTCGGCCTTGGCGGTCTTCTTGCGGTCGTCGGTGAAGCTCCAAGGGCCGCCGGCCTTGGTGTCCTTGCCGCCGGAGGAGGCCGCGTCGGAGCCGGAGCCGGACGACCCGCCGCATGCGGCCAGCAGCGCGCCGAGACCGACGGACCCGCCCGCGGCGAGCACCCCTCGGCGCGACGGTTCGGAGACTGGGGCGAAACGGGACGCGTGCATGGGGCTACCGCTCTGCTCGAAGTGGACTGGCGAGGGTAGGCTAACCTAAGTCCGTGCTGGTCGACCGACACTCCCCGCCCCAGGCGGACACCGGGCCCCCGTCCGCCCCAGCGCGCGGCAGCGTCGCGCGCGCCGACGCGCGCCGGGCCGCCGGGCTGCTGCTGGCCGTCGGGCTGCTCGCCGTCGTGGTGGTGGCGAGCATCGCGATCGGCGCGCGGAACGTGCCCGTCGGCCACGTGTGGCACGGCCTGTTCCACTACACCGGCACGGACGACGACGTGGTCATCCGCAAACTGCGGCTGCCCCGTACCGTACTCGGCCTGGTCGTCGGCGCCGCGCTCGGTGTCGCCGGGGCCGCCATGCAGGCGCTGACCCGCAACCCGCTCGCCGACCCGGGCCTGCTCGGCGTCAACGCCGGTGCGGCCGCCGCCGTGGTCTCCGGGATCAGCTTCCTCGGGGTCACCTCCACCACCGGCTACGTCTGGTTCGCGCTGGTGGGCGCCGCGGTGGTCTCCGTGCTCGTCTACGCCATCGGCGGCAGCCGCTCGGCGACCCCGGTACGGCTCGCGCTCGCCGGCACCGCCATCACCGCGCTGCTCCAGGGCTGGACCACCGCCGTCGAACTCACCGACAAGGTCGCCCTGGACCGGATGCGCTTCTGGCAGGTCGGCTCGCTCGCCTCGGCGAACATGTCCACCGTGCGGGACGTCGCGCCCTTCCTCGCGGTCGGCGCGGTGCTCGCCCTGGCCACCGCCCGCCCGCTGAACGCCGTCGCGCTCGGCGACGACACCGCGCGCGGCCTCGGCGCGAAACTCACCCGCACCCGCGTGCTGGTGATGGCCGCGATCACCCTGCTGTGCGGCGCCGCGACCGCCGCGTGCGGGCCGATCGTCTTCGTCGGCCTGATGGTGCCGCACGTGGTGCGCGGCATCACCGGCCCCGACATGCGCTGGATCATCCCCTACGCCGCGGTGCTCTCGCCGGTGCTGCTGCTCGGCTCCGACGTCATCGGACGGGTCGTCACCCGGCCCGCCGAACTCCAGGTCGGCATCGTCACCGCCGTCATCGGCGGCCCCGTCTTCATCGCGCTGGTCCGACGCCGAAGGATGGCCGAACTGTGAGCCGGACCCTGACCCGGACCCCCGGCCGGAGCGCGGCCCCGCACCGGACCGTGCTGCGCCGAGGCCACCTCTCGCTGCCGGTCGACCGGCGCTCGCTGCTGGTCTGCGCGGGCCTGCTGGTGGTCGCGCTGGCCATCTCCGTGGTGCTCATCGGCACCGGCGACTACCACATCGCCCCGCTCGACGTGGTGCGCAGCCTCACCGGCCACGGCGACGCCGGGCAGGACTTCATCGTGCGCCAACTGCGGCTGCCGCGGGTCGTGGTGGCGCTGCTGGTCGGCGCGAGCCTGGGCATGGCCGGTGCCGCCTTCCAGACCGTCTCCCGCAACCCGCTGGGCAGCCCGGACGTCATCGGCTTCGGCCAGGGCTCGGCGGCCGGCGCGCTCATCGTGATCGTGCTGCTCAAGGGCTCCTCGTACCAGGTCGCGATCGGCGCGGTCGCCGGCGGGCTGCTCACCGGGATCGCGGTGTACCTGCTGGCGTGGAAGCGCGGGGTGCACGGCTACCGGCTGGTGCTGGTCGGCATCGGCGCGTCCGCGGTGCTGTCGGCGGTCAACAGCTACCTGCTGGTCAAGGCGGACATCGTGGACGCGGCCCGGGCCGTGGTGTGGATCACCGGGTCGCTGGACGGCCGCGACTGGTCGCAGGCGTGGCCGCTGCTGGGCGCGGCCGTCGTCCTCATGCCGACCCTCGTCATCAGCGGACGCGCGCTGAGGATCACCGAGATGGGTGATGACGCCGCCAGCGCGCTGGGTGTACGCGTCGAGCGCGTCCGGCTCGTCACGGTCCTGGCGGCGGTGCTGCTCACCGCCTCCGCGACCGCCGCCGCGGGCCCGATCTCGTTCGTCGCGCTCACCGCACCCCAACTGGCGCGCCGCCTGACCCGCTCGCCCGGCGTCGCCCTCGTGCCCTCCGCCCTCATGGGCGCGACCTTGCTGGTGGCCGCCGACTGGGCCGCCCAGCGCGCCTTCGGGACGGGCGAGGTGCCGGTCGGCGTGGCCACCGGGGTGCTCGGCGGCGGCTACCTGCTGTGGCTGCTGGTCAGCGAGCGGAAAGCGGGGCGGATATGAGCGGCAAGCAGTCAGCGCGGCCGGCGACGGCCCGACCGGGAAAGGGGTTCCGCCGGATGTTCCGCGGCACCGACAAGTCGACAACCGCCACCGCGAAGACGCCGGGCCGCGGCCAGGACGGCGAACCGTCCGGCGGCCCCCGCCTCACCGCCGAGTCCGTCACCCTCGGCTACGACCAGCGGGTCATCGCGGAGGACCTCTCGGTCGCGATACCCGACCGCTCCTTCACCGTCATCGTCGGCCCCAACGCGTGCGGCAAGTCCACCCTGCTGCGCGCCCTGTCCCGGCTGCTCAGGCCGGCGCAGGGCCGGGTGCTGCTCGACGGCCACGCGATCGGGTCCCTCCCGGCGAAAGCCGTGGCCAGGACCCTCGGCCTGCTCCCGCAGAGTTCGGTCGCGCCCGACGGCATCACCGTCTCCGGGCTGGTCGCCCGCGGCCGCTACCCGCACCAGGGCCTGCTGCGGCAGTGGTCGCCCGAGGACGAGCGGATCGTCGACGAGTCGATGGCCGCCACCGGCATCGACGCCCTCGCCGATCGCTTTGTCGACGAACTCTCCGGCGGGCAGCGGCAACGCGTCTGGATCGCGATGGCCCTCGCCCAGCAGACCCCGCTGCTCCTCCTCGACGAGCCGACCACCTTCCTGGACATCCAGCACCAGATCGACGTCCTCGACCTGTGCGCCGAACTCCACGAGCAGCACGGCCGCACCCTCGTCGCGGTCCTGCACGACCTCAACCAGGCTGCCCGCTACGCCACGCACCTCATCGCCATGAAGGACGGCCGGATCGAGGCCCAGGGCCCGCCCGCCGAGATCCTCACCACCGAACTGGTCGAGCGCGTCTTCGGGGTGCGGTGCCGGATCATCGACGACCCGGAGAGCGGCACGCCCCTGGTGGTGCCCGCCGCCCGGCGCGCGGCGGGCAAGACCGATGACGCGGCCGAAGGGGACGAGGACCGTACGGACACGGCAGAGGGGGACGAGGCCCGTACGGCCACGGCCGAAGACGGCGCGGAGGACCGTACGGACCGGGGCGGTGGCGCTACAGCAGCGAGCGCAGCCTCAGCAGGTCCCGCAGGCTCGCCTGCACCCTGACCCGGCCGGAGCCCCACGCCTTCGCGAAGTTCAACTCGCCGCCGACCAGCCCGACCAGCACGTCGCCGGTCATCGCCAGCCGGATCTGCGCCTTCTGCCGGGGGACGCCCGGCACCGTCACCACGTCCTGGATGCTGCTGCCCGCCAGCTTGCCGGCGAAGGTGACGTCCAGGTCCGTGAGGTGGCAGCTCAGCGAGCGTTCCAGGGCGGTGGCGTCGCGGACGGCGCCCTCGGCCTTCGCGAGGTTCGCCGCAAGGGTGTCGAGCGCGCTGCGGCACTCCTCGATGGTGGCCATCGGCTGAGATGTCTCCCGGTGGTCGGTACGTCCGGATGACGGTACCGCAGGGCCCGCGCTCGGGGAGCGGCGACGGAAAGAGGTAGCGTCGTCACCGCGTGCACCAGTGGGCGGCGACATGCGCCGACGGCGAGGCGAGGAGTGTGAGCGATGCGGGACGCGCTGCGTACCTGTCTGCAGATCGCGGGCGGCCTGACCGAGGCCACCCGCCGCCGTGCGGCAGAGGCCGCACGGGAGATGCTCGACCAGGCGGGTATCGACCCGGCGGCCCTCCAGGAGCGGATCGGCGCGGCCATCCCGCAGGAGGTGCAGACCCTCGCGGACGAGCTGGTCGCCTCCGGCCGGGCCAACCGCGACCTGCTGCTCGGCATCGTCCGCGAGGAGGTCGACAAGGCGATGAGCCGAGTCGGCCGGCTCGCCGACGAGGTCACCAAGGTCGGCGTCGTCCTGGAGGCGCTGGAGCGCCGGATCAGGAACCTGGAGCAGCCTGGGGCCGACACCGGTCCGGACGGCGCCCCGGGCGCGGGCCGTACCCGGGCCCCGGCTCCCACCCCCACCGCCACCGCCAAGGAACGGGCGCAGCGCACCCCGCCCGCGGCGCCACCCGTCGAACACGTCCGGGTCGACACCGAACCGGCCCCCACCTCGGTCGCCAACCCCCGCAGGACCGCCGCGCCCGGGAAGCCCGCGTCCGCGAAGCCCGCACCGGCGAAGAAGGCCGCACCGGCAGCGAAGAAGACGGCAGCGAAGAAGACGGCAGCCAAGAAGACCGCCGCGAAGCAGGCACCCGCGAAGGCGACCGCGGCCAAGAAGACCGCCGCCAAGAAGGCCCCCGCCAAGAAGGCGGCAACCACGGGCACCCCCGCGGAGGAGACCGCCGCACGGCCCGCACCGGCGAAGCAAACAGCGGCGAAGCAGACGCCCGCCAAGAAGGCCCCCGCGAAGACGACGGCCGCCAAGCAGGCAGCCGTAAAGAAAGCAGCTGAGAAGAAGGCCGCCGCCAAGAAGACCGCGGCCGCGAAGAGCACCCCGGCCAGGAAGGCCCCCGCCAAGCGCACCCCGGCGGCGGGGTCCGGCGGTACGGGGACGCCCGCCACCCCAAAGGGCACAGGCGATGAGTGAAAGCTACGATCTGCCGGGACTCGACCCGCACCTCCACCCCCACCCCCCGGCGGAGCCGCCCGCGGCGCAGCAGACCGCCCCGGCCCCGAGCGAGGAGCCGGGCGGGGCGGCCGAAGCCTCGCAGCGGGTGGAGCCGTTGGGGGTGGCGGTCGAGGCGACGGGGAATGCTGACGTCGACGCCGCGGTTGAGCGGCTGCGGGACGCGGACGCGCTCCCCACCGACGCGCACATCGAGGTCTACGAAGATGTGCACGCAGGACTGCGGAACGCACTGACCGCGCTGGACGAGAACAGGGGCTGAACCGTACGTGGCACGACGCCGACTCGACGCTGAGCTGGTGCGCCGGAAACTCGCGCGCTCCCGCGAGCACGCCGGGCAGTTGATCGCCGCAGGCCGGGTGACCGTGGCCGGGGCGACCGCGACCAAGTCGGCCACGCAGGTGGAGACCAGCGCGGCCCTGGTCGTCGCGAAGGACGACGGCGACCCGGACTACGTCTCGCGCGGCGGCCACAAGCTGGCCGGTGCGCTGGCCGCGTTCACCCCGCGCGGCCTGACCGTGGCCGGCCGCCGCGCCCTGGACGCCGGGGCCTCCACCGGGGGCTTCACCGACGTGCTGCTGCGCGCGGGCGCCGCCGAGGTGGTCGCGGTGGACGTCGGCTACGGCCAACTCGCCTGGTCGCTCCAGAGCGACGACCGGGTCACCGTCAAGGACCGCACCAACGTACGGGAGTTGACGTTGGAGGCGATCGACGGCCGGCCGGTCGGCCTCGTCGTCGGCGACCTGTCGTTCATCCCGCTCGGCCTGGTGCTGCCCGCGCTGGTGCGGTGCGCCGCGCCGGACGCGGACCTGGTGCTGATGGTGAAGCCGCAGTTCGAGGTGGGCCGGGAGCGGCTGGGCAGCGGCGGCGTGGTCCGCAGCAGCCGACTGCGCGCCGAGAGCGTGCGGAAGGTGGCCGAGCAGGCCGCCGTACTCGGGCTGGGAGCGCTCGGCGTCACCGCCAGCCCGCTGCCCGGCCCGTCCGGGAACGTGGAGTACTTTCTGTGGCTGCGCTCCGGCGCCCCCGCGCTGGACCCGGCCGAAGTCGACCGTGCTGTGGCGGAGGGGCCCCGATGAGCGAGCTGTCCAATACGTCCGAATCCGCGTCCGAGGCCGGGTCCGAGCCCGGGTCCGGGGACGCGTCCGTGCCCGCGGCTGCCGCCGATCCGGCGGACGGGGCCGCGGCCGCCGGCCGCACCGTCTTCCTGCTGACCCACACCGGCCGCGAGTCGGCGATCCGCAGCGCCGAGCGGGTGGTGCACGGGCTGATGCGCTGCGGCATCGGGGTGCGGCTGCTGGAGGACGAGGCCGCAGACCTGCCGCTGCCGCCCGCCGTCGAACTCGTCGGCGAGGTCGGTCCGGGTTCGGTCCAGGGCTGCGAACTGATCATCGTGCTGGGCGGTGACGGCACCCTGCTGCGCGGCGCGGAGTTCGCCCGCGCCTCCGGGGTGCCGATGCTCGGCGTCAACCTCGGCCGGGTCGGCTTCCTCGCCGAGGCCGAGCGGGACGACCTCGACAAGGTCGTGGACCGGGTCGTCACCAAGGAGTACGAGGTCGAGGAGCGGATGACCCTCGACGTCCTGGTGCGCAACGACGGCCGGATCGTCCACACCGACTGGGCGCTCAACGAGGCGTCGGTGGAGAAGGCGTCCCGCGAACGCCTGCTGGAGGTCGTCACCGAGGTCGACGGCCGCCCGGTCTCCGGGTTCGGCGGCGACGGCGTCGTGTGCGCCACGCCGACCGGCTCCACCGCCTACGCGTTCTCCGCCGGCGGCCCCGTGGTGTGGCCGGAGGTCGAGGCGCTGCTCATGGTGCCGATCAGCGCGCACGCGCTGTTCGCCCGGCCGCTGGTCACCTCGCCGCGGTCGGTGCTGGCGGTCGAGGTGCAGCCGCAGTCCCAGTACGGGGTGCTGTGGTGCGACGGGCGGCGCACCGTCGAACTGCTGCCCGGTGCCCGGGTGGAGGTGCGGCGCGGCGCCGTGCCGGTCCGGTTGGCCCGGCTGCACCACGCCTCGTTCACCGACCGCCTGGTGGCGAAGTTCGCACTGCCCGTCTCCGGCTGGCGCGGGGTCGTCGTGCCCTGACCCACCGGGGTGGTCCGGTGCGGTCGGTACCCCCGACTCATGCGAACGGGTACCCCGGGCGGTCCCACGGCCAGCCGAAACCTCGTATGGTCGTATCCGTGTTGGAGGAAATGCGGATTCGGTCGCTCGGAGTCATCGAGGATGCCGTGGTGGAGCTGTCCCCCGGCTTCACCGCGGTGACCGGCGAGACCGGCGCGGGCAAGACCATGGTCGTCACCAGCCTGGGGCTGCTGCTCGGCGGCCGCGCCGACCCGGCGCTGGTGCGGATCGGCGCCAAACAGGCGGTGGTCGAGGGCAGGATCGGCCTCGACCCGCAGGCGCCGGCCGCGGTGCGGGCCGCTGAGGCGGGCGCCGAACTGGATGACGGCGCGCTGCTGATCAGCCGTACGGTGTCGGCCGAGGGCCGGTCCCGCGCGCACGTCGGCGGCCGGGGGGTGCCGGTCGGCCTGCTCGGCGAACTCGCCGACGAACTGGTGGCGGTGCACGGCCAGACCGACCAGCAGGGGCTGCTGCGCCCGGCGCGGCAGCGCGAGGCCCTGGACCGGTACGCGGGCGACGCCGTCGCCGGCCCGCTGGCGACGTACGGCGCGGCCTACCGGCGGCTGCGCGAGGTCGCCGAGCAGCTCGACGAGCTCACCACCCGCGCCCGGGAACGCGCCCAGGAGGCGGACCTGCTGCGGTTCGGCGTGGAGGAGATCTCCGCGGCCGAGCCGCTGCCGGGCGAGGACACCGAACTGGCCGCCGAGGCCGAGCGCCTGGGCAACGCCGAGGCGCTGGCCGCCGCGGCCACGCTCGCGCACGCGGGCCTGGCCGGCAACCCCGAGGACCCCGAGGGCGTCGACGCGGGCACCCTGGTGGCGGCCGCCCAGCGCGCCCTGGACGCGGTCAGCGCCCATGACCCGGTGCTCGCCGACCTCGCGGCCCGGCTCGGCGAGATCGGCATCCTCGCCGGGGACGTCGCCGGGGAGCTGGCCGGATACGCCGACAACCTCGACGCGGACCCGCTGCGGCTGGCCGCCGTCGAGGAGCGGCGGTCCGTCCTGGCCCACCTGGTCCGCAAGTACGGCACCGACGCCGCCGACACGGCGGAGGGCGGCGGCATCGACGCGGTCCTCGCCTGGGGCCGGCGCAGCGCCGCCCGGCTGGACGAACTCGAGGGCGACGACGACCGGATCGCCGAACTGACCGCCGAACGCGACGCGCTGCGCGCCGAACTCGGCGCGCTCGCCCAGCGCCTGACCGACGCCCGTACGGAGGCCGCCGAGCGGTTCGCGGTCGCCGTGACCGCGGAACTCGCCGAACTGGCGATGCCGCACGCCCGCGTCACCGTCGGCATCCGCCAGACCGAGGCGGCCGACCCGGACGCCGGCGTGGAGGTCGGCGGCCGCGCGGTGCTCTACGGGCCCACCGGCGCCGACGAGGTCGAACTTCAACTCGCCCCGCACCCGGGCTCCCCGGCGCGCCCGATCGCCAAGGGCGCCTCGGGCGGCGAGCTGTCCCGGGTGATGCTCGCCGTCGAGGTGGTCTTCGCCGGCTCCGACCCGGTGCCCACCTACCTCTTCGACGAGGTGGACGCCGGGGTCGGCGGCAAGGCCGCGGTCGAGGTCGGCCGGCGGCTGGCCCGGCTGGCGCGCACCGCCCAGGTCGTCGTCGTCACCCACCTGCCGCAGGTGGCCGCGTTCGCCGACCGGCAACTGCTGGTGGAGAAGACCAACGACGGGTCGGTCACGCGCAGCGGCGTGTCCGTCCTCGAAGGCGAGGACCGGGTGCGCGAGCTGTCCCGCATGCTCGCCGGGCTGGAGGACTCGGAGCTGGGCCGCGCCCACGCCGAGGAACTCCTCGCCGCGGCCAAGGCGTCCCGCTGAGCCCCCGCCCCTCGCCGCGCCACGCCCGGCCGGGCCTGGCGCGCGGCGTTACGAACGCGAGTCACTACGGCGAGGAGCCGCACACGGTGAACCGGAGCAGCGGGCACGTATCGGTCGCCGCGTCGGCGGCAGCGGCCACCAGGGCCGCCTACCGGCAGCTGCGCCGCCGCCCCCCGGTGGAGGCGCGGATGTGGCAGCGCACCAACTACGCGGGCCGGGGCGTGGAGTTGTACGGCGGGCTGGCGGCGGCGGCCGGCGCGGCGACGGCGATGGCCGCCGCCCGCGGGGTGAGCGTACGGGCCCGGATCGCGGCGGTCGGCGCGGCGCTCGCGGCCGGCGCGTGCGGTGCCTACGACGACCAGAAGGGCGTCCCCGGCGAGCGCGGCTTCGCCGCCCACCTGGGCGCGTTGCGCGAGCGGCGGCTGACCTCGGGCGGGGTGAAGCTGCTCGGCATCGGCGCGGCGGGCCTGGCCGCGGGCGCGCTGCTCAAGGCCCGGCCGCTCGACCAGGTGCTGGCCGGGGTCGTCATCGCGGGCAGCGCGCACGCGGTGAACCTCGCCGACGTGGCGCCCGGCCGCGCCGCGAAAGCGGTGATCACGGCCGGGCTGCCGGGGCTGCTGCGGCGCGGCCCGGGCGCGGTGCTGGCCTCCGCGCCGCTCGGCGCGGCCGCCGCGGTGCTCGGCGACGACCTGCACGAGCGGACGATGCTCGGCGACGCGGGCGCGCACGCGCTGGGTGCGGCGCTGGGCGCGGCACTCGCGCTCGCCGACGGGCGCGGCGCGCTGGTCGCGCACGCCGCGGTCGTGGTCGCGCTGGCCGCGGTGGGGGACCGGGTGGGGGCGGGGCAGCGGTTCTGGAGCGCGCCGGTGGTACGCCGGTTCGACGCCTGGGGTCGAACGCCCCACCCGTACGGGTGATCCGGGGCGCGGACGGGCGGCATTCGCGCCCTCCTGGGCGGTCAGGCCCGGGCCAGGGCCTGGCATCCTGGAGCGGGCGCCGGTAGCCGCGCCCCCTTCGCCCGCGGCCTTCCGCGGCCGTGTCCGCACACCCCGAGTCAGGAGCCCCACCCGCGTGAGCAGCAGCCCGCACCCCCTTCAAGGGCAGCTCCACGCCGTGCACGTACTGGGCGCGGCGGCGGGCGCGCACGTCCGCTCGCTGTCCGCCGGGCTGGTGGCACGCGGGGTGGACGTCACCGTCTGCGGCCCGGCCGGGACCGACACCGAGTACGGCTTCGGGACCGGCGGGGCCCGCTTCCTGCCCGTCGACGTCGGCCGCAGCGCGGCCGCCGACGGTCCCGCGCTGGCCGCGCTGCGCACCGCCTTCAGCGGCGCGGGCGTCGTCCACGCGCACGGCCTGCGGGCCGGGTTGCTCTCCGCGCTCGCGCTCGGCGGCCGCCGGGTGCCGCTGGTGGTGACCTGGCACGGCGGCGAGACGCCCGCGGACGGCCGGGCCGGGCCGATGGTCCGCTGGCTGGAGCGCCGGGCGGTGCGGGCGGCGACGGTGGTGCTCGGGGTCTCCTCCGACCTGGTCGACCGGGCCCGCGGCCACGGCGCCCGCGACGTGCGGCTGGCGCCGGCGGCCGTACCGCGGCCGCAGCCCAGACCGCCGCTGCTGCCGGCCGACGGGGAGCGCAGGAAGCAGCGCGTGCGGGCCGAGTTCGGCGCCGAGGAGCGGCCGCTGCTGCTGGCCGTCGGCCGGCTCGAACCGGCCAAGGGGTACGACTTCCTGCTGACGGCCGCCGCGTACTGGGCCGACTCCGAACTGCGGCCGCTGCTCGCGATCGCGGGGGAGGGGCCGCAGCGGGCGGCGCTGGAACAGCGCGTCGAGGCCGAGAAGTTGCCGGTGGCGCTGCTCGGGCGGCGCGACGACGTGCCCGAACTGCTGTCCGCCGCCGACCTGGTGGTGCTGCCCAGCCGCTGGGAGGGGCGCCCCCTGATCGCGCAGGAGGCGCTGCACGCCGGGGTGCCGCTGGTCGCCACCGCGGTCGGCGGCACCCCCGAACTCGTCGGTGACGCCGCCCACCTGGTGCCCTACGGCGACCCCTACGTCCTGGCGCGCGCCGTCGTGGACCTGCTCGCCGACCCCGAGCGCCGGGCCGCCCTGGCGATCGCGGGCCGCGCCCAGGCGGCGACCTGGCCCACCGAGGACGACACGGTCGCCCAGGTCCTCAGCATCTACGACGAACTGGCGGGCCCCTGAACCGCCGGGATTCCAGGGGCCGTCCACCCGGCCGCGAGGCCGTCCGCCCGGCTACGGTTCCAGCGCGCCGCAGGCGGTCAGGCGCAGCGCGGTGTCGATCAGAGGGACGTGGCTGAACGCCTGCGGGAAGTTCCCCACCTGGCGCTGGCGCCGCGGGTCCCACTCCTCCGCGAGCAGCCCGAGGTCGTTGCGCAGGGCGAGCAGCTTCTCGAAGAGCCGCCGCGCCTCCTGCACCCGCCCGATCATCGCGAGGTCGTCGGCGAGCCAGAACGAGCAGGCCAGGAAGGCCCCTTCGTCGCCGGGCAGCCCGTCGAGGTTCTCCTCGCCGCTCGCGTCGCCGCTGGAGGTGGGGTAGCGCAGCACGAAGCCGTCCGCCGTGGACAGCTCCCGCTGGATCGCCTCGATGGTGCCGATCACCCGCTTGTCGTCCGGGGGCAGGAAGCCCATCTGCGGGATCAGCAGCAGCGAGGCGTCCAACTCGCGCGAGCCGTACGACTGGGTGAAGGTGTTGCGCTCCTTGTCGTACCCCTTCTCGCACACGTCGTAGTGGATCTCGTCCCGCAGTTCCTTCAGCTGCTCCAGCGGGCCCTCGATCTCGCCGGACTCGATGAGCTTGACGGTGCGGTCGACGGCCACCCAGGCCATCACCTTGGAGTGCACGAAGTGGCGGCGCGGGCCGCGCACCTCCCAGATGCCCTCGTCGGGCTCCATCCAGTGCTTCTCCAGGTAGCGGATCAGCTTGAGCTGGAGCACGCTCGCGTAGTCGTTGCGCGCCAGGCCGGTCATGTGGCCCAGGTGCAGCGCCTCGGTGACCTCGCCGTACACGTCGAGCTGGAGCTGGTGCGCGGCGCCGTTGCCGATCCGCACCGGCGAGGAGTTCTCGTAGCCGGGCAGCCAGTGCAGCGTGTTCTCGCCGAGCTCGCGCTCCCCGGCGATGCCGTACATGATCTGGAGGTTCTCCGGGTCGCCGGCCACCGCCCGCAGCAGCCACTCGCGCCAGGCGCGGGCCTCCTCGCGGTAGCCGGTGCGCAGCAGCGACGACAGGGTGATCGCGGCGTCCCGCAGCCAGGTGAAGCGGTAGTCCCAGTTGCGCACCCCGCCGATGTCCTCCGGCAGGGAGGTGGTGGGCGCGGCGACGATCCCGCCGGTCGGCCCGTAGGTGAGGGCCTTGAGCGTGATCAGGGAGCGGATCACGGCCTCGCGGTAGGGGCCGGAGTAGGTGCACTGCTCGACCCACTCGCGCCAGAAGTCCTCGGTCGCGGCGAGCGAGCCCTGCGGGCCGGGCAGCGACGGCTGCGGCTTGTGCGACGGCTCCCAGCTGATGGTGAAGCAGACCCGGTCACCGGGGGAGACGGTGAAGTCGCTGTAGGTGGTCAGGTCCTCGCCGTAGGTCTCGACATCGGTGTCCAGCCAGACCGAGTCCGGCCCGGCCACCGCGACCGTGCGGTCCCCGACCTGCTGCACCCAGGGCACCACCTGGCCGTAGGAGAAGCGCATCCGCAGCGAGGAGCGCATGGCCACCTTGCCGCTGACGCCCTCCACTATCCGGATCACCTGCGGCGCGCCGTCGCGCGGCGGCATGAAGTCGATCACCCGGGCGGTGCCGGTCGCGGTGTCCCACTCCGACTCCAGGACCAGCGACTCGCCGCGGTAGTGGCGGCGCGTCGCGTCCGGTGTCCTCGCACCCTCGGGCACAGCCGGGCCGATCCGCCAGAAGCCGTGCTGGTCGGTGCCGAGCAGGCCGGCGAAGACCGCCGGCGAGTCGAACCGCGGAAGGCACAGCCAGTCGACGGTGCCGTCCCTGCAGACCAGTGCGGCGGTCTGCATGTCACCGATGAGTGCGTAGTCCTCGATACGCCCTGCCACGTGAAACTCCAGTCGAACACGGCGCCGCCCCCGCTGGGACGGTCTTGCGGTATGGGGGCAATTCCTTCGGCGAGTCAGCTCTGGAACTGTGGACGAGCTAGTGATCCGGAGGGGGGCGGGGATGTGCCGTGCCGGTCGCTCGCGCAATGCGTTCGAGCAGAATACGTCCTCCCAGCGAGCCGTGCGTGCCTCTCGCTGATCTTCATTGAGCCGGTCGGGTGGCCCCGCCGCCCGGCGGCCGCGGAGCGGACGTCGCCGCAGGCAGACGCGGTGAGCGCCCGCCGTCCAGCCTCGCACGCCGAGCCCCGGGCACGCGATCGGCACCCGGCGTCCCCGCGGTCGCCACCGTTTCCTCACACCATCGCCATGCGGCCGTCGCGCGGTGCACACTCCCCGGCGGTCCGCGCCTGTCGCCCATCGCGCCCGGCGGCGCTGATACCCTGGTAGCCCGTGGGCCGGTGGGCTGTGAACCACTGAACCGCCGCGGCGGCGCGCCAGACCCGAGCGCCGCCCGACACTCACCTCGCGACCACGGGAGCCCCCTCTTGGCCTCATTGCTGAACAGTGCGCCGAAATCCACGACGACCAAGCACATCTTCGTCACCGGCGGGGTGGCCTCGTCGCTGGGCAAGGGGCTCACCGCCTCCAGCCTCGGCGCCTTGCTCAAGGCACGCGGCCTGCGCGTCACCATGCAGAAGCTCGACCCGTACCTGAACGTGGACCCGGGCACGATGAACCCGTTCCAGCACGGTGAGGTCTTCGTCACCGACGACGGCGCCGAGACCGACCTCGACATCGGCCACTACGAGCGCTTCCTGGACGTGAACCTCGCCGGCTCGGCCAACGTCACCACCGGCCAGGTCTACTCCACGGTGATCGCCAAGGAGCGGCGCGGGGAGTACCTCGGCGACACCGTCCAGGTCATCCCGCACATCACCAACGAGATCAAGTCCCGTATCCGGCGGATGGCCGGCGAGGACGTCGACGTGGTCATCACCGAGGTCGGCGGCACCGTCGGCGACATCGAGTCGCTGCCCTTCCTGGAGTCGGTGCGCCAGGTCCGCCACGAGGTCGGCCGCGACAACGTCTTCGTGGTGCACATCTCCCTGCTGCCCTACATCGGCCCGTCCGGCGAGCTGAAGACCAAGCCGACCCAGCACTCGGTGGCCGCCCTGCGCAACATCGGCATCCAGCCCGACGCGATCGTGCTGCGCGCCGACCGCGAGGTGCCCACCGCCATCAAGCGCAAGGTCTCCCTGATGTGCGACGTCGACGAGGACGCGGTGGTCGCCGCGATCGACGCCCCCTCCATCTACGACATCCCCAAGGTCCTGCACACCGAGGGCCTGGACGCCTACGTGGTGCGCCGCCTGGACCTGCCCTTCCGCGACGTGGACTGGACCCAGTGGGACGACCTGCTCAAGCGGGTGCACGAACCCGCCCACGAGGTCACCGTCGCCCTGGTCGGCAAGTACATCGACCTGCCCGACGCCTACCTGTCGGTCACCGAGGCGATCCGGGCCGGCGGCTTCGCCAACAACGCCCGCGTCGCCGTCAAGTGGGTCGCCTCCGACGACTGCGAGACCCCGGCCGGCGCCGCCGCGCAGCTCGCCGGCGTCGACGCGGTGTGCGTGCCCGGCGGCTTCGGCGACCGCGGTGTGGAGGGCAAGGTCCGCGCCATCACCTACGCGCGCGAGAACCGCATCCCGCTGCTCGGCCTGTGCCTGGGCCTCCAGTGCATCGTGATCGAGGCCGCCCGCAACCTCGCCGGGATCGCCGACGCCAACTCCACCGAGTTCGACCCGGCCACCCCCCACCCGGTGATCTCCACCATGGCCGAGCAGCTCGACATCGTGGACGGCAAGGGCGACCTCGGCGGCACCATGCGCCTGGGCACCTACCCCGCGCAGCTCGCCGAGGGCTCCATCGTCCGCGAGGTCTACGGCGACCGGCCCCGCGTCGAGGAGCGCCACCGCCACCGCTACGAGGTGAACAACGCCTACCGGGCCGAGCTGGAGCAGAAGACCGGCCTGGTCTTCTCCGGCACCTCGCCCGACGACAAGCTGGTGGAGTACGTCGAGTACCCCCGCGAGGTGCACCCGTACCTGGTGGCGACCCAGGCGCACCCGGAGCTGAAGTCGCGCCCCACCCGGCCGCACCCGCTCTTCGCCGGCCTGGTCAAGGCCGCGGTCGCCGCCCAGGCGAAGCGCTGACGCCCCACCGGCGTCCCCGCCGACTCCCCGCCGGCGTCCCCGTACGCCGGCGGTGATCCGACTCCCTGACATCCCGGAAGGCGCAGCATGCTCCAGGACACCCCGCAGGAGTGGCAGGTCACGGCCACCGCCACGCCGTTCACCGGCAAGAAGACCGGTGTGCGCACCGACCACGTGGTGATGCCCGACGGCTCCACGGCCAGCCGCGACTACCAGGTCCACCCCGGCTCGGTCGCCGTCCTCGCCCTCGACGACGCCGACCGCGTCCTGGTGCTCAAGCAGTACCGGCACCCGGTCCGGCAGAAGCTGTGGGAGATCCCCGCCGGGCTGCTCGACATCCCCGGTGAGAACCCGCTGCACGCCGCCCAGCGCGAGCTGTACGAGGAGGCGCACGCCAAGGCCGAGGACTGGCGGGTGCTCGCCGACATCTACACCAGCCCCGGCGGCTCCGACGAGGCGGTGCGGGTCTTCCTGGCCCGCGGCGTCTCCGACGCGGACGGCGAGCGCTTCGCGGTCAGCGAGGAGGAGGCCGACCTGGAGTACGCGCGGGTGCCGCTGGCCGAGCTGGTCCAGGCGGTGCTGGCGGGCGAACTCCACAACAGCTGCCTGGTGGTCGGGGTGCTCGCGCTCAACGCGGCGATCGCCTCCGGCGGGCTGGACGCCCTGCGGCCGGCCGAGGCGCCGTGGCCGGCGCGGCCGTTCACCGCGTAGCGGAGCCGTCCGCGGCAGAGAGCAGGGAGCAGGATGCGGGAAGCGGGGTGTGAAGGGCAGCGGTCCGAGGGCGCGGGGTGATCTGAAAGGGTGATCATTGGCGCCGCCGTCGGCCACGGGCCCGGGGGCGTGGGGCCCGGCGTGAACTAGGCTCGACGCGCCCCCTTCCCGGGGCACCACCTCACCTCCGGGAGCGCGCCCGTGCCGGACCAGGCCCTCGACCCGTGGCGGTCCCCTGCGGGGAACACCGGCGAGACCGGCCGCCCCGCGGACCCCGAGCGCACGCCCGACCCGGACCCGGAAGAGGGCGCGGCCGCGCGGGGACGTGAGCTGCCCGCGGAGGAGGCCGAACCGGCGGCGGAAGAGGCCGAGGCGGCCGGAGAGGCTGAGGAGTCCGCCGGAGAGCCCGAGGCGGCGGAAGGGCCGCGACCGGCGGCGGAAGGGGCCGAGCCGGGCGAAGCGCGGGTCCAGTTGCCGAGGCCGCCCGCCCGGGCGCCCGAGCCGGCGTCCGGGGCCGCACCGGACGGCAGTGCCGAGGCCCGCGCCGTACGGCCCCGGCCCGGCACGTACACGGCGACCGCGGCCGCACCCGTTCCGGCCCCAGCGGCCCCGCCGCGGCCCCCGCACCCGCCCGCCGCGGCACCGCCCCAGGCCCCGCCGGCCACCGAACCGGACAGCGGCGCCGTGGTGCGCCCACTGCCCGAGCCGGCACCGTACTTCACCGGCCGGGAGCGCGAACTCGCCCAGCTGCGGGCCGACATCGTACGGCCCGGGCTTGCCGCGGCGGGCCGGAAACAGCCGGACCGCGGCCGGGTGCTGCTGGTGGTCGGCCGGCCCGGCGCCGGTCGCACCGAGGTGGCGGTGAAGCTCGCCCGGGAGGTCGCGGCGGCCTACCCCGACGGCCGCTTCTTCACGCGGCTCACCGGCACCGACGGCGAACCCGTGCCCGCCGAGAGAGTCGCCCGCGCGCTACTGGGGGCCCTGGCCGCCCGGGTGCCCCCCGCCGCCCGCCCCGCGGTGCCCGGGCAGCCGTCGCCCGGCAGCGGCGGCGCCGAACCGGCCGAGGACCCGGTGGCCGCGCTGCGCAAGGCAACCGCCGGGCGCCGCCTGCTGCTGGTCCTCGACGACGTGGCACGCGCCGACCAGCTCGCCGCGCTGCTGCCCGACGCGCCCGGCAGCCTGGTCGTGGCGACCGCGGACGGCCCGCTGACCGGCGTCCCCGACGTCCGCCCCTGCGCCCTCGGCGGCCTGGACGCCCCCGCCTCCCTGACACTGATCGCCCACACCACCGGCCGCACCCGCCTGACCAACGACCCGCGGGCCGCCGAGGCACTCGTCCAGGAACTGGCCGGGCACCCCACCGCGCTGCGGCTGGCCGCCGCCTGGCTCGCGGCCCAGCCGCGCATGCCGCTGTCCGAGGCGACCGCGCGGCTGCGCGCCCTCCCCGGCACCCCGCCCGCCCCTGCCGCCCCGCCGGCACCCCCGGCCCCGGCCCCGGCGCCCGCCCCGGACGGCCCGGGCCCGGCCGAGGAGGGCGGCGGCGCGGCTCCCCAACAGCCCGGCCCCGTGCCGCCCCGCCCCGCACGCCGCCCCAGCGCTCCGCCCGAGCTGCTGCGGGCCTTCCGGGCCGCGTACGGCATCCTCCCGGCGCCGGTCGCCCGCCTGCTGCGCAGCCTCGTGCTCGCCCCGGCCGGAAGCATCGACGCCCAGGTCGCCTCTGCGCTGGCCGGCTGCGCGGTGGACGCCGCCGAGCGCGCCCTCGCCGGCCTGGCCGACGCCGCGCTGCTGGTGCGCGGCCCCGCCGACGGGCTGTACCGGGTGCCCGGCTGCCTCGAAGAGCTGCTGCGCGCCCTGCTGGCCGGCAGCGACCGCCCGCAGGACATCCGGCTGGCCCGGGCGCGGATGCTGGAGCGGACCGTACGGCTGCTGGAGTCGTGCCGGGCGGCGCTGGCGCGCGAGGGCGGCACGGACGCGCTGCCGGCCACCGTCCGGTTCGCCTCGCCCGCCGCCGCGGCCGGCTGGCTGCTGGCCCGCCGCCCGGCACTGATGGCCGCCGCCCGCGCCGCGGTGGCCGACGGCGAACTCGACACCCTCGCCCGCCGGTTGGTCGCCGCGCTGGTCCGCGCACTGCTCGCCCTGCCCGCGGCCGCGCCCGGGCCGGCCGGCGGAAGCCGCGGCCCCGGCACCCGCGCCGAGCGCTACGAACTGCACACCCTGGCGCTGACCGTCGCCGAGCGCCGCCGCCTGCCGCGCGAGCGGGCCGCCGCGCTGATCAACCTCGCCGACCTCGACGCGGAGGCGGGCCGCACCGAACAGGCCGTCACCGCCTACCGCGACGCGCTGCAAGCCGCCCGCGCCGCCGACGACAGCGGCGCCGAGGGACGGGTGCTGGAGGCGATCGGCGGCTGCCACCTCGAACTCGGCGACCTCTCCCGGGCCGGCGACTGGTTCGGTCGCGCGCTCGCCCTGCGCCAGGGCCGCGGCGAACTCGCCGACCAGGCGCGGCTGCACGCCCGGATCGGCGCGGTCCTGACGTACCAGGGCAGCCACGGCCTCGCGCTGCGCGAGTGGCGTGCGGCCGCCGGGGTGCACCGTCGCCTCGGCGACGTGGGCGCGCAGGCCCGCGCGCTGGCCGAGGCGGCCCGGGTCCAGGAGTACGCCGGGCTGCCCGAGGACGCCCTGCGCACCTGCCGCGACGCGCTGTACTACGCCCGCCAGGTCGGCGAACGGCGGCTGGAGGCCGCCGTGCTGCTGCGGCTGGCCGACGCGCTCCAGCACCTTGGCGACACCGGGGGCGCCGACCTCCAGCGCGCCGCCGCCCGCCGCCTGCTGCGCGCCGGCGAGCGCCCGGCGTTCTGACCCGCGCGCTGCCCGCAGCCGGGCGTAACAACGGCGTCATCTGGACGTGACCAGCCTACGAAACTGCCAATGCTCTCCGCTGAACCCACCACTTTGTAAGGCTGGACAGCGGCTCTTCCTTCACTAGACTGAGTTTCGCCGCACACAAGCCGGTCAGGTCCGGAGTGTCGCGCGATGCCGCCGCATGTCCGGACACCGGACGTGTGGGCGCACCCTCTCCCGAACCTCCCTCCTCAGTGCAAGGACCGTGATCGACGTGAAGGTGGGCATCCCCCGCGAGGTCAAGAACAACGAGTTCCGCGTGGCCATCACCCCGGCCGGCGTCCATGAGCTCGTCCGGCACGGCCACGAGGTCGTCGTCGAGCAGGGCGCTGGGGCCGGCTCGTCGATCCCCGACGAGGAGTACCTGTCGGCGGGCGCGGCCGTGCTCGGCGGCGCCGACGAGGTGTGGGGCGCCGCGGACCTGCTGCTGAAGGTCAAGGAGCCGGTCGCCGAGGAGTACCACCGGCTGCGCAAGGACCAGGTGCTGTTCACCTACCTGCACTTGGCCGCCTCCCGCGCCTGCACCGACGCGCTGCTGGCCTCCGGCACCACCGCGATCGCGTACGAGACGGTCGAGACCCCCGGCCGCCGGCTGCCGCTGCTGGCCCCGATGTCCGAGGTCGCCGGGCGGCTCGCCCCGCAGGTCGGCGCCTACCACCTGATGCGCTCGGCCGGCGGCCGCGGGGTGCTGCCCGGCGGGGTGCCCGGGGTGAAGTCCGGCCGCGCCGTGGTGATCGGCGCCGGCGTCTCCGGCTGGCACGCCACCACCATCGCGCTCGGCCTCGGCTTCCACGTCACCCTGCTGGACAAGGATGTCGACAAACTGCGCGAGGCCGACAAGGTGTTCGGCAACCGCGTGCAGACCGTCACCTCCAACGCCCTCGCGCTGGAGCAGGCCGTCCTCGACGCCGACCTGGTCGTGGGCGCGGTGCTGGTGCCCGGCGCCAAGGCGCCGAAGCTGGTCACCAACGACCTGGTCTCCCGGATGAAGCAGGGATCGGTACTTGTCGACATCGCGATCGACCAGGGTGGCTGCTTCGAGGACTCCCGCCCCACCACGCACGCCGAACCGACCTTCGCCGTCCACGACTCGGTCTTCTACTGCGTGGCCAACATGCCCGGCGCGGTGCCCAACACCTCGACGTACGCGCTCACCAACGTGACGCTGCCCTACATCGTCGAACTGGCGAACCGCGGCTGGCGCGAGGCGCTGCGGCGCGACGAGGCCCTCGCGCTGGGCCTCAACACCTATGAGGGGCAGGTCGTTTACGGGTCCGTCGCCGAGGCGCACGGCCTGACCGCCGCTGACCTGCACACCGTGCTGGGCTGACCGCCCGCGCGTGCGAAGAAACGTCACGCGCGCACGGCCGGTGCCAACTGCGCGCCCACGGCGGGGTCTTGTCCATCGAGACCCCGCCGTCCGCGTGGTTACGCCCTTGACAGAGGGGTGTTCCGTTCCCGACACATCGTGCCGTGTCCGGCGGATTGTGTTGCTGCGAACCACCGACACGCCATAGAGTCGCGAAACGTCGGCTGTAGTCACGCTGACCTATCTAGAAGTTTCCTGGTCACCAAGGAGGTAAGACGACTTGTGAATGAGTCGACATTTGCTCCCGGGGGTGGTCAACCAGGAACGACCGTCGGTTCGGTTGCGGTCCGTACCTTCGATTCCCGCCGGCCCGAGACGACGACCACGGAGACGCTCCCCGGTTACGCCATGGCTCCTTACGACGACGACCACGACCTGCAAGACGGTCAGTTCTACGACCCGGACGCCGAGTACGAGCCGGACCCGGAGTACGCGGCCACGCTCGCGCCCGACGCCGCCCGGCAGCGCCGCGAGCGCGTCGGCCCCACCGGCCGCCCGCTGCCGTACTTCCCGATCCCGAACCCGCTCACCGACCACGGCCCGGCGAAGATCATCGCGATGTGCAACCAGAAGGGCGGGGTCGGCAAGACCACCTCGACCATCAACCTGGGTGCCGCGCTCGCCGAGTACGGCCGCCGGGTGCTGCTCGTCGACTTCGACCCGCAGGGCGCCTTGTCGGTCGGCCTCGGGGTCAACCCGATGGAACTCGACATCACCGTCTACAACCTGCTGATGGAACGCGGCCTGGCCCCCGACGAGGTGCTGCTGAAGACCGCCGTCCCCGGCATGGACCTGCTGCCCAGCAACATCGACCTGTCCGCCGCCGAGGTGCAGCTGGTCAGCGAGGTGGCCCGCGAGTCCGCGCTCCAGCGCGCCCTCAAGCCGCTGATGTCCGACTACGACTACATCGTCATCGACTGCCAGCCCTCGCTCGGCCTGCTCACCGTCAACGCGCTCACCGCGGCGCACTCGGTGATCGTGCCGCTGGAGTGCGAGTTCTTCGCGCTGCGCGGGGTCGCGCTGCTCACCGAGACCATCGAGAAGGTCCGCGAGCGGCTCAACCCCGAGCTGGAACTCGACGGCATCCTCGCCACGATGTACGACTCGCGCACCGTGCACAGCCGCGAGGTGCTGGCCCGGGTGGTCGAGGCGTTCGACGACCACGTCTTCCACACCGTCATCGGCCGCACCGTGCGCTTCCCGGAGACCACCGTGGCCGGCGAGCCGATCACCACGTACGCGTCCAACTCCGTGGGTGCCGCCGCATATCGCCAACTCGCCAGGGAGGTGCTCGCCCGGTGCCACGCCGAGTGAGTCTGCCGGGCGCCGACGAACTGTTCCGGACCACCGGCGGGGCGTCGCTCCAGGCACCCTCGCCGCCGCACGGCGCCGAGGCGGACACCGACGCACGGCCCGGCGGCCCCGGCGCGCCGGGCAGCGGCGCCGCGCCCGCCGCCCCCGCACCGAACGGGTCCGCGCCCGGTGAGGAGCACACCGGTCGGGACGGCGCCCGTACGGTGCCGCCCGGGCAGCGCCGCCCGGCGCCCGGGGAGCGCACCCCGGAGCGCGGCGGCGCCGTCCAGGCCGCCGCGACGGCCCCGGCGCCCGGGGCGACCGCGACCGTCACTCCGGGCAAGCCCACCCCGCCGCCGATCACGGCGACACCCCAACCCGCCGCGCCCGCACGGCGCAAGGCGCCCCGGCAGAACCGCCGGCCCAGCGGGCGCGAGCGCCACGACGAGAAGATCACGGTCTACGTCTCCGCGGAGGAGCTGATGGACCTGGAGCACGCCCGGCTGGTGCTGCGCGGCGAGCACGGGCTCGCCATCGACCGCGGCCGGATCGTCCGCGAGGCGGTCGCCGTCGTCCTGGCGGATCTGGAGTCGCGCGGCGACGCGAGCATTCTCGTCCGCCGCCTCAGAGGGCGCTGACGCGCCGACGGGACCGCCCCGGCCACGGCGAGTAGCCTGCTGGCGATGCCTACCTCACCCGCCACCCCCCGCCGCAGCCTCGGACGCGGCGCAGCCGCAGCAGCAGCGGCGGAACCGGCCCCTGCGCCGGAACAGGCGGCGGACGAAGCAGAGGGCGCGGCCGCGGACGTGACCGCGGAGGTGGCTGCGGAGGCAGCGGAGGACGCACCCGCGGAGGTGGCGGAGGACGCACCCGCGGAGGTGGCCGCCGACGGGCCCGAGGGGAGCGAACCCGAGGGGGGCGGGGACCGGTTCACGGTGCGGCTGGCGAACTTCGAGGGGCCGTTCGACCTGCTGCTGCAGCTGATCGCGAAGCACCGCCTCGACGTCACCGAGATCGCCCTGTCGAAGGTCACCAACGAGTTCATGGCGCACCTGCGCGCGATGGGCGCGGACTGGGACCTCGACCAGACCACGGAGTTCCTGGTCGTCGCGGCCACGCTGCTGGACCTGAAGGCGGCCCGGCTGCTGCCCGCCGCCGAGGTGGAGGACGAGGCCGACCTCGCGCTGCTGGAGGCGCGGGACCTGCTCTTCGCCCGGCTGCTCCAGTACCGCGCGTTCAAGCAGATCGCCGCGATCTTCGCGGAGCGGCTGGAGCAGGAGGCGCTGCGCCACCCGCGCACCGTCGGACTGGAGCCGCAGCACGCGGAGTTGCTGCCGGAGGTGGTGCTGAGCATCGGCCCGGAGCGGTTCGCGCAGCTGGCGGTGAAGGCGATGCAGCCCAAGCCGAAGCCGCAGGTGTACGTGGACCACATCCACGCACCGCTGGTCAGCGTGCGGGAGCAGGCCGAGCATGTGATCGCGCTGCTGCGGGAGCGCGGCGCGGCCAGCTTCGGCGAGCTGACCGCCGACGCGGCCGACACCCTCACGGTCGTGGCGCGCTTCCTGGCGCTGCTGGAGCTGTACCGGGAGAAGGCGGTCGCCCTGGACCAGGAAGAGGCGCTGGGCGCGCTCCAGGTGCGCTGGACGGGTGCGGCGCGCGACGCGGCGCCGCTGGTGACCGACGAGTTCGACCAGGAGGCCGCGGCGGCGGACTCCCGCGGCACCGGCGGGCGTACCGCCGGCGCCGCCGCCGACCCCGGCGCGGCCGGGAAGGGAGAGCAGGGATGACCGACGTGACCGACCTCACGCGGGGCGCCGCGGGCACCCCCGCCGCCGACGGTGCGGCCGCCCCCGCGGGGCTGCTCGCCGCCGAGACCGCCGAGCTGGAGCTGAAGCCGGCGCTGGAGGCGGTGCTCATGGTGGTGGACGAGCCCGCGACCGAGGAGCACCTGGCGAAGGTGCTGGGCCGGCCGCGGCGGGCGGTGGGCAAGGCGCTGCGCGAGCTGTCCGACGACTACACCCGCGAGGGCCGGGGCTTCGACCTGCGGCTGGTCGCGGGCGGCTGGCGGTTCTACACCCGCCCAGGCTTCTCCGCGGCGGTGGAGAGCTTCGTACTGGACGGCCAGCACGCTCGGCTGACCCAGGCCGCGCTGGAGACGCTGGCCGTGGTCGCCTACCGGCAGCCGGTCAGCCGGTCCCGGGTCTCGGCGGTGCGCGGGGTCAACTGCGACGGGGTCATGCGCACCCTGCTCCAGCGCGGGCTGGTGGCCGAAGGTGGGACGGAACCCGAGACAGGTGCGATCCTGTACACGACGACGAACTACTTCCTGGAACGCATGGGCCTGCGCAGCCTCGACGAGCTGCCCGAGCTCGCCCCGTTCCTGCCGGAGGCGGAAGCGGTCGAGGCGGAGTCCGCGGAAGGGCTCCCGTCCTTCGACCCGGACGCCCCGGACGATCCACCGACGACCTCGAACATGTCGAACACCTCGAACACCTCGATTACGGAACCTTGATGCGAAGCAGCGACAGGAACAGCGGCGGCAACCGGAAACCCCGCGGCGGCAGTGGCGGCGGGCCCGCCGGCGGCTCTTCCGGCGGTTCTTCGGGCGGCCGGCGCGCCGACAAGCCCGAGCGCCCCCGCAAGCCGCGTCCGGAGGAGCGCCGCTACGACGTGGGCGCCACCGGGCAGTCCGGCGCGAACAAGCCCGGCGGAATGCCGCGCACCAAGGACGCGGGCGGCGCGAAGCCCGGGGCCCGGCCGACCGGCAACCGCGGCCGCAAGCCGGTCCCCGCCCGCCCGCGCGAGCTCGACGCCCAGATCGAGGAGCGCAACCGCGAGCGGCACAGCAAGCCGCAGATCCGGACGCCCAAGACGTTCCCCGGTGCCGAGCAGGAGGGCGAGCGGCTCCAGAAGGTGCTGGCCAGGGCCGGCATGGGCTCGCGCCGCGCGTGCGAGGAGCTGATCGAGCAGCGCCGGGTCGAGGTGAACGGCGAGATCGTCACCGAGCAGGGCATGCGCGTCGACCCCGACCACGACGAGGTGAAGGTCGACGGGCTGACCGTCGCCACCCAGTCGTACCTGTTCTTCGCGCTCAACAAGCCGGCCGGTGTCGTCTCCACGATGGAGGACCCCGACGGGCGGCAGTGCCTGGGCGACTACGTCACCAACCGCGACACCCGACTCTTCCACGTCGGTCGGCTCGACACCGAGACCGAGGGCCTGATCCTGCTCACCAACCACGGCGAGCTGGCCCACCGGCTGACCCACCCGCGCTACGGCGTGCAGAAGACCTACCTCGCCGCGATCCAGGGCCCGTTGCCCCGCGACCTGGGCAAGCAGCTCAAGAGCGGCATCGAGCTGGAGGACGGCTGGGCGCGCGCCGACCACTTCCGGATCGTGCACAACACCGGCAAGAACTACCTGGTCGAGGTGACCCTCCACGAGGGCCGCAAGCACATCGTGCGCCGCATGCTGGCCGAGGCGGGCTTCCCCGTCGACAAGCTGGTGCGCACCAGCTTCGGGCCGATCCCGCTCGGCGACCAGAAGTCCGGGTGGCTGCGCCGCCTGACCAACACCGAGGTCGGCATGCTCATGCGCGAGGTCGACCTGTAGCAGGCGGGGGCGGCGGCCTCCCGGTAAGGGCCGGCATCCTGGGCGGCGGCCACTTACCGGTGGCCGCCGCGTCCGGCCCGCGCGCCTGTCGGAACCGCCTCGACAGCCGTACCCGCCCGCGGCTTGGATGGACGCGTGACCGTACCTCCCGCGTCCTCCGCCACCGCCGCGCCCCGTGCCACGGCCGCCACCGCCGCGTCCGCCGGCGTGCCCGTCACCTCCCTCGCGACGCTCGCCGCCGCACAGGTGCCCGACCTCGCGCCCGCCGTCGCCGAACTGCTCGGCAGCGGCCCCGAGCTGCTCTTCGCCACCGTCTCCGGCGCGCACCTGTACGGCTTCCCCTCCCGCGACTCCGACGTGGACCTGCGCGGGGTGCACCTGCTGCGCCTGCGCGAGGTGATCGGGCTGCGCGAGGGCGAGGCGACCCGGACCCGGATGTGGCAGCGCGACGGCCTCGACCTGGACCTGGTCACCCACGACCTGCTGAAGTTCGCCCGGCTGATGCTGCGCCGCAACGGCTACGTACTGGAGCAGCTGCTCTCACCGCTGGTCGTCCACACCACCGCCGCCCACGCCGGACTCACCGCGCTGGCCCCCGGCGTGATCACCGCCGGCCACGCCCACCACTACCGCGGCCTCGCCACCACCCAATGGCGGCTGCACGCCAAGAACGGCGAACTCAAGCCGCTGCTGTACACCTTCCGGGGCCTGCTCACCGGCATCCACCTCATGCGCACCGGCCAGGTGCTGGCCCACCTGCCCACTCTGGCCGCGGAGGTCCCGGAGGCGCCCGCCTACCTGCCCGACCTGATCGCCGCCAAGGCCGAGGCCGAGCACGGGCCCACCCCCGACTTCCCCGCCGAACGCCTCACCGCCGACGTGGCGGCCCTGCACGAGACCCTGACCGCCGCGCAGGACGCCTCCCGGCTGCCGGACCGCCCGAGCGCCGAGGACGCGCTGCACGACCTGGTCGTCCGCACCCGCGAGGCGGCCGTCTGAGGCCGGGGCCCGTCACCCGAGCCGCGTCACCGCACGCTGGCCGCGTCACCTCACCCGGGCCGCGTCACCCCACGCCGGCCCCGCCCCGTCACGGGACCCGCGTCGTGGCCGGGGACGGCGGCGCAGGCGCCGAGGCGGCGGACGCGGCGCGCACACGGATCAGGAAGTCCTCGACGCGCGCGATGTCCGGCTCGTCCGGCAGCGGGCTGCGGGCGGCGGCCGCGTCGATCTCCTCGTTGAGCGCGCGCACCCACGCCCGCAGCTCGTCCCAGCCCAGCTCGCCGCGCCGGACCGCCAGCAGCCGGTCGCGGTGCTCGCTCGCGTCGATGTCGAGCCGGCCGGTCCGCACCAGGTCGCGGCAGCTCAGCAGCAGCCGCAGCAGGTGCATGCCGTGCTTCCAGCGCGGCCGGCCCTGGGTGCGCAGGTCGGCCTCCAGCTTGCCGAGCTGCTGCACGGCGTAGCCGCGGAAGGACGCCTCGGCGCGGCGGGAGAGGAATGCGTCGCGCAGCGCGAGCAGTTCGCGGCCGGTCGCGTCGGCGTGCTCGACAAGCGGGGAGTGCAGGCACTCCAGGATGTTCGGGTTGCCGCGCAGCGCGAGCACGCAGAACCGCTCCAGCTCCCAGGAGAACTGCTCGTCCAGCGGTCCGGTGACATGGGTGGGCGGCTTGTCCAGCCGCCAGTACAGCGGGGTCGGCGCCAGGAACACCCCGCGCCGGTCGATGTCGCTGCCGTCCGTGGCCAACCCGAAGGCGCGCGAGCCCATCACGCACGCGTAGACCGTGTGGTCCGTGACCAGTCGGTGTCCCACGTCGTCCCCGAGCGATGCGTGCATGAGGGCGATTATGGCCATCCGGTCGGCTCGCGCGGGCGGCTTTCCGTGTTCCCCGCGGGTCGGCGGTGGCGCTGCGGGGCGGATGGTGCGCGCGGGGCCGCCGCGGGGTGCCGTGCGCCTCGCGGTCCGGTCCCGTCCGTCCCGGCCCCGTCTCGGCCCGCGGTCGGCGCCGCCCCGCCCCCGCGCGGCTGGCTACGCTGGACGCGGACCGCCACCTGCCGGCCCGCGGTCCTGTACGGGCCGCAGCCCGCACCCCCTTCGCACCCGCCCGCCCCTCGTACCCGCAAGGACACCCTTTCGTGAGGACCGCCCTCGTCATCGGAACCGGCCTGATGGGCACATCGGCCGCGCTCGCACTCAGCGGCCGCGGGGTCGACGTCTATCTGACGGACTACGACGAATCCGCCGCCCGCACCGCCGAGGCGCTCGGCGCCGGGAGCGCCGGGCAGCCGCCGCGGCCGGTGGACCTGGTGGTCGTCGCGGTGCCGCCCGCGCACGTGGCCGCGACCCTCGCGGACGCGATCGGTGACGGCCTGGGCCGCGGCTACCTGGACGTCGCCAGCGTCAAGGGCGGCCCGCGCCGGGAGCTGGACGCGCTGGGCTGCGACCTCACCCGCTACATCGGCACCCACCCGATGGCCGGGCGGGAGCGCTCCGGCCCGTTGGCCGCCAGCGCCGACCTCTTCGAAGGCCGCCCCTGGGTGCTCACCCCCACCGCCGGCACCGACACCGAGGTGCTCAACCTCGCCCTGGAACTGGTCGCCCTGTGCCGCGCGGTCCCCGTCGTGATGGACGCCGACGCGCACGACCGCGCGGTGGCGCTGGTCTCGCACACCCCGCAACTGGTCTCCAGCATGGTCGCCGCCCGCCTGGAGCACGCCGAGGACACCGCCGTACGCCTGTGCGGGCAGGGCATCCTCGACGTCACCAGGATCGCCGGGTCCGAGCCGGGCATGTGGATGGACATCCTCGCCGCCAACCCCGGCCCGGTCGCCGACGTCCTCGACAAACTCGCGACCGACCTCGCCGGGACCGTCACCGCGCTGCGCGCCCTCCAGTCCGCCGACGGCGACAAGCGGCGCGACGGCGCGAGCGGCATCGAGGACATCCTGCGCCGCGGCAACGCCGGCCGCGCCAAGGTCCCCGGCAAGCACGGCGCCGCCCCCAAGCCGTACGAGATCGTCTCCGTGCTCATCGGCGACCAGCCCGGCGAACTGGCCCGGCTCTTCGCGGACGCCGGCGCCGCGGGCGTCAACATCGAGGACGTGCGGATCGAGCACTCCACCGGCCAGCAGGCGGGCCTGGTCCACCTCACCGTCGAGCCGCGCAGCGCCCCCGTGCTGGCGGCGGCGCTGCGCGAGCGCGGCTGGGCGCTTCGGCAGTAGGCGCGCGCGCCGCCCCGGCGCCCCCGCCCGGGGCCGCCGGGGCACGGGTGGCACGGGGCCGCCCGGGGGGCCGGTAACCTTGGGGGATGGCATCCGGCGCGCCGCCGGCCCGCCCGTACCCGCATCCGTGCACGAGGAAGGCCACCCGCTGTGTCAAATCCGGTGATCGTCGCGATCGACGGCCCCTCCGGCACGGGCAAGTCCAGCACATCCCGGGCGGTCGCGTCCCGGCTCGGCCTCAGCTACCTGGACACGGGTGCGCAGTACCGCGCGATCACCTGGTGGATGCTGTCCAACGGCGTGGACGTGGACGACGCGTCGGCCGTCGCCGACCAGGCGGGCAAGCCGGCGATCGTGTCCGGTACCGACCCGGCCGCCCCGGCGATCACCGTGGACGGCGTGGACGCGTCCGGCCCGATCCGCAGCCAGGAGGTCACCGCCGCGGTCAGCGCCGTCAGCGCCGTGCCCGAGGTGCGGACCCGGATGGTCGAGATCCAGCGCGCCGCGGCCGCCGCCGCGCCCGCCGGGATCGTGGTCGAGGGCCGCGACATCGGCACCACCGTGCTGCCCGACGCCACCGCCAAGATCTACCTGACCGCCTCCGCCGAGGTGCGTGCCGCCCGCCGCAGCGGCGAGCTGAAGGGCGCCCAGTCCGTCGCCGACACCCAGGCCGCCCTGGTCCGGCGCGACGCCGCCGACTCCGGCCGCAAGACCTCCCCGCTGGCCAAGGCCGACGACGCCATAGAGGTCGACACCAGCGAGCTGACCCTCGAACAGGTCGTCGAGCAGGTCGTCGCGCTGGTCGGGGAGAAGCGAGCGGCGCGGTGAGCACGCAGCCGGCGCGGCCGGTACGGCCCGTGCCGCCGCCGCACCCTTCGCCCCGACGGCAGCCGTCGGAGCCGTCGCCGCTGCCCAGCGCGCGAGGCGCCGCGGTGGCCCGCGGCATCGGCATCGGGCTGATGAACGGCCTGTGGCGCCCCCGGGTGCTCGGCGACTGGCGGCTGCCGGGGCACGGCCCGGTCATCCTCGCGGGCAACCACAGCCACAACGTCGACGGCCCGATGCTCATCGGCACCTGCCCGCGGCCGCTGCACTTCCTGGTGAAGAAGGAGGCGTTCGTCGGCCCGCTCGACCCGTTCCTGCGGGCCATCGGACAGGTCGAGGTCGACCGCTCCGGCGCCGACCGCGGGGCGATCACCGCCGCGCTGGGCGTGCTGGAGCGGGGCGGGGTGCTGGGCATCTTCCCCGAGGGCACCCGCGGCGAGGGCGACTTCGCGCAACTGCGGGCCGGACTGGCGTACTTCGCGGTGCGCTCCGGCGCCCCGGTCGTGCCCGTGGCCGTGCTCGGCAGCGCCCGGCGCGGCCGGCTGGTCGGCGGCCTGCCGCCGCTGGGAGCCCGGATCGACGTCGTCTACGGCGAGCCCTTCCAGGCGGGCGACGGCAGCGGGCGGCGGACCCGTACCGCGCTCGACGACGCCACCACACGCATCCAGGCGCACCTGACCGCGCACCTCGCCGAGGCCAGGCGGCTCACCGGCCGGGCCTGACCCGGGCGGACGGCGGCCGGCCCCCCGGCCGACCGCGCACCGCCGGCCGGGCCCGGGCGGATCGCGCCCACGTACTTCTTGCTGATCGACGGAGAGACCTCATGGACCAGGGACACGAACACGGCACCGCCGACGCGCTCGGCGACGCCGAATACGCCGAGTTCATGCAGCTCGCCGCGGAGGAGGGCTTCGACCCGGAGGAGGTCGCCGACGACCTCGCCGACGCCGGGCACGGGCCGCTGCCCGTGCTCGCCGTGGTCGGCCGGCCGAACGTCGGCAAGTCGACACTGGTGAACCGGATCATCGGCCGCCGCGAGGCCGTCGTGGAGGACCGCCCCGGCGTCACCCGCGACCGGGTCACCTACGAGGCGAACTGGAACGGGCGCCGCTTCAAGCTGGTCGACACCGGCGGCTGGGAGCAGGACGTGCTCGGCATCGACGCGTCGGTGGCCGCGCAGGCGGAGTTCGCGATCGACGCCGCCGACGCGGTGGTTTTCGTCGTCGATGCCAAGGTGGGCGCCACCGACACCGACGAGGCCGTGGTGAAGCTGCTGCGCCGGGCCGGCAAGCCGGTGGTGCTCGCCGCCAACAAGGTCGACGGCCCCTCCGGCGAGGCCGACGCGTACGCGCTGTGGAACCTCGGGCTCGGCGAGCCGTACCCGATCTCGTCGCTGCACGGCCGCGGCACCGGCGACCTGCTCGACGCCGTCATGGAGGCGCTGCCCGAGGCGCCCGCGATGACCTTCGGCGAGGCCCTGGGCGGGCCGCGCCGCATCGCGCTGATCGGCCGCCCCAACGTCGGCAAGTCCTCGCTGCTGAACAAGGTGGCCGGCAGCGACCGGGTGGTGGTCAACGAAATCGCCGGCACCACCCGCGACCCGGTCGACGAGCTGATCGAGCTGGGCGGCGTGACCTGGAAGTTCGTCGACACCGCCGGTATCCGGCGGCGGGTGCACCTCACCGAGGGCGCCGACTACTACGCCTCCCTGCGCACCGCGGCCGCGGTGGAGAAGGCCGAGGTCGCGGTGGTCCTGATCGACGCGAGCGACACGCTCAGCGAGCAGGACACCCGGATCATCTCGATGGCGGTCGAGGCCGGCCGCGCCGTCGTCATCGCCTACAACAAGTGGGACATGCTCGACGAGGAGCGCCGCTACTACCTCGAGCGCGAGATCGAGCGGGACCTCGTCCAGGTGCAGTGGGCGCCGCGCGTCAACGTCTCGGCGCGGACCGGGCGGCACATGGAGAAGCTGGTCCCGGCGATCGAGACCGCGCTCGCCGGGTGGGAGACCCGGGTGCCGACCGGGCGGCTCAACGGCTTCCTCGGCGAGCTGGTCTCCGCCCACCCGCACCCGATCCGCGGCGGGAAGCAGCCGCGCATCCTGTTCGGCACCCAGGCGGGCACCAAGCCGCCGCGCTTCGTGCTGTTCGCGTCGGGCTTCCTGGAGGCGGGCTACCGCCGGTTCATCGAGCGCCGGCTGCGCGAGGAGTTCGGCTTCGAGGGCACGCCGATCCAGGTGTCGGTGCGGGTGCGGGAGAAGCGCGGCCGGAAGAAGTAGCGGCGCCGGCGCCGGTAGTGGCTCGACCCGGTAGGGCCGCTACTACCGGGCCCGGGCGCTGCCTGTCCGGCCGTCACCTGGTCCGGCCGCTATCTGTCCGGCCGTTACCGGTTCCGGTCGTCGCCGCGGCCCGGGGGGAGCGCCGCCGGGCCGTCCCCGTTCGTCCCGCCGCGCCGCCCGGTCCGGCCGCCGCGCCCGTTCGCACCGCCGTTCGTGCCGCTGCCCGAGCCGTGCGCCCCGCCGCTCCCGGCGCCCCCGGGAGCGCTGCGGTGCCGGCCGCCCGGCGCCAGCGGCGGGTACTCCGCCTGCCAGGCCGCGAACCCCTTGAACTGAAGGGACTCCTCACCGCTGCGGTCCCCGGGGAGGGTACGGAACAGCCGCTGGTACTCCGAGTACAGCGCGTCGTAGATCGGCGTGTTCGACGCACCGGACCCGCTCCCGTCCTGCGCGGTGCGCATGGGCGGGATGTAGCGCTGGTAAGGGGCTCGGGAGGATGCGTCGAAGCTGTACACGTAACTGCCAACGACCCGGCGCCGGGCGGGATGCGGGCCGGGCGGTTGAATTGCCGATATTTGACCAGGTCAACGCGGCGATGGCGGCGGTATGACGTGCGAAGGGCGCGCGTGGCGTACCGCGCGCGCCCTCCGACCGGGTGATCGCTATGACGATGTGCTGATCACGTTCCCGACAGCGGCATGGTCGCCGCGACGAGCTGGCCGCGCGCGCAGGCCCGGGCCAGCGCGTCCCGCATCAGGTCCTCGCGCGGCTGGCGGCCGATCGAACCGGCCGGGCCGGCGTACACGTACACCTCGTTGCCGCGCTGCACCGCGGCCCGCCAGCCGTCGCTGACCTGGAGCGGCTGGTGCGCCTGCCACCAGGCCGCGGCCGGGCCGCCGCCCACGCCCGGCTGGAGCACGGCGTGCAGCTTGCCCATGGCCAGCAGCACCGACCAGCCCGGCAGCGGCGACGGCGGCGCCTCCAGGTCGAGCTGGGGGACGAAGCCCTGCTCGATGAGGAGCGGCAGGAAGTCGTCGCCACCGCCGGTGGAACCGACCCGGGCGACCGGTCCGGTCGGCTCCACGACCAGCGCCGGGCGCAGTTGCTCCTCCACGATGATCAGACCGCAGGTGATGCCCAGCACCGCTTGCCGGGGGGCGAGGTCGAGGTCGGGCGCGGCCGGCCCCGACGGTCGCGCGGACGCGGCCGACCGGTCCGCGCTCTGGCCGCCCACCGTGCCGCTCCCCGCGCCGCCCCCTGCCGTGCCGCCGCCCTCGGGTCCCCCGTACGGCGCGCTGTGCGGCGGGACACCGCCGGCGGGGCTGCCCGGCCCCGCGGGCACACCGCCGGAGATGCTCGCCACCGCGCCCTGCAACTGGGCCTCGGACACCGGCACGACCTGCGAGGGGATGCACGCGGCGTGCGCGAACGCCAGCACGGCGGTCTCGTCGCCCACGAACAGCACGGTGCTGGTCCGCTCCTGCCCGCTGTCACCGGGCGTGCGGCAGGACGTGCAGTCGTACGTGCCCGGCAAGCTCTCGCCGGTGAGGAGCCGGTCGGTCTCCTCGTCGCCGATCTCGGCTCGTACCTCATCGCTCACGTCGAGCATGGGCGCCACGGGAGTCTCCTTGGAAGTGCGGTGCTGCGGTCACGAATGCGGGCCGGGGGTCCGGTCGCCGGGCGGGTCCCGGCGCACTGTGACAACGGACGGCCCGCGCGCGGAGTCACGGTTTACGGGATACGGGTTGCGCCGGGTGCGTGCGCCGTCCGGGTGAGGTGTAGGGCGTGCGTGCCGTGGCGGCGGCGTGCCGTGGCGGGGGCGTGCCTAGCGTGGCCCGATGATCGAACTGTCGAACTTGTCGGACTCATCTGATATGTCAGCCCCGCCAGCTCAGCCGGTTCAGTCACGCCGGCCGGCCTCCCAGCCGGCGCCACCGCAGGCGGCGCTCCCGTGGGCCGCCGAGCAGGCGTCGCCCTCCCCGTCGCCCTGGGGCGAGGCATGGGCCGCCGCCCGCCGCTCGCGCCACCTCGGCGGCATCCGCCGCATCACCCTGGCCGGCATCCGCGGCCCGCGCGCCGTCGCCGCGGCCGCCGTGCTCGGCGCCTGCGCACTGCTGCCGATGGTGACGCAGACCGCCGCCGCGGCTCCCGCCCCCCAGCAGCCCGCCTCCCTGGACACGGCCCGCACCGTCGACCCGCAGGCCGGTACGGCGCAGCTCGGCGACGTCGCCCCTGCCGCGGCCACCGCGACCACCGCAACCGCCACCACCGCCGCCACCACTGCCGCTGTGCCCGCCGCGCCCCGTGCGGAGAGCTTCACCCGGCAGCGCTCGGTCTGGGACGACATCGCCCTGTGCGAGAGCAGCGGCAACTGGCAGATCAACTCCGGCAACGGCTACTACGGCGGCCTCCAGTTCTGGCAGCCCACCTGGGAGCTGTTCGGCGGGCTGAAGTACGCGCGCCGCGCCGACCTCGCCTCGCCCCAGCACCAGATCGACATCGCCGAGGCGGTGCTGCGGGTACAGGGCTGGAACGCCTGGCCGGTGTGTGCCAAGCGCGCCGGGATGAGCGGCTTCAACCACCTCGTGCACACGGTGCAGCCCGGCGAGACCCTGTCGGGGATCGCCGCCTCCTACGGCGTGGACGGCGGCTGGCAGCGGCTGTACCAGCTCAACAAGAGCCTGGTCGGCGATGACCCGAACGAGCTGGAGCCGGGCACCGTCCTGACCGTCAACTGAACCGGCCGGCCGCCCTGGCCATCCCGGCCATCCCGGCCGCCCGGACCCTGCGCCCCCTGTGGGGCCGGTGGGATTCCCCACCGGCCCCACAGGTGCGGGCGGGAGCCGATCGTCCGGTGTCGCGTCTTAACTTGCGACCGCCCGGTAAACCACTGGAAATGATGGTTTTTTGTGTGGGGGCTGTGCGGGAGGTGTGTGTTCCGTTCGCGTACTCCGTACCGCGTACGGCTATTGCAGCGAATACCGTTGCCCTCATGGGACCGCAGCCGAACCCCCAGGACCGCAATCCGGACGACAACCTCGACGCCTATCTCGGGCTGCCCGCCGCCGAGGCGGAGGCCCGGGCGCGCGCCCACGGCTGGACTACGGTCCGCAGCCTGCCGCCCGGGACGGTGGTGACGATGGAGTTCGTCCTCGGGCGGCTGAACTTCATCGTGGCCGAGGGCCGCGTGCAACGCTGCTGGCTTGGCTGAGCGGCGGCACGGGGCGCACGATCTGCCGGTCCACCGGGCGGCGGCGGGCGCCGCCCGAGCCGGGCGGGGTGCGCTCGCCGCGCACCGTGGCCGGTCGGCCGGGGGAGTGCCCGCCCGCTGAGGCCGAGCCCGCCGCGGTGGCCGCGGGTGCGGCGACCGGGGCAGGGGTCGTGACGACTGTGCCCGGCGCCGGTGCGCCGGAGGGCGCTGCCACCTGGGCGGCCGTGCCCACCGTCTCGCGGTCCGGTTCGCCCTCGCCGCTTTGCTGGCCGGCGGGGACGGGAGCGGCCGGCGTCCCCGCGCCCGGGGCGGCGCGGCGGGCGCGGAAGCGGCGCCAGGCACCGGTGAGCCAGTCCTCGGCCTTGGACATGAACGGCTCGAACCACGGCAGCGCCAGCAGGATCAGCAGCCCCGCCGCCCAGCCGAGCAGCACATCGCTCACCCAGTGGGTGCCGAGGTAGACGGTGGTCGCGCCGACGCCGAGCGCCAGCAGCGCGCTGGCGATCGAACCCCAGCGGCGGGCCCGCGGAGTCGTGGCGAGATAGGCCAGTACGCCCCAGGTCACCACCGCGTTGGCGGTATGCCCGGAAGGAAATATATCGCCGCCGGCGAACATCTCCGCGGAGCCGACGGTCGTCGCGTAATGCGGACCGAGCCGGCCGAGGCCGTATTTCACGGCCCCCACGGTGATGTTGAGCAGCAGCAGGGAGGTGCCGAGCACCAGCAGGGGGTGCAGGGTGCGGTGGCGCCAGGCTCGCCAGCCCAGCCAGGCGAGCACCATCACGGCGGTGGGGCCGCGCTGGCCGAGGACGACGAAGTAGTCCAGGAACGCGTGGATCTGCGGCCACTGCTTGTAGGGGCGCCAGAGCATGACCTGCCAGTCGAGCGTCACCAGCTTCGAGGTGGTGAGCACGCCGACGACGATCGCTACGTAGGAGGCGACGGTGAGGCCGAACAGCCACACGCGCGTTCGGCTCATCCGCGGCAGGCCGCGGCTCGCCGGTCGCTCGGCCGCGCGGTCGGGCCCGTTATCGGTACGCACTGAAACGACGTTACAGCGTGTGATGGCGTGCAACCGCCGTACGGACGGATCTGTAATGACGATGTGATGTGGAGTGCGTCTCACCACCCCTTTGGGGGACGGTGATTGAGGTGAATGCGAGGAGGCCGTGGAGTTTATGTTCGGGTGTCGATACTCACACGGCCGTGTTCTTATTCGTTGCTTATTTCCCTCGAATTTATTCGGGGTTTCCCGCGTGCTGGCCGCCCGGGCGGGGGGCGGGCGCCGTGGACGGCACAGGACGGCCACAGCCCGGTCACGTACGCTGGCCGCTCACCGCCCTGGAAGCACGGAGTCGGCCGTGGAGGTACGCCTATGACGCGGCAGGTCAGCCGCTGGACCATCCTCGTGGTGCTGTGCGCGAGTCTGCTGATCGTCGCACTGGACGCCACCGTGCTGCACGTGGCGGTGCCCGCACTCACCGAGGACCTACGGCCCGGCGCCCAGGACCTGCTGTGGATCGTCGACGTCTACCCGCTGATCGCCGCCTCGCTGCTGATCCTCTTCGGCACCCTCGGGGACCGGATCGGCCACCGGCGGGTGCTGCTGATCGGCTACACGCTCTTCGGCGCGGCCTCCGGGCTGGCCGCGTTCGCCCCCACCCCCGACGTCCTGATCGCCGCCCGCGGCCTGCTCGGCGCCGGCGGTGCGATGATCATGCCCGCCACGCTGTCCATCCTGCGGCAGGTCTTCCCCGACCGGCGCGAGCGCGCCACGGCGATCGGGGTGTGGAGCGCGGTCGCCGCCGTCGGCGCGGCGGTCGGCCCGGTGCTCGGCGGCTTCCTCGTGGAGCACTTCTGGTGGGGCTCGGTCTTCCTGGTCAACATCCCGCTGATGGCCGTGATGCTGCCGGTCGGCCGGCTGCTGCTGCCCCCCTCGCGGGGCTGCGCCGAGGGCCCCTGGGACGTGGCCGGCGCCGCCACCGCCGCGCTCGGCGTGCTGGGCGCGGTCTTCGGCGTCAAGCGGTTCGGGGCGGGCGCGGCCCCGCTGGAGCCCTCGGTCTGGGTGCCGCTGCTGCTCGGGCTGGCGCTGCTGGTGTACTTCGTGCGGCGGCAGCGGCGCCTGGCGCACCCGCTGATCGATGTGCGGATGTTCGCCCAGGCGGCGTTCTCCACCTCGGTGGGCTGCATCGTGCTGGCCATGCTGGCGCTGGTCGGGCTCGAGCTCATCGCGGTGCAGTACCTCCAACTCGTGCTCGGCCTCAGCGCGCTGGACACCGGGCTGCGCCTGCTGCCGCTCACCTTCGCCGCGATGGCGGCCGGGCTGGCCGGTTCCAGGGCGCTGGCCCGCTTCGGGCCGCGCCGGATGGTCGGCGGCGGCTTCCTGCTCACGGCGCTGGCCGTGCTGTCGCTGACCGCGATGGGGCAGCAGGACCGCCCGCTGCTGCTCACCGTCGCCTTCGTCGCGCTCGGCTTCGGCCTGGAGGCCACCCTGTTCGGGGCGTACGAGTCGATGCTCAGCCAGGCGCCGGCCAGCCGGGCGGGCGGGGCGGCCGCGGTCGGCGAGACCGCGTACCAACTCGGTGCCGGGCTCGGGATCGCGCTGCTCGGCAGTGTGATGAACGCGGTCTACGCCCCCCACGCCTCCGGGATCAGCGCCACCGACACCACGGCGGCCGGCCAGTCGCTGGGCGGCGCCTACGACGTCGCCGAACGCGTCGGCGGGGCCCGGGGTACGGCGTTGCGGACGGCCGCACGTCACTCGTTCGTGCATGGCCTGCATGTGACGCTCCTGGTGAGCGTGGCGCTGCTGCTGTCGGGCGCGTGGGCGGCGCGGCGGCTGCCGCGGGTGATGGAGTGCGCGGTGGGCGGCGGTGCGGGCCGGTCCGATGAACGGGCCGCGGTGGAGCTGCCGTGGCCGGTGCGGACGGAGGGCGCGGGGGCGGAGGAAGAGGGCGCCGGTGCCCGGGGAGAAGGTGCCACGGTACACGGGGCGGGGGCGGCGGCCCCCGGAGCCGCGGCGCGCTCGACCGCCGTACGCTCTGGACGGGCCCGGGGCTGAGCCGTAACGTCGGCGCCGACCCGCGATGATGACCACCGCTAGTTTTACGGGCCGGAGGTCCACTGATGTCCCACGCCGTGAAGGCGCCCTTCGACCCGCGCGACCCGCTGGGCCTCGACGACCTGCTCACCGCCGAGGACAAGGCGGTGCGCGACACCGTCCGCGGGTGGGCCACCGACCGGGTACTGCCCCACGTGGCCGGCTGGTACGAGCGCGGCGAACTGCCCGAGATCCGCGAACTGGCCCGTGAACTCGGCTCCCTCGGCGCCCTCGGCATGCAGCTGACCGGCTACGGCTGCGCGGGTGCGAGCGCGGTGCAGTACGGCCTGGCCTGCCTGGAGCTGGAGGCCGCCGACTCCGGCATCCGCTCGCTGGTGTCGGTGCAGGGTTCGCTCGCGATGTACGCCATCCACCGCTTCGGCTCCGACGCGCACAAGGAGCGCTGGCTGCCGTCGATGGCCGCGGGCGAGGTGATCGGCTGCTTCGGCCTGACCGAGCCCGACCACGGCTCCGACCCGGCCGGTATGCGCACCCGCGCGGTCCGCGACGGCGCGGACTGGGTGCTCGACGGCCGCAAGATGTGGATCACCAACGGGTCGGTCGCCGGGGTGGCCGTGGTCTGGGCCACGACGGAGGAAGGGGTGCGCGGCTTCGTCGTCCCCACCGACACCCCCGGGTTCTCGGCCCCGGAGATCCGCCATAAGTGGAGCCTGCGGGCGTCGGTCACCAGCGAACTGGTGCTGGACGGGGTGCGGCTGCCCGCGGACGCGGTGCTGCCCGAGGTCAGCGGCCTGCGCGGCCCGCTGAGCTGCCTGAACCACGCGCGCTACGGCATCGTGTGGGGCGCGATGGGCGCGGCCCGGGCCAGTTTCGAGGCGGCGCTGGACTACGCGGGCGAGCGGGAGCAGTTCGGGCGGCCGATCGGCGCCTTCCAGCTCACCCAGGCGAAGCTCGCCGACATGGCGGTCGAACTGCACAAGGGCATCCTGCTGGCGCACCACCTCGGGCAGCGGATGGACGCGGGCACGCTGCGCCCGGAGCAGGTCAGCTTCGGCAAGCTCAACAACGTGCGCGAGGCGATCGAAATCTGCCGCACCGCCCGCACCATCCTGGGCGCCAACGGCATCTCCCTGGAGTACCCGGTGATGCGGCACGCGACCAACCTGGAGTCCGTGCTGACCTACGAGGGCACCGTGGAGATGCACCAACTCGTGCTCGGCAAGGCACTCACCGGCATCGACGCCTTCCGCGGGTGAGGCGTTGCCCGCGGAAGGCGGTGGCGGCCACCGGAACCGGACTCAGCTCTGGTTGAAGAAACCGTCGCCGCCGCGACGGGAGTCGGCGTTCATCACGGAGTAGTCGGCCGGGGTGAGCAGGAACACCCGGGTGGCCACCCGCTCGATGGAGCCGCGCAGGCCGAAGGTCAGCCCGGCGGCGAAGTCCACCACGCGCTTGGCGTCGGAGGGCTCCATCGCGGTGAGGTTGACGATCACCGGGACGCCGTCGCGGAACAGCTCACCGATGCCGCGCGCGTCACGGAAGCCGTCGGGCGTCACCGTGGCGATCCGCCGCCCCTCCTCCTCGGCCGACTCGGTCGCGATCCGAACCCGCGGGTCGGTCACCCACGTGTCGGCGCGCTCCGGGCCCTCGCCGTAGTCGGCGTACTCCTCGTCGTAGTAACCCTCGCCGCCGTTGTCGTCGACGAGGCCAAGCCAGGCACTCGCCCGTCGAACAGAACCCATGGACGCCTCCTCTCTCGCACGCGGTCTGTACCGTCCGCTTAGTCCTATCGTCATCCATGATGAGGGTGATGCGCCAAGGGGATACGCGCCACGCAGGCCCTTTGTGACGGTACTGGCACACACGATAGTGGCGCACCGTCAAGCAGGGGCAGGCATCGGGGGCCTGACGATCTGATGGGAACGTCCTCCACGATCGGGTGATTTCGGAGGCCGTACGGCCGTACGGGACCGGGGCCCCGCACCGATAACATGACCGCCGGCCGGGTTCTGAAACCTGACCGGAGGTCAAAGCGCAGGCGGCGGCGGGTGTATGGCCGGCCGGGCCGAACGGCCGCCGGCGCCGACCGCGCGTCCTGCAATGCGGGTTCGATGGGGGAGTGGGAAGCGTGTTCGGAATCATCCGTCCTTGCCGGCACCGGATGTCGGAGGGCATGGCGGCCTCGTGGCTGGCCCATCTGTGCGGACTGTGCCTCGCCCTGCGCGACGGGCACGGGCAGTTCGCCCGTGTCGCGACCAATTACGACGGTCTGATCATCTCTGTACTGGTCGAGGCCCAGTCCGCGCCCACTCCCGCCCAGCGGCGCACCGCCGGGCCCTGTCCGCTGCGCGGCATGCGCACCGCGACCGTCGCCAAGGGCGAGGGCGCCCGGCTGGCCGCGGCGGTCTCCCTGGTCCTGGCCTCGGCGAAGGTACGGGACCATGTCGACGACGGCGACGGCCCGTTCGCCCGCCGCCCCGTCGCACGCGCGGCCCAGAAGGTCGCCCGCCGCTGGGACCGGGCCGGCGCACGCACCGGCGGCGACCTCGGCTTCGACACCACGCTGCTGCTCGACGCGGTCGGACGCCAGGCGGAGGTCGAAGCGGCGGCAGGGCTCGGCAGTTGCGTGCTGGCCGTCACCGAACCCACCGAGACCGCGACCGCCGCTGCCTTCGCCCACACCGCGGTCCTCGCCGGGCGGCCGGGCAACACCGCCCCGCTCCAGGAGGCCGGACGGCTCTTCGGCCGCCTCGCCCACCTGCTCGACGCGGTCGAGGACCTGGCCGAGGACACCCGCACCGGCGCCTGGAACCCGCTCACCGCCACGGGCACCGACCTCGCCGAGGCCCGGCGGCTGTGCGACGACGCCCGCCACGGCATCCGACTCGCCCTCCGCGATGTCGACTTCGCCCACACCGCCTCCGCCCGCCTGGCCCACACCCTGCTCGTCCACGAACTCGAACGCTCCGTGGACCGCGCCTTCGGCACGGACGGCTGCGCGCACCACCCCGCGGCCCGGAACGGCGACCCGTACCCGGGCAACCCCTACACCGGCAACCCGTACACCGGCAGTCCCTACGCACCCGGCGCGCCCGGCCAGCAGCCCCACCCTCCCGGTCAGCAGCCGGGCGGCCCCGGCGGTTTCCCGCCCCCGCCCGAGCCGCCCCGCCGCCGCGGCCTGATCGCCGGATGCCTGGTCTACGCCGGCATGTTCTGCACCTGCCAGGTGTGCTGCACCGACCACAAGGACGCCTGGACCGGACGACCGCGTGACGCCTGGTGCGACGACTGCGATTGCTGCGACAGCACCGACTGCAGCAACTGCGGCGACTGCTGCGAGTGCTGCGGGAACTGCGACTGCTGTGACTGCGGGTGCGACTGCTGAACCGGGGCGCCGCCGGGGTCGGGCCGTTCCGCCGGGTACCGCCCGGTGGCGGCAGCGGCCCCCTCGAACCGCTCCGCCACGGCTGCCCTGCTCCTTCCTCCCTCGCTCGCTCCCTTGCGGTCAACTCCTGTCCTGGACCACTGCCAGACTGAACGGCATGCTGGAAACCTCAGCCCGCCTGCTGCGCCTGCTCTCCCTCCTCCAGTCGCGCCGCGACTGGACCGGACCCGAACTCGCCGGGCGCCTGGACGTCACCGCCCGTACGGTCCGGCGGGACGTCGAACGCCTGCGCGCGCTCGGCTACCCCGTCCACGCCACCCCCGGCACGGCGGGCGGCTACCGGCTGGGCGCGGGTGCCGCCCTCCCGCCGCTGCTGCTCGACGACGAGGAGGCCGTCGCGGTGGCGCTGTGCCTGCGTACCGGCGCGGTCGGCGGCGTCGAGGGCATCGAGGAGACCTCGGCGCGGGCGCTGACCAAGCTGGAGCAGGTCCTCCCGTCGCGGCTGCGGCACCGGGTGCAGGCGATGCAGGCGGTCACCGTGCGGCCCGCGCCCGCCGCTATGACGGTCAGCCAGGAAGTGCTGACCGTGATCGGCGCCGCCTGCCGGGACCGGGAGCAGCTGCGCTTCGACTACCTCGACCACCGCGGCGCCGGCAGCCGCCGCACCGTCGAGCCCTACCGGCTGGTCCACCACGGCCGCCGCTGGTACCTCCTCGCCTTCGACACCGACCGGGACGACTGGCGGACCTTCCGGGTGGACCGGATCGAGCCCAAGCCGCCCACCGGCCCCCGCTTCGCCCCGCGCGAACTCCCCGACGACGCCGCCTCCTACGTCGCCGCGGGCGTCACCTCCCGGGCCTACCGCTACCAGGCCAGGGTGGTGCTGCACGCGCCCTTGGACACCATTGCCGCCCTCGCCTGGTCCGGCTTCGGCCGGCTCGCCGCCCTCGGGCCCGACACCTGCGAACTGACCACCGGGTTCGAGACCTTGGACGCCGTGGCGATGTTCATCGGCATGACCGGTGCGGAGTTCGAGGTGAAGGAGCCGCCCGAGTTGGTGGCCCAGCTCGCGGCGGTGTCCGGCCGGCTGGCCCGGGCGGCCCACCGCGGAGGTGCGGAGGGCGGCGCCCAGGTGGCCCCCGGCGACCTCGGGCAGCCCTAGTCCAGGGGGCCGCTCGTGCCGCCCTGGGTGCGGCCCCAGCCGTAGGCGCGGTCGGCCCGCAGGCGTATGACCAGCCTCCCGTCGGCCACCATGGCCGCGCGGTACTCCTCCCAGTCCGGGTGTTCCCCGGCGATCGCCCGGTAGACCTCGACCAACTCGTCCACGGTGGCGTCGTGCGGATCGGCGGCCACCGGGGTGAGCTCCGCCTCGCCCTCGGCGACCAGATAGGCGCCCAGGTCGGGGGTCGTGACGTAGAAGCTCGCCCGCGGGTCGCGGCGCAGATTGCGGGTCTTGGCCCGGCTGTCGGTGGCGGAGACGCGGATGTAGCGGGTCGACTCGTCGTAGAGGAAGGTGACGTTGGACAACTGGGGCCTGCCGTCTTTCTTGAGTGTGACGAGCACTCCGTTCCGCTGGTCCTTGAGCAGGTCCAGCAGCGGGCTGGTGGCGGGGGCCTGGTGCATGATCGCTCCTCGGTGAGCGGTGCTGACGGATACCGGTCGGTTACTGCCTGTGCATGGGGGAACGCGCCGTGGCCGGGCGGTTGTTCCGTCCCGAGCACCGAATCGCACGGATTCACTCTTTCGGGACAAGCCCCGTCGCCCACGGCGGCCGGTCCGGCCCGAGACGCGCCGGGCGGGGCCGGCGCGGCCTTCTGGCGGCGGACGGTGCCAGGCTCGCCGGCATCACGGCGTCGCTTCCGAAACGTGCCCGGGCGCTGTCCGCGGCGGCCTCCACCGCGCGGGCCCGGTCGTCCCGCGGATCGAAACTGAGCTGCCGCACGGCCTCCCTGGCGGGGCGCAGCGCGTCCAGCCGCAGATGAACGCGCCGGACCCGGGCCCGCTGCAGTCCCAACTGCTCGTACAGCGCGTACGCCGCCCGGGCCAGCGCGGCCGAGTGCGCGGTGGACTCGGGCAGTACCCGCTTGCGCACCGACGCCGACCCGTCCGCGTACCCCACCGTCAGCACCATCGCGCCGGCGACCTGCTCCTCCCGCCGCAGCTGCCCGCCCAGTGCGTCCGCCAGCGACAGCAGCGCGGTGCGGTGCCGCTCGGGATCGAGCACATCAGCGGGAAACTCCACCGCTCTGGTGAGCGACCGCGGCAGTTCCGCCGGTGTGACCGGCCGGGGGTCGATCCCCAGGGCCCGCTCGCGAACCGCTCTGCCGACCGTGCCGCCCAGGATTCTTTGCAGCGTCACCAGCGGCAGGTCGGCGAGCGAGCCGACCGTGTGCAGCCCGTACCGCCGCAGTGTTTCCGCGGTGGCCGGCCCGACGCCCGGCAGCGCCGCCACCGGCAGCGGACGAAGGAACGCGGCCACCGCCTCGCGGGAGGAGCCGACGACGGTGACGCGGCCGGGCGGCGTGACGGACGCGGCCATGGCGGCGATCTGACGGTTCGTCCCGGCCCCGATGCAGGCGCGGTCCAGCCCGAACAAGGCCACCAGGCGCACCTGCACCAAGTACGCGATCCCGCGCAGATCCCGGTCCCAGAACCTCAGCGCACCGGTCACGTCCAGGTCCGCGGCGTCGGGCGGGAGCGCCTGCACGACCGGTGTGATGTTCGTCAACGCCTCCAGGACCGCGGCGAACAGGGCCTCGCGTCGGCGGTCCGGAATCAGCAACCGCACGTGCAGCACCTGCCTGCCGCCGGAGTGCCGCCCTCCGGCCACGCCACCGGTCCCTCTCACGCGGCAGTCACCCCGACGATGCGGCGCGTCCTCATCCCGCGCTCCCCGGGCTGCGGTGGCCGAGCCTGCGCAGGTCGGCGGTGCGGGAGCCGGCGGGCTGGAGGTCGGCGTAGGGGTGGAGGCGGGCGCCGGTGGTGCCGTTCGCCAGAGTTCGCTGCGGCTGCGGCTGCGGCTGCGGCTGCGGCTGCGCCGGTGTCGGGTGGGGACCGTCCGCTCCCAGGAGCGCAAGGGCGGCCTCCGGTCCCTCGTCACGCCGGGTGGCGGCGAGCTGCTCAAGGTCCCAGGCCATGGTGCCGACGATCGTCCGGCGCGTGCCGCGGACCTGGACGGTGCCGCGGACCAGCAGCAGCCCGGAGTGGAAGACGGTGTGCGCGCATGCCTCGTGGGAGTCCTCGAAGAAAGCGAGGTCGACCAGGCCGGAGCCGTCCTCCAGGGTGACGAAGATGATCCGCTTGCCCGAGGCGATCGGCGGGGTCTGGGTCGCGGACCGTATGCCGGCCACGAGGACCTGCCGGCCTGCGGGCAGGCCGCCCAGATGGGCGGCGTCGGTCGCGCCGATCTCCCGCAGCAGCCGGTGGTGGTACTCCATCAGATGCCGGGAGACGTCGATGCCGAGCGTGTGCAGTTCCTCGCCGAGCACTTCGCGCTTGGTCATCTCGGGCAGGCCGCCGGGCCCGGCGGCGCCGACCGCCTCCGTGGTGAGAGGGACCTGCCCCTCGGTCACGTTGCGGTTGCGGGACTGCCTGTGCAGTTCGGCGATCTGCAACAGCAGATCCCGCCGGGTCGACCGCCCGTCGTGCAGCGCATCCAACGCACCGATGCCGGCGAGCTGTTCGGCCACCGGACGGCTGGGCCTGGCCCGCTGCCAGAAGTCGGACAGGGAATCGTACGGCTGCCCCGCGGAGATCCGCGCGCACTCTTCCTCGCTGATCCCGCGCACCCCGGACAGGGCGAGCCGCACCCCCCACCGCTCGTCCTCGGCACGCTCGACGACGTGTTCCGGGCGGGAGCGGTTGACGTCGACCGGCAGCACGGGCACCCCGCGGCGCCGGGCGTCGGCGACGATGACCCGCTTGGGCCACATGCCCGGGTCGTGCTCCAGCAGCCCGGCCAGCAGGAACGCCGGGTAGTGCGCTTTCAGCCAGGCCGACTGGAGGGCCGGCACCGCGAACGCCACCGCGTGCGCCCGGCAGAAGCCGTAGGCGCCGAACGCCTCGACCGTGGCCCACACCTCGTCGCGGACCTCGGGGGAGAAGCCGCGGGCGGCGGCCGCACGGTGGAACCAGTCCCTGATCTCCGGCAGCTTCCCGGGGTTGCCGAGCAGGCGCCGGCCCACCTCCGCCCGGTCCTTGCCGCATCCGGTCATCACGTCCAGCGTCTCGATGATCTGCTCGTGCCAGATGGTCACCCCGTAGGTGTCGGCGAGCACCGGTTCCAGGGCGGGGTGGGCGAAGCGCGGAGAGCCGCCGTGCCGGGCGGCGATGTACCGCTCGGGCATTCCGCCGGCCACCGGCCCGGGGCGGAAGAGGCTGATGTCGGCGATGACGTCCTGCACGTCCCGCGGCTGAAGGCGGGAGAGCAGGTCCTGCTGGCCGGGCGACTCCAACTGGAACATGCCGATGGTCTGGCTCTGCTGGATCAGCTGGAACGCGAAGACGTCGTCGAGCGGGACCTGCTTCCCGTCGTCGAGGTCGATCCGCTGCCCCGTGGCACGTTCGATCTCCGCGACCGCGTGCGCCATCGAGGACTGCATCCGTACCGCCAGGACATCCAGTTTGATGTTGCCCAGGATTTCGACCTCTTCCTTGGCCGCCATGGCCATGGGGTAGTCGCCCTGCGGGGTCGGCTGGACAGGAAGGCGGTCCAGCAGGGTCGCGTCGCTGATGATCACTCCGCACGGGTGCATGGCCATGCCGTGGACAAGGGAGTCCAGCCCTTCTGCGAGTTCCCACAGGGGCCCGTACCGCCCGGCCTCGGAGGCGAGTGCGCGAAGTTCGGGCAGTTCGGCGAGCGCGCTGGTGATGTCTCCGGCCCGCAGGTGCGGGAAGCTCTTGGCGACGCGGTCCACCTCCGCGGGGGGGATGCCGAGCGCCAGCCCCGTGTCGCGCAGCGCTCTGCGCGCCCGGTAGGTCTCGGGCATCGCGGTGACCGCGACCCGCTCGTGGCCGAACCGGCGGAAGATCGCGTCGTAGCACTCCAGCCTGCGCATCGACTCCACGTCGATGTCGATGTCGGGCAATCCCCTGCGCCGTTCGCTGAGGAAGCGTTCGAACAGCAGGTGGTGGTCGAGCGGGTTGGCGGTGGCGATACCGAGGGCGTGGCAGACCATCGAGCCCGCGCCGGAACCGCGGGCGGCGACCCTGATGCCCAGCTCGCGGATGTCGGCGACCACCTGCCCGACGGCGAGGAAGTACGAGTCGTAGCCGAGCTTCCCGATGATCTCCAGCTCACTTCCCATACGTTCCAGCGCCGCACGGTCCCGCTCCAGGCCGCGGCGCGCCAGCCCCGCCTCGCAGCGTTCCCGCAGCAGCCGGACAGCGGCACCAGGACCTGGCTTCCGAGCCCCGACGACCTCCGGTTCGGGGAAGTGCCGGGACCCGATTCCCAGATCCGCCCCCGGGTCCAGGCGGCAGGCCGCTGCCGTGGCGGCGGTGTCGGCGAGCAGCCGGTCCGCCCGGCGCGGTCCCATGCCGGCGCACTCGGCGATCTCCCGCGCCACCCGGGACATCTCCCCCTCCCCCTTGAGCCAGCGCTGCCCGCTGTCCAGCTGCCGCCGGTCGATCGGCCGCAGCAGCCGCGCGGCGTCGAGGACGTCGGCGAGCCGGTGCTGCTCCGCGTCGGCGTAGCGGACGGCGTTGGTCAGCACCGCGGTGGTACGGGTGCGGTCGGCGAGCGCGAGAGTGCGGGCGGCCAGCCGCAGCGAGCCCGGCCCCGTCCCGGGCTTGCCGTGGACGACCGCCTCCAGTCGCAGCCCGTCGCCGAAGATCTCCCACCAGGGCCGCAGCAGCCTCACCGCGACGTCCTCCCGGCCGGCCGCCAGCGCCCGCACCGGCTCCGAGAGCGGCCCGAGCAGCACGGTCAGACCGGCGCCGCCGTGCTCGCGCAGCGCGTCCCACGGCACCTCGACGGGCGCCGTCCGGCTCGCAGTGCCGACGTGGGCGGCACTGGTGATGCGGCACAGCCGGGCCCAGCCCTGGGCATCCTGGGCGAGCAGGACGAATCGCAACGGCGGCTCGACCACGTGGGCGCCGCCGCGCGCCGGGGCCCTGAGCCGCTGGGCCGGGGGCGGTGGCGCGAGCGCGGCCACGGCGAGGTCGATCCCGAAGACCGGCCGCACCCCTGTTTCCGCGCACGCCCGCGCGAACCGCACGGCCCCCGTGACGGTGTCCCGGTCGGTCAGTGCCAGCGTCCGCACCCCTCGCTCGGCCGCCCGCAGGGCGAGCTGTTCGGGATGGGCCGCGCCGTACCGCTCGGAGTAGCCGGACGCGACATGCAGATGGGCGAAGCCCGCCATGCCGCACCTCCACCCTCCACCCCTTTTCGGCCATCCGTCCGGAACGTTCTCGCACGTTCGTTCGATTACCTTAGCGCGGTCGCCCCAGGTCAGCGACTCGAACGCGCCCGTTGGTCGGCGGTCCGGGGGTGGAGGACGATGGCGAAATCGAACGCCTGCGCCGCATCTTCGCGGCCTGGCAACGGACTTGGCGGTGCGGACCGCGGCGCCGCCGGCCGCAATGACGTTCATCACGAGAGGGCGCCGGCCTTCGCCCCCGCACCAGCCATGGGGTGCCGGAAGGTGCTCCGAGCGGCCGGAATAGTGTGGGGGTATCTGCCGCTCGCGGCTTCCGTCCGGTTCGCCGGACCGAAGAGGCGGGCGCGCGGCTCTGGTCATCGGTCCTGCCTGAGAGCTGGTGGAGTGTGCGCGGAGGCGTCGAACTCGGCCCCGAGCCCCTGACGGTGCTCTCCCCGCCCACCGACACCGCCATGGTGGACGGCTGCGCGGTGGAACTGGCCGCGCTCCTGCTCGGGCACCTGGAGTCCGTGTGCGCCTCGGACGACCGGCTGGGCGTGCTGATGCGCTACGCCCTGCTGCCGGGCGGGAAACTGCTGCGCCCGCTGCTCCTGCTGGAGACCGTCGCGGCCCTGGGCGGCGACCCGGGCGCGGCACTGCCGGCCGCCGCGGCACTGGAGATGCTGCACGCCGCCACGCTCGTGCACGACGACATCATCGACCAGGACGCGCTGCGGCGCGGCCGCCCGAGCGTGGCCGCGCGCTTCGGCCAGGCCGACGCCCTGGTGGGCGGGGACGCCATGATGTGCGCCGCGCTCGGGCAGGCGCGGGCGCTCGCGACCAGCGGCTACGGTGCCGAACAGGCACTCCGGGTGCTGGATGTGATCAGCACGGCCGCCGTCGAGGTCAGCCGCGGCCAGATGATGGAAGCCGACCTCGCCGGGCGGATGGACTGCGCCATGGCGCAGTACCTCCGGATGGTCCGGCTCAAGACGGGCGCCCTGCTCGACGCCGCGACCCGTGCGGCCGCCGTGCTGACCGAAGCGGAGCCGCCGCACGTCCGCGCCCTGGCCCGGTTCGCCGACCACCTCGGGATCGCCTTCCAGATGCAGGACGACCTGCTGCCGTACGCCGAGGACGACCGGGCGGCCGGCAAGCCCGCCCTCAGCGACCTGCGCAACCGGCGCCCGACCCTGCCGGTGCTGATCGCCTTCGGCAACGCGACGCCCCAGCAGCGCCTGCTGTTGCAGGACCTGTGGCAGCGGCCGGCGGAGGACGCCCAGCACGCCTTGGCCGGACTCCTGGAAGCGGCCGGGGCGCTGCACGCCGCCCGGGCCACCGCCGCCGATCACCTCGCGGCCGCGCTGGCCGCGCTGGAGGACCTCCCGCCCGGACAGCACCGCGACCACCTCGCCGCCATGGCCGGACGCCTGGCCGCCCGCCGCGCCTGAGCCCTCCTCGTCCGTCCGATCCGCTCGGCCGGTCAGCACGCCGGCGGCCGTGTCAGTGGTGGGTGCGAAGCTTCTCGTATGAGCACCGACGCAGACGCCCGGCAGTACTGGGATGCCGCCGCGGACCACTTCGACGACGAACCCGACCACGGCCTGCGCGACCCGGGCGTCCGCTCGGCCTGGGAGGCGCGGCTGAGGTCCTGGCTGCCGGCGGAGCCGTCCGACGTGCTGGACCTCGGCTGCGGCACCGGGAGCCTCGCCCGCCTCGCCGCTGCCGGCGGGCACCGCGTCACCGCGGTGGACCGGTCGGAGCGGATGGCCGCGCGGGCCCGCGCGAAACTCGCCGGCACGGACGCGCGGGTGGTCGTCGGCGACGCGGGGCACCCGCCGGTGGGGGCCGGCGGATTCGACGTCGTCCTCGTCCGCCACGTGCTGTGGGCGCTGCCGGACCCGGACGCCGTGCTGCGGCGGTGGGCGGACCTGCTGCGGCCCGGCGGACGGCTGGTCCTCGTCGAGGGAAGGTGGGGGACGCCCCCGGTCGGCATCTCGGCGGACACCCTCGTCGAACTCACCGCGCCGCTCGGCGGGTCGACCCGGGTCGAACAGCTCGGACACGACACGGCGCTGTGGGGGCGGGAGGTGTCCGACGAGCGGTATGCGGCGGTGGTCCGCCCGGTGCCCCGCGGCTCCCGCCGGCACACCGAGGTCGTCGACGTCCACCTGCTCCTGCTGCGCGGCCGGGACGTGCTGCTCGCCCGCCGGGCCGGGACCGGCTACGCGGACGGCCTGCTGCACGCCCCGTCCGGGCACCTCGAGGACGGCGAGGACGTCAGGAGCGGAATGATCCGCGAGGTGCGGGAGGAGATCGGGCTCGACCTGGCCCCCGGCGACCTGGAGGCCGCACTGGTGATGCAGCACCGGGCGCCCGACGGACGGGCCAGGATCGGCTGGTTCTTCGTCGCGCACCAGGCGCCCGGCGGCCCCGAACCGGTCAACCGGGAGCCGGACAAGTGCTCGGAGTTGGGCTGGTATCCGCTGGACGCGCTGCCCGACGACATGGTCGCCTACTGCCGCGCGGCGATCGACGGCCACCTGGCCGGCCACCGCTTCCTGCTCCATCTGCACGAGAGCGGGGACTCCATCGCCTACGCCCCGGGCGGTCCGGCCCGAGCGGTGCCGCTGGCGGTGCCCGCTGTGCCAGTATCCGGCGTATGAGCCTGGAGATCACGATCGATCCGGACGCGACCGCCGCCCCGTACGAGCAGGTGCGCGGTCAGATCGCGGAGAAGGCCCGCGCGGGGGAGCTCCCGGTCCACTACAAGCTGCCCACCGTGCGCGGGCTGGCCGAGCAGTTGGGACTCGCGGCGAACACCGTCGCGAAGGCGTACCGGGCACTGGAGGCGGACGGGGTGATCGAGACCCGGGGCCGTCACGGCACGTACATCGCGGCGGGCGACGCCCAGGCCCGCGAGGTGGCCGCTGCCGCGACCGGCTACGCGCAGCGGGTCCACCGTCTCGGCCTGGACGCCGCCGCCGCGCGTGCCGCCGTGGAGGAGGCGCTGCGCGCGGAGTACGGCGCGTAGGCCGGGGCCGGCGGGGCCGGCGGGCCGGACCGGTGGCGGGGCCCGGCCGTCACAGGTAGAGGCCGCCTTCCGCCTGGGGCGGCACGGCGAGGGTGGGCGAGGCGCCGCGGCGCAGGGCGTACAGCTCGGCGAGGGTGGCGCCCTCGCGTCCGATGCCCTCGCTGGTGCCGAGCCACCGCACCGCCTCCTCGCGGTTCAGCGGGCCGACCTCGATGCGGGCGAGGCAGCGGCCGGGCCGGACGACAGCCGGGTGCAGGCGTTCCAGGGCTTCGTTGGTGGTGATGCCGACCAGGACGTTGCGGCCCTGGCCGAGCAGCCCGTCGGTGAGGTTGAGCAGCCGGGACAGCGCCTGGCCGGTCTCGTGCTTGGCCTGGCCGCGGATGAGTTCGTCGCAGTCCTCCAGCAGGAGCAGCCGCCAGCGGCCGCCCTCGCTCTCGTCCTCGCCGATGGCGATGTCCATCAGGTAGCCGACGTCGTTGAAGAGGCGTTCGGGGTCCAGGACGCAGTCCACCTGGCACCAGTCGCGCCACGAGCGGGCCAGGGTGCGCAGGGCGGACGTCTTGCCGGTGCCGGGCGGTCCGTGGAGCAGGAGCAGCCGCCCGGTGACGTCGTCGGCGGTCATCTTCATCAGGCCGTCCATGGCGTCGGCGACCGGTGCCGAGTAGTTGCCGCGCAGCTCGTCCCAGGTGTCGGCGGAGATCTTCCGGGTGGTGCGGTGCGGGCCGCGCCGGGGGGAGACGTACCAGAAGCCCATGGTGACGGTCTCCGGCTGCGGCTCCGGTTCGTCCTCCGCGTCCTCGACCGCCGACTTCAGCACCCGCTCGGCGAGTTCGTCGGAGGTCGCCGTCACCGTGACGTCGGCGCCCCGGTTCCAGCGCGAGACGAGGATCGTCCAGTCCTCCCCCTCGGCCAGGAGGGCACTGCGGTCCTTGTCGCGGGCCTGCCGCAGCACGGTCGCGTCCGGCGGCAGCAAAGTGAGGCCGGCCTTGACGTTCTCCAGGGAACTGCTGCGGGCGAAAGGCTGCTGTCCCGAGGTGAAGCGCCCCAGGAACAGGGCGTCGACGACGTCGGACGGGGAGTCGCTGTCGTCCAGCCGCAGGTGGACCGGCAGGGCGCGGAACGGATCGGCGGCCGCGGCGGCCTTCGCGTCGGCGGCGGGAGAGGTGGGCGGCACGTGCCTCCTCGGCGGACGGGATGTGGCGGACATGAGGCCATGATCCGGCACGGCGGCGCGATCGCCCAGCGCTTTTCGGTTCGACTCGGGCTGTTACGCGAACTTCCAAACCCCTCGAAAGGGTTGATTTGCCGTACGTGTGTCCGGAAATGATTCCGGTGAGGCCGGAGCGATGACGTGCGATGCCGTCCTCCTTTGCGCCCTGTACCGCGTCAACCCCCTTGGGTGGAGGGCGAATCGGGCGACCGGGGCGGCGGGGGATGCGCACGTGACGTGACGGGGCGATAGGGTTACCCTGCCCGTGCTGGGTGCCCTCGACAGGGTGGGGAGAGTCATGGAACAGATAGCGATGCACAGCAGGTCCAGAGTGCCTGCCATCAACTGCGGTACTACGGCGTCCAGTGCGCGTCTGGACCGGCACCTTGCGATACTGGCCGGCCCGGCCGTTCCGCAGCGCGAGGCCGAGGAGGCCACCGTGCTGCTGCGGGAGCTGACGGCGCGTGACACCACGCGGGTCAGGACCAGCAGGAGCGCCCGGGTGTCGCTGTTCGCGCCGCTGCGTCGACTGCGGAGGACGCTCTTCGGCAACCACCGCTGAGCCACGAGCAGTTCGCGTCCGTCCTGCTGTCCATGCGGTGGGGTGTGTGCGGCCGTCCTCCCCAGCGGCCGCAGCCGACCCACCGCACCGCCGTCACAGCAGGGCGAACTGCCCGTCGGGACCTTCTTCCTGGTGCTCCAGTACCGAGGCCGGCCTGCGCCTGGCCGGGGGCACCGGAAGGACTCCGGCGGTTCGCAGTGCCACCGCGCCGGTGGTATCCGCCCTGTCGACGCCCGTAGCGGCCGACCGCGCCGCGAAGTCCGCCAGTTCCTCCCGGAGTTCGGCGAGCAGCGTCAGTACGCCGATCAGTTCCAGTAGTTCCGAGGTCGTGGCCCGGCTCCAGGAGGCCGGCCGCAGCGCTTCGAGCGAGCCCTGCTCCCCGGAGGCGGTCCGCCTCCCGTACCACGCCTCCAGGACCCGTACGCCGCCCGCGCTGGCCTCCCAGGCCGCGGGCGCCACCGGCGCGACCTGGCCGGTCCCGATCCACAGGGCGCGCTCCTGCGGGTCGTACCGCAGGTCGTCCGGCCGGGGCCGGTCCGGCAGCGGTGCCCGGACGTAGGGGCGGCTGCCGCCGGGCGGTCGCAGCCGGGAGGCGTCGCGGCCCTGCCCGGGGTCGGCGCAGCGGGCACCGCGGGTGTGCAGCCACAGGGACCTGCGGCCCAGGGCGGTTCCCTCCCGCCACTGGTCCAGGCCGCGGGGGAGCGGCACCGCGCAGCCCCGGTGGCCGGGCCGGGCCGCGGCCGCGATCCAGGCGAGGGTGTCCTCGGCGGTGACTCCGGTGCCCAGGCGGCCGGCGAGCCAAGCGGTCAGGCCCGGCGCGAGGTTGGGGTCGCGGCCGCCGGGCTGCCGGTACAGCGGCCGGATCAGCGCGGGCTTGCCGGCCGGGGAACGCCCGTCCGGAAGCAGGGCGCTGAAGGTCACCGCGGCTTCCTCGGTGTCCGGCAGCGGGGTGTGCTCGACCGCGAAGACCTGCCGGTCGTCGGCGATCCGCCACAGCTCGGGCCGGGCCACGTCGATCAGCCGGTGATCGGGTATCAGCCACTGCTGGTCGTACGGTCCGTGCTGGATGCGGACCGGCTCCGGGCAGCGGCCCGCCTCGCGGGAGATCGCGGTGGTGGGGGTCTGGTGGCCGGGGAGCTGGGCGACCGGGGTGTGCAGGCCCCGGGCGCGGGTGGGGTGCAGCAGGGTGGCTTTGGCGCTGTCGTCCGGGGCGGTGGTGAGGAGCGTCCAGCGGGCTCGCAGGCAGGCGGAGTCGGATGCCATCGGCCAGCCGCGGCCGATGCGCAGCGGGCGGACCGACCAGGGCATCAGGTCGTGCAGCAAAGGCGCGTCATCGCTCACCACATGCATGCTACTGACGCCCCTCAGGGTGCCTCCATCGTCACGCTGAAGGAGAACCTGTCGCCGCGGTAGTGGATGTGTGCCACGTCCACCACCTGGCCGGTGTCGTCGTAGGTCACGCCGGTGTAGTGCAGTATCGGGCTGAGCAGCGGTACGCCGAGCAGGCGGGCGGTGTCGGGGTCGGCGAGGCGGGCCGTCACGGTGTCGGTGATGCGGCTCATCCGCACGCCCAGCACGTCGCGCAGGACCTTCGTCATCGGCCAGCGTTCCAGGTCGGCGAGGTCGATGCCGGCGGCGAGTTCGGGACGGACGTAGTTCTGCGCCCAGTTGGAGGGTTCGCCGGACTCGTCGTGGCGCAGCCGCCGGAAGGAGACGGCCTCGGTGCGGCCGGGGAAGTGCTCGGCCGCGTCCGGCGGCAGGGGAGCCGGGCCGTGGGAGAGGATCGTGGTGCGGCCGCCGGACTGCTGGGCGACGATGGCGTCCACCGAGCCGAGCAGCTTCACCGGCACTGCGCGCCGCGCGGTCGGTTCGATGAAGGTGCCGCGCCTGCGGTGACGGGATATCAGCCCCTCGGCCTCCAACTCCTTGAGCGCCTGGCGCAGGGTGAGCACGCTCACCCCGTAGTGCGCGGCGAGTTCCTCCTCGGTGGGCAGCCGCAGCGGGGCGTCCGCGGGGCGGCCCAGTATCGAGGCGCGCAGGGACTGCGAGACCTGGTACCACAGGGGCAGTTTGCCGTTGAGCACCAGGGAGTCGGGGGCGAAGGCGTTCGCGGTCGTCACGGCCGGAAGTTTCGCTCAAGCCCCTCCCAGACCGAGTCGTACCCGGCCTGGCGGTGCTCCGCGCCCATCGCGAACCCGGTCGGCACCACCGGCCAGCGCGTCTCGAACATGAACGCCAGCCCGTCGTCGACCTTCTGCGGGCGCAGTTCCGCGGTGCTGGCCCGGTCGTACGTCGTGCGGTCCGGTCCGTGCGCGGACATCATGTTGTGCAGCGAGGCACCGCCGGGGACGAACCCCTCGGCCTTCGCGTCGTAGGCGCCCTCGACCAGCCCCATGAACTCCGACATCACGTTCCGGTGGAAGTACGGCGGGCGGAAGGTGTCCTCGCCGACCAGCCAGCGCGGGGCGAACACCACGAAGTCCGCGCCCGCGAGCCCGGGGGTGTCCGACGGGGAGGTGAGGACGGTGAAGATGGACGGGTCCGGGTGGTCGTAGCTGATCGAGCCCAGGACGTTGAAGCGGTGCAGGTCGTAGAGGTAGGGCACATGGTTGCCGTGCCAGGCCACCACGTCGAGCGGGGAGTGGTCGTAGACGGCGGCCCACAGGTTGCCGCCGAACTTGCTGACGACCTCGGTGTCCTCCTCGCGGTCCTCGTAGGCGGCGACCGGGGCGAGGAAGTCCCGTGCGTTCGCCAGGCCGTTGGCGCCGATCGGGCCGAGGTCGGGGAGTTGGAACGGGCGGCCGTAGTTCTCGCACACATAGCCCCGGGCGGTCGACTCCAGCAGCTCCACCCGGAAGCGGACCCCGCGCGGGATCAGGGCGACATGGCCGGGCTCGGCGCGCAGCACGCCCAGTTCGGTGCGCAGCAGCAGGGCGCCCTGCTCGGGGACGATCAGGAACTCGCCGTCGGCGCAGGAGAACACGCGGCGGTCCATCGAGGTGTTCGCCGCGTACCAGTGGATGCCGATGCCCTCGCGGCGCAGCACATCACCGTTGCCCCCCACGGTGACCAGGCCCTGGACGAAGTCCGTGGGTTCGTCGGGGAACGGAAGGGGGCCCCAGCGCAGGCGGTTGGGGTCCGGCTCCACGTCGTGGAAGGGGGCGCTGCGCAGCGCCCCGTTCGGCACGCGGTGGAACGGGGGGTGGGCGGCGGACGGGCGGATGCGGTAGAGCCAGCTGCGGTGGTTGTGCGCCCGGGGCTCGGTGAAGGCGGTGCCGCTGAGCTGCTCGGCGTACAGCCCGAGAGGCGCGCGCTGCGGGGCGTTGCGCCCCACGGGGAGGGCGCCCGGTACGGCCTCCGTGCTGTGCTCGTTGCCGAATCCCGGCTGGTAGTCCAGGTCCTTGCCCTCGTCGCCGGGCCCGGCGCCTTGCAGCTCCATGCTTCGCTCCCCGTCCTGCCGTCGTCATTCCTATGCTGGGCCATAGGAATCGCGGCGGCAAGCCTCGCGGCCGCGCACGGATGGGGCGGGTGTGCCGGCCGGGGCGGGGAGGGGCGGGGTGCGGTGCCGAGGGCGCGGGCTTGGGGGCGCGGGCCTGGGGGTGCGCAACGGCCTTGGCTAGGGTGGAGCGGCAGCAGGCCGCCGGTTCGATCGGCGGGCAGGGGCGGGAGGCGCGCCGTGGCGGGACCGGGCGGGTACGGAAGTGGGCGGCGCGTCGTCGGGCGGGCGCGCGGCGCCGCAGGCAGGACGGAACCGACGGCGACCCGCGGGCCGCGGATCGCACGCGTGAGGCGGCCGTCCGAGCCGTCCGGTCCGCTCGATGCCGCGGCCGCGGGCTGAACCCGCCATGCCGGGGCCGGAGTCCGCAGGGGGCGCGCTGCGCCGCGTCCCCGTCCAGCGCCGCAGCGCCGAGCGCCTCGCCCGCATCCTCGACGCCTGCGCCCGCGAACTCGACGAAGGCGGGTACGAGCGGCTCAGCACTCGGGCGGTGGCGGCGCGTGCCGGAGTGCCCATCGGCTCCGTCTACCGCTTCTTCTCCGACAAACGAGCCATGACCGACGCGCTGGCCCACCGCAATCTCGACGAGTTCCTCGACCGCACGGCGGCGCGGCTGGCCGAGCCGGGCACCGGAACGGACTGGCGGGCCGCTGTCGACGTGCTGGTTGACGAGTACACCGCGATGAAGCGGACCGCGCCCGGCTTCGCGCTGGTGGAGTTCGGTGCCCCCGACGAGAGCAACCAGGACCTCGCCGACCGGCTGCCGGAACTGCTGGGCGACCGGCTCACCGCCGACCCCGCGGACCCGCGGCTGCGGCTGGCGCTGACCGTCGCGGTCGAGGCCGCCGACGCGGCGCTCCAGCTCGCGTTCCGTGTCGGCCGAATGGGTGATTCACGCGTGATCGACGAGGTGAAAGTGCTGGTCAGGGCCTATCTCGGGACCGTGCTCGAATAGCGAACCCGCATTCGATGGGTAACTCTGTGTAGTCGGGGTAGATCGATGGTGGAGCCACTCGGCGCCGGTCGGGCGGGATCGACGAGGACCGGCGGTATGACGCGAGTGGCCGGCGATCGCATACATGGGCCCGAGGGGGATCGGGCGGGCACTGGCCACACAAAACTATCGGCGCTAGTTTGGCGTCGCGGGCGGAAACAGGATGCGGAGGGCAGCAGCGTGGACAGCAGGACAGGCACGGCAGGCGGTGGCGAGGGCGTCCACCAGGGGCGCGACGAACTCTATGTCGACGGGCGCTGGCAGCCGGCGCTGGCCGACGCGTGGATCGACGTGGTCGACCCCGCGACCGAGCAGGTGATCGCCCGCGTCCCGGCCGGCGATGCCCGCGACGTGGACACGGCGGTGCGGGCGGCCCGCCGGGCGCTGCCCGGATGGGCGGCGACCGAGCCCGAGCAGCGGGCGGTGGTGCTGGCCGCCGCGGCGGATCTGATGGCCGAGCGGCGCGACGAGATCGCCGCCACGGTCGCCGCCGAACTGGGCGCGCCGCCGAAGTTCGCGATGGCGGTGCACACCGACATGCCCACCGCGGTGATGAGGTCGTTCGCCGAACTCACCGCCGAACACAGCTTCGAGGAGCGCATCGGCAACTCCCGGGTGCTGCACGAACCCGTCGGCGTGGTCGGTGCCATCACGCCCTGGAACTACCCGCTGCACCAGGTGGTGGCGAAGGTGGCGCCCGCCCTCGCCGCGGGGTGCACCGTGGTCCTCAAGCCGGCCGAGGACACCCCGCTCGTGGCCCAGTTGATGGCGGAGATCCTGCACGCCGCGGGCCTGCCCGCCGGGGTGTTCAACCTGGTCACCGGGCTCGGACCGGTCGCGGGCCAGGCGCTCGCGGAGCACCCCGGGGTCGACCTGGTGTCCTTCACCGGCTCGACCGCGGTGGGGCGGCAGATAGGCGCGGCGGCGGGCGGCGCGGTCAAGCGGGTCGCGCTCGAACTCGGCGGCAAGTCGGCGAACGTGATCCTGCCGGGCGCGGACCTGGCCCGCGCGGTCAACGTCGGGGTGGCGAACGTCTTCGCCAACTCCGGCCAGACCTGTAGCGCCTGGACCCGGATGCTGGTGGACTCCGCCCGCTACGAGGAGGCGGTCGAACTGGCCACGACCGCCGCCGCGAAGTACGTCCCCGGCGAACGGCTGGGCCCGGTGGTCAGCGCGAAGCAGCGGCAGCGGGTCCGCGGCTACATCACCAAGGGTATGGAGGAGGGTGCCAAGGTCGCGATCGGCGGCCCCGACGCACCCGAGGGCCTCACCACCGGCTACTACGTGCGCCCCACCGTCTTCACCGACGTCGCCCCGGAAATGACGATCGCCCAGGAGGAAATCTTCGGCCCGGTGGTGGTGCTCATACGGTACGAGGACGAGGAGGACGCGCTGCGGATCGCCAACGGCACCGTGTACGGGCTGGCCGGGGCCGTATGGGGCGCCGACGAGGCGGAGGCGGTCGCCTTCGCCCGGCGGATGGAGACCGGCCAGGTCGACATCAACGGCGGCCGGTTCAACCCTCGGGCGCCCTTCGGCGGGTACAAGCAGTCGGGTGTCGGGCGGGAGCTGGGTCCGCACGGCCTGGCGGAGTACCTCCAGACGAAGTCCCTGCAGTTCTGAGCAGGCCGCACTGAGCAGGCCGCACCGGGAAAGCCGTACCGCCCGCTCCCACCGTTCGACCGTCCGATGCCGACGTCCGTCGCGAGAAGTCCAGGAGAGACCGTGGTCCGTGCTGCCGTACTGCCCGAAGTGAACGCTCCACTGCTGGTCACCGACATCGAGTTGCCGTCGCCCGGGCCCGGCCAGGTGCGGGTGCGGCTGGCGGCGGCGGGGGTGTGCCACTCGGACCTGTCGCTGTCCAACGGCACGCTGCGGCAGCCGGTGCCGGCGGTGCTCGGCCACGAGGGCGCGGGCACCGTGGTGGAGGTGGGCGAAGGTGTCACCCATGTCGAGGTCGGCGCCGAGGTGGTGCTCAACTGGGCACCGGCCTGCGGCAGCTGCCACTTCTGCGGGCTGGCGGAGCCGTGGCTGTGCGCCGACGCGGGCGCGGCGGCGGCAGCGCCCTACGCGCGACTGGCCGCGGACGGCAGCGAACTGTATCCCGGGCTGGGCACCGCGGTGTTCGCGGAGGAGACCGTGGTGGCGGCGAACGCGGTGCTGCCGCTGCCCGCGGGGGTGCCGCTGGCTGACGCGGCGCTGCTCGGCTGCGCGGTGCTGACCGGCTACGGCGCGGTGCACCATGTGGCCGGGGTGCGGCCCGGGGAGTCGGTCGCGGTGTACGGAGTGGGCGGGGTCGGCCTGGCGGTGCTCCAGTCGGCCCGGATCGCCGGGGCGGAGCGGATCATCGCGGTCGACGTGGCGCCGGGCAAGGAGGAGTTGGCCAGGGCGGCGGGCGCCACGGACTTCGTGGTGGCGGGCGAGGACACCGCCAGGCGGGTCCGGAAGCTGACCGGCGGTCACGGCGCGGACGCCGCGGTGGAGTGCGTGGGCCGTGCGGAGACGATCCGCACCGCGTGGTCGTCCACCCGGCGGGGCGGGCGGACCGCGGTCGTCGGTATCGGCGGGCAGGACCAGCAGGTCACTTTCAGCGCGCTGGAACTCTTCTACTTCGGCCGCACGTTGTCGGGGTGCGTGTACGGCAACTGCGACCCGGCGAAGGATCTCCCCGTCCTCGCCGGGCACGCACGCGAAGGGCGGCTCGACCTGTCCGCACTGGTCACCGACCGCATCGGCCTCGACGGCATACCGGATGCCTTCGAGGCGATGACCGCCGGCCGCGGCGGCCGGGCCCTGGTGGTGTTCTGACCGGCCGCCGCGGGTGGGCGAATATCAGGGTGAGGGCTGGGCGACCTGGGCCAGCCAGGGTTCGTGGGCGCCGTCGAAGGGACCGGAGCGCTCGGTGACCGCGTGCATCAGCCAGGACGCGGACTGGACGGCGGAGCGGATGACGTCGGCGGGATAGCCGTACCGCACCTGGTGTTCGGCGAACTCGTCCTCGTCGACGAGGACCGGGAGCCGGGTGCCGCGGCGGCGCAGGACGTCGAGGTCGAGGTCGACCATGGTCACTTCGGTCGCCGACGGCCACTGCGGCGGGGTGGTGATGTCGCAGTAGATCTCGGTGCGGTGCGGGGCGGCGTTGAAGGTGGCGGTCCACCAGGAGTCGAGGGGGAGGAGGAGGATGTGGGCTTCGGGAAGGTTCATGGTCAGGTCGTAGCCCTTGCGCGTGGTGCTGCCGGCGGGGAGGCCGAGCCACGTTCCGTGCTCGTCCTCACCGAGCCGGCGCATCTTCAGGTTCCAGTGCAACGAGCCGTCGTACTTGGTCCAGTTGACCTGGACGAGATCATCGGCGGTTCCGTCGAAAGCGGGCATGTGCGTCATGCTGTCACCGGAGGGGCGGTGCGCTCAGCGGAATTGGAGTGCCAGTCCGTCGATGAGCGCACGCAGGCCGGTTTCGAACGCTCCCTGGTCGATCTGCTCGCGGCGTTCGGCCAGCAGGTGGGCCTGGCCGAGGTGCGGGTAGTCGGCCGGGTCGTACGCCTGGGGGTCGCCGACGAAGCCGGCGGCGAAGGAGCCGAGCGCCGAGCCGGTGACGAAGTAGCGCATCAGGGCGCCGATGTGCGTCGCCTGGGCGGCGGGCCAGCCGGCCTCGACCATGGCGCCGAAGACGGCGTCGGCCATCCGCAGGCCGGCCGGCCGCAGCCCGGGGCCGACGGCGAGGAAGGGCACGATGTGCGGGTGCTCGGTCAGCGCGGCGCGGTAGGAGCGGCCCCAGGCCAGGAGGGCGGCGCGCCAGTCGGGCCGGCCGTCGGGCGAGGGGGCGAACATCGACAGGTCGACCTGGGCGATGACCGTGTCGGCGGCGGCGTCGAGGATCGCGTCCTTGGTGGCGAAGTGGTTGTAGAGGGAGGGCCCGCTGACCCCGAGCTCGGCGGCGAGGCGGCGGGTGGACAGCGCGTCGAGGCCCTCCTCGTCGATGAGGGCGAGCGCCGTCGTCACGATGCGGTCGCGGCTGAGCAGGGGCTTGCGGGGGCGGGCCATGCGGCACATAGTAGAGGCTGCCGACAGAAAACTAGCGCCGTTAGTTTAATGGGTGTGGAAGGGCCGGGTGACCGCGGTGGACCTTGAGCTGTCCGAGGAGCAGGCTGCCGTGAAGGCGCTGGCGAGGGATTTCGCAGACCGGGAGATCGCGCCGTACGCCGCCGGGTGGGACCGGGCGGAGAGCGTGGACCGCGGGATCGTGAAGAAGCTCGGCGCGCTCGGCTTCCTGGGGCTGACGATCGACGAGGAGTACGGCGGTTCGGGCGGCGACCACCTGGCGTACTGCCTGGTCACCGAGGAGTTGGGGCGCGGGGACTCCGCGGTGCGCGGGATCGTGTCGGTCTCGCTCGGCCTTGTCGCCAAGTCGATAGCGCACTGGGGCAGCCCGGCCCAGAAGCGGGAGTGGCTGCCGCGGCTGACAGCCGGTGACGCGGTCGGCTGCTTCGGCCTCACCGAGCCCGGGACCGGTTCGGACGCCGCCAACCTCACCACGCGCGCGGTGCGGGACGGCGACGCGTACGAGATCACCGGCAGCAAGATGTTCATCACCAACGGCACCTGGGCGGATGTCGTCCTGCTCTTCGCACGCACCGGAGGGGAGGGGCACCGGGGGGTGAGCGCCTTCCTCGTGCCGGCCGACGCGCCCGGCCTCACCCGCCGCGAGGTGCACGGCAAGCTGGGGCTGCGCGGGCAGGCCACGGCCGAACTGGTGCTGGACGCGGTGCGGGTCCCGGCGGACGCGATGCTCGGGCCCGAGGGCAAGGGCTTCTCGGTGGCGATGTCCGCGCTGGCCAAGGGGCGGATGTCGGTGGCCGCGGGATGTGTCGGCATCGCGCAGGCGTGCCTGGAGGCGGCCACCGGATACGCCGGGCAGCGCGAGCAGTTCGGGGTGCCGATCGCCCGGCACCAGCTGGTGCAGGAGATGATCGCCGACATCGCCGTCGACGTGGCCGCCGCACGACTGCTGACCTGGCGCGTCGCCGACCTCATCGACCGCGGGCAGCCCTTCGCCACGGAGTCGTCGGTCGCCAAGCTCTACGCCAGCGAGGCCGCGGTGCGCTGCGCCAACAACGCGGTGCAGGTGTTCGGGGGCTATGGCTATATCGACGAGTATCCGGCGGGCAAGCTGCTGCGGGACGCGCGGGTGATGACGCTGTACGAGGGCACCAGCCAGATACACAAGCTGCTCATCGGGCGGGCGCTGACCGGTGTGTCCGCGTTCTAGGGAGCCGTCCGCACGCGCCGCGCGCCTGGCTCCGCGCCGTTGGCTAAGCGCTTGCTCACCCGGGACGGTAGGGTATGGCCCTGTCGGCCAAGTGGGTGGACAGGTGTGAGGAGCGTGGGATGACTGCTGCGGAGGAGGCGACCGGCGAGGCGTGGGGTGACATCACCCCCGACGCCGCGAGGCGGCTGGTGATCGCCGCGGTCGAGGCGTTCGCGGAGCGCGGCTATCACGCCACCACCACCCGGGACATCGCCGGGCGGGCCGGGATGAGCCCCGCCGCGCTCTACATCCACTACAAGACCAAGGAAGAGCTGCTCTACCAGATCAGCAAGGTCGGCCACCACCGGTCGCTGGCGATGCTGGCGGAGGCGCGCGACGCCGAGGGCACCCCGGCCGAACGGCTCGCGGGGGCGGTCCGCGTGTTCGTGCGCTGGCACGCCGAGCACCACACCACCGGCCGCATCGTGCAGTACGAACTCGGTGCCCTCGCCCCCGAGCACTACCGGGAGATCGTCGTACTGCGCCGGCAGAGCGAGGACGCGATCCGGACGATCATCAAGGACGGGGTGGCGACCGGGGAGTTCGACGTGCCCGACGTCTCCGGGACCACCCTCGCGGTGCTGTCGCTCTGCATCGACGTGGCCCGGTGGTTCAGCCCCGACGGCAGCCGCACCCCCGACGAGGTGGGCGCGCTCTACGCCGGGCTGGTGCTGCGGATGGTCCGCCGGATCGACTGACCGAGCGGCGCTCGGGCCTGCTCGGAGCCGGCGCTCGGAGGTGCCAAGACGTGCGAAGAGCTGCTCAGAGGTAGAAGCGCACCACGGTCTCGGCCACGCACACCGGCTTCTCGCCGCCCTCGCGTTCGATGGTCACCTGGGAGACGAGTTGCACGCCCCCGCCCGCCTCCGACACCTCCGCGATCTCCGCGGTGGCCCGCAGCCGGGAGCCGACCGGCACGGGGGCGGGGAAACGGACCTTGTTCAGGCCGTAGTTGACGCCCATCCGCACCCCCTCGACGCTGAACAGCAGCGGGGTCAGCGACGGGATCAGCGAGAGCGTGAGGAAGCCGTGCGCGATGGTGGTGCCGAAAGGTCCCTGCGCCGCCCGTTCGGGGTCGACGTGAATCCACTGGTGGTCCCCGGTCGCCTCGGCGAAGCGGTCGATCCGCGTCTGGTCGACCTCGATCCAGTCCGTCCAGCCGAGTTGCACGCCGACGGCGGCGCGCAGCTCGTCGAGCGAGGCGAAGACGCGGGGCTGCGACATGGCGGTGGGACCTCCTGGACGACGGGTTTCCAAGCGCTTGCTCAGCATGGTTCGGTCCACCCGTCGTGTCAACGTGCCGACGCCGTACGGCCCGCCGTGCCGCGGTCGGTTCAGCCGCGGGCCAGCAGCTCGAGCCGTGCGGACGACGCGGTGCCCGGCCGCGCGTGGTACGTGATCAACATCTGCCCGGGCGCCTGCGGCAGCGCCAGCTTCTCGTAGTGCAGGTCGAGGTCGCCGACCCGCGGGTGCCGCAGCAGCGTGACCCCGCTGGTCCTGATCCGCACGTCCTGCCGCGCCCACAGCGTGCGGAACCGCTCGCTGCGCAGGGTCAGCTCGCCGATCAGCGCCAGCAGCCGCGGGTCGTCCACCCCCGCGGCCATCGAGCGCAGATGGGCCACGGTCTTCGCGGTCATGGCGTCCCAGTCGCGGTAGTACGCGCGCATCGCCGGTTCGAGGAAGGCGGCGCGCAACGTGCTGGTGCCGGGGGCGAAGTACGGGTTGAGCGCGACGGCGAGCGGGTTCGCGGCCAGCGTGGTCAGGGAGCGGCCGACCACTGTCGCGGGAGTGGCGGTCCAGCTGTCGATCAGCGACCGTACGCCCGCGCCGGCCCGTTCCGGCCGCAGCGCGCCGCCGCCGTGCCGGGCCGCCGGGCGCCGCGGCCGGGCGAGCGCGCGCAGATAGGTCTCCGCGTCGGCGTCCAGCCGCAGCGCGCGGGCCAGGCTGTCGAGCACCTGGTCCGAAGGGTGCTGGTCGCGGCCCTGCTCCAGCCGCAGGTAGTACTCGACGCTGATCCCGGCCAGCAGCGCGACCTCCTCCCGCCGCAGCCCCGGCACCCGGCGCCTGCTTCCCGCGGGCAGCCCCACGTCCTGCGGCCGCAGCCGCTCGCGCCGCAGCCGCAGATAGCCGCCCAGCTCGCTCACCGTGGCCATGCCACCCAGCGTACGGCCGGGCGCGCCGCTCATCCTGTCCCTCCCGCTACCAGTGTCCGCAGGGTCTTACTCTGCGTGACGGTCGGCCGCACCATCGACAGAGCCGACCGGGCGGACCGGCGGCACGGCGGAGAGAGCGGGAGCAAGCGGTATGAGCGGCGAACGGGTACTGGTCACGGGCGGTTCGGGATTCGTGGGCGCGCACTGCGTCGTACGACTGCTGGAGGCGGGATACCGGGTACGGGCCACGGTGCGTTCCGCGGCGCGGGAGGCGCAGGTGCGCGCCATGGTGGCGGAGGGCCTCGCGCGAGCGGGCGGACCGGGCGGCCCCGCAGGCGCCGCCGCCGATGTCACCTTCGCCGTCGCCGACCTGGCCGGGGACGAGGGCTGGGCCGAGGCCGTCGACGGGTGCGCGTACGTACTGCACGTCGCCTCGCCCTTCCCGCCGGGCGAGCCCGCACACGAGGACGACCTGATCGTGCCGGCCCGCGACGGCGCCCTGCGCGTGTTGCGGGCGGCGCGCGCGGCGGGGGTGCGGCGGGTGGTGCTCACCTCGTCGTTCGGCGCGGTCGGCTACGGCCACCCGCAGACCGAGGCGCCCTTCACCGAGGAGAGCTGGACCGACCTCGCGGGCCCGGGCGTCAGCGCCTACGTCAGGTCCAAGACGCTGGCCGAGCGCGCCGCCTGGCGGTTCGCGGCGGCGGAGGGCGCGGGGACCGAACTCGCGGTGGTCAACCCGGTGGGTGTCTTCGGCCCGGTGCTCGGCCCCGACTACTCCGCCTCCGTCGCCCTGGTCCGCCACCTGCTCGATGGCGCGATGGCCGAGGTGCCGCGGCTGCACTTCGCGGCGGTGGACGTGCGCGACGTCGCCGACCTGCACCTGCGCGCGATGACCGACCCGGCCGCGGCGGGGGAGCGGTTCGTGGCGGCGGCCGACGGCGTGATGTCCCTGCACGAGGTCGCGGTGCTGCTGAAGGAGCGGTTGGGCGCGGCAGCGGCGAAGGTGCCGACGGCGGAGGCGGCCGGCGCCGGACCGGTGGCGGTACGGCACACCAGCAGCGCGAAGGCCCGGCGGCTGCTGGGGTGGGCGCCCCGGACGGGTGCGGAGGCGGTGCTCGCGACGGCGGAGAGCCTGCTGCGGCTCGACCGGCGCTAGCCTCGGGCCCCGGCGCCAGGCCGCCCGGCCCCCGGCCGCCCGCCGAACGGCCCCCCGCCCCCGGCCGCCCGGTCCCGCCGCCCGCTCCCACCGCGCCCCGCCACCTGGCCCCCTCACCCGCGGCAAAGCGACAAGTCGACCCGTCACCAGGCGATATCGAGTGGCGTCCGCCTCCCGGATCGGGCACGATGCGCGAGTTCCGCCCCCGCCGGGGCCGCCGTACCCGAGGAGCCCGAGAAACCGCATGAGCCTGCGCCACCACGAGATCGCCGAGTCCGGGCACCGCATCCTGAACCCGATCACCGAGGAGAAGCTGATGCTCCTCGGCGAGATCTGCCGCCTCCGGGAGGGGCAGCGGCAGCTCGACCTGGCGTGCGGGAAGGGGGAGATGCTCGCCCGCTGGGCGGAGCGGTACGGCACCGGGGGCGTCGGGGTCGACCTGAGCGAGGTGTTCCTGACCGCGGCCCGGCTGCGCGCGGCGGAGCTGGGGGTGGCCGAGCGGCTGGACTTCGTCCGCGGCGACGCGGGGGCGTACGAGGCGGAGCCGGCGGCGTACGACGTCGTGTCCTGCATCGGGGCGACGTGGATCGGCGGCGGGCTCGGCGGCACCATCGAACTGCTGCGGCCGGCGCTGCGCCCGGGCGGGCTGATGCTCATCGGCGAGCCGTACCTGACGGAGCCGGCGCCGGAGGAGGCGCTGGAGGCGATGGGGTTCGGCCCGGAGGAGTTCACCTCGCTGGTGGGCACCTCGGAGCGGTTCGAGGCCGCCGGGACGGAACTGGTGGAGATGGTGCTGGCGGACGGCGACAGCTGGGACCGCTACGTCGCGGAGCAGTGGTTCGCGATCTCGGACTGGCTGCGCGCGGTGCCGCCGGACCACCGGGACGCGGCGGACATGCGGGAGTTCCTGGCGCACAGCCGCCGTACGCACCTGGAGTACCAGCGCCGGTACCTCGGGTGGGGCGTGTTCGTGCTGCGGGCGGCCTGAAAACGACGACTCCCCGACCGCGGGACGGGCCGCGGCCCCACCTCGTGTGCGGCCCCACCTTGCGCGCGGCCCCCGCGCCCGGGTGATCTGCCCCCATATCACCGTGTTCACGCCACAACCGGCTCCGGCCGAATCCAAAAGCTGACGTATGTTCATCTTCCGGCGACCCCGTACCGGCGGTAACCTCCGCGCACCGGTATCCGGAAGGAGCAGTTATGCCGCTACGGACCCCACGACGGATCGGCACGCGCGTCGGCAGACGGATCGGTACCCTGAGAACCGCGGCAGCCGCCGCGCTGCTCGCCCTCGGCGCCACCCTCATGGCGCCGGGCGCGATGGCCGCCCACGCCGCGGACTCCACCACCGACTACTGCGGCGGGCAGTGCTCGGACATCCTGCCGCCCGGCGAGAACGGCAACGCCACCCTCGCCGACATCCTCGCCAACAAGGCGTTCGGCACCCGCCCCGCCCACACCACGGACCAGCTCGGGCCCTACTCCTCGCTCGCGACCGGGTACCAGAACCTGACGGACTCGACGTTGAGCAGCTTCTTCAACTCCTCGTCCTTCGGGGTGCCTTCGGCCCAGGTCGCCTCGGTGATCAGCCCGCGCTCCGATGTCACCATCACCAGGGACAAGGCCACCGGGGTGCCGCACATCAAGGGCACCACCCGGGACGGCACCGAATTCGGCGCGGGATACGCCGCCGCGCAGGACCGGTTGTGGCTGATGGACCTCTTCCGGCACGTCGGCCGGGGGGAGTTGTCGTCCTTCGCCGGCGGCGCCGCCGCCAACCGCGGCCTGGAGCAGGAGTTCTGGCAGCAGGCCCCTTACACCGAGGACGACCTCCAGGCCCAGGTCGACTGGCTGAGCACCCACAGCGGCGACCGCGGCAAGCAGGCGCTGGCCGACGCGCAGGACTACATCGACGGCATCAACGCCTACATCACCGCGGCGAAGAGCGGCCGGTACTTCCCCGGGGAGTACGACCTGACCGGGCACGTGAACGCGATCACCAACGAAGGGGACATCGAGCCGTTCAAGCTCACCGACCTGATCGCGCTCGCCTCCGTGGTCGGCGCGCTGTTCGGCACCGGCGGCGGCGGAGAGGTCCAGTCGGCGCTGTCGCTGCTGGCCGCGCAGCAGAAGTACGGCGTGCAGCAGGGCACGAACGTGTGGGAGTCGTTCCGGGAGCGGGACGACCCCGAGGCCACCTCGACCGTGCACGACGGCACTTCGTTCCCGTACGCGGGCAAGCCGGCGAACGCGCAGGGCGAGGCGCTGCCCGATCCGGGCTCGGTGGTGCCGGAGCCACTGGTCTACGACGAGACCGGCGGCGCGACGCAGAGCACCACGAAGAGCCCGGGCGTGCTGCCCGCGAACCTCTTCTCCACCCCGCGCAAGGGCATGTCCAACGCGCTGGTGGTCAGCGGCGCGCACACCGCCAGCGGCCACCCGGTCGCCGTGTTCGGCCCGCAGACCGGCTACTTCGCCCCGCAGCTGCTGATGCTCCAGGAGCTCCAGGGCCCGGGGATCAGCGCGCGCGGCGCGTCGTTCGCGGGGCTCGGCATGTACGTCGAGCTCGGCCGCGGCCAGGACTACGCCTGGAGCGCCACCTCCGCCTCGCAGGACGTGACCGACACCTACGCGGTGCAGCTGTGCCAGGACGACACCCACTACATCCTGCACGGCAGCTGCGTGGCGATGGAGAAGCTGGAGCGGACCAACTCCTGGTCGCCGACGCTCGCGGACTCCACGCCCGCCGGGTCCTACCGGATGCAGGTGTACCGCACCGCGTACGGGCCGGTGATCTACCGGGCCACGGTCGGCGGGAAACCGGTCGCCTACACGCAGTTGCGCAGTTCGTACATGCACGAGGCCGACTCGATCATCGGGTTCCAGGAGCTGAACGACCCGGGGTTCGTGCATGACGCGGCGTCGTTCCAGAAGGCGGCGCAGGACATCAACTACACCTTCAACTGGTTCTACGCCGACTCCCGGCAGACCGCGTACTACAACAGCGGCACCAACCCGGTGCGCGCGAGCGGGGTGGACGCGTCCTTCCCGGTGTGGGGGACCGGCGCCTACGACTGGCAGGGCTGGGACCCGACCCATAACACGGCCACCTACACGCCCGCTTCGCAGCACCCGCAGTCCATCGACCAGGACTACTACATCAGTTGGAACAACAAACAGGCGCCCGGCTACACCTCGGCGACCTTCGGCAACGGCTCGGTGCACCGGGCCGACCTGCTGGAGGACCGGGTCAAGGCGCTGGTCCAGGCGGGCGGCGTGACCCGGTCGTCGCTGGTCAAGGCGATGTCGGACGCCTCGCTGACCGACCTGCGCGGTGAGGACGTGCTGCCCGACCTGCTCCAGGTGATCAACAGCCAGCCGGTCACCGACAGCCAGGAGGCCACCGCCGTCCAGCAGTTGACCACCTGGCTCGGGCACGGCGCCAAGCGCACCGAGACCTCCGCCGGCTCGCACACCTACGCCGACGCGGACGCGGTGCGGACCATGGACGCGTGGTGGCCGCTGCTGGTCAAGGGCGAGTTCGCCCCCGGGCTCGGCACCGACCTGTACACCGCGCTGGCCACGGACCTGAGCATCGACGAGTCGCCCTCGGCCGGGCACGGCCCGACCGGCTCGCACGCGGGCAGCTCCTTCCAGTACGGCTGGTGGTCCTATGTCGACAAGGACCTGCGGCAGGTGCTCGGGCAGAACGTGAAGGGGCCGCTGGCGCAGACCTACTGCGGCGGCGGGCAGCTCTCGGCCTGCCGGGACGTGCTGCTGTCCACGCTGAAGCAGGCGGCGGCCACCCCGGCGACCACCGTCTACCCCGGTGACGACGGCGGCTGCTCGGCCGGCGACCAGTGGTGCGCCGACTCGATCGTGCAGCGGCCGCTCGGCGGCATCACCGACGACCGGATCAGCTGGCAGAACCGCCCCACCTACCAGCAGGTGGTGGAGTTCCCCGCGCACCGCTGAGCGGAAAAGCGCCACCGCGCGCCGCGGCACCGTACGGCCCTGGGGGCCGGGTCCCGAGTGGGCCCGGCCCCTGCCGCGTCCCCCGCGCGGCGGCGGGCCGCCGGGCGGCCGGGGCGGGCCCTTCCGCGACGGTGACCGACCGCTTAGTATGCGAAGGTCATGCCGTCGAGTCGAAGGAGACACGTCGTGGTCGTGGAAGCGCTGCGCGACGCCCGGGTGGTCGTCACCGGGGCCGGGGGCGGGATCGGGGCCGCGCTGGCCCGGCGGTTCGCGGCCGAGGGCGCCCGGGTCGCGGTCAACGACATCGACGCCGACGCCGCCCGGAAGACCGCCGACGAGATCGGCGCGGCCGTGGTCCCCGGCGACGCCTCCGACGTGGTGCCGGCCGCGCGGACCGCGCTCGGCGGCGGCATCGACGTGTTCTGCGCCAACGCCGGCGTCGGCACCGGCGGCGGCCCCGAGGCGGACGACGCCGCCTGGGAACTGGCCTGGGACGTCAACGTGATGAGCCACGTCCGCGCCGCCCGCGCCCTGCTCCCGGAGTGGCTGGAGCGCGGTTCCGGCCGCTTCGTGTCCACCGTCTCCGCCGCCGGGCTGCTGACGATGATCGGCGCGGCGCCGTACTCCGTGACCAAGCACGGCGCGCTCGCCTTCGCCGAGTGGCTGTCGCTCACCTACCGGCACCGCGGCATCCGCGTGCACGCGGTGTGCCCGCAGGGGGTGCGCACCGCGATGCTCGCCACCACCGGCCCCGCCGGCGACCTGGTGCTCGCACCGACCGCGATCGAACCCGAGGACGTCGCCGACGCGGTGCTGGCCGGGATAGCGGCCGACCGCTTCCTGATCCTGCCGCACCCCGAGGTGGCGGGCTACTCCGCCGCCCGAGCCGCCGAACCCGAGCGGTGGCTGCGCGGCATGAACAAGCTCCAGCGCCAGTACGAGCAGCAACTCGCCGCCCAGGACGGCGGCTTCGCGAGCGGACCCGCGAGCAGTCCGGCGGACGGACCCGCGAGCAGTCCGGCGGACGGACCCGCGAGCAGGCCGGCGGGCGGACCCGCAGGCGGACCCGCGGACGGGTCCCGGGACGGGAAGGGCGGCCGGGCATGACGACCTCCGCGGACCAGCCGTGGCTGCGGCACTTCACCCCGGAGCAGCGCGCCGAGACCGAGCACCCGCCGTCCGTGCTGCACACCTTCCTCGCCGTCGCCGAACGTGCCCCTGACCACCCGGCGCTGCGCTACTTCGACGGCACCCTCGGCTACGGCGAACTCGACGCGCTCTCCGACGGCCTGGCCCGCCACCTCGCCGCCCGCGGCTTCGCCCCCGGCGACCGGCTCGCGGTCATGCTCCAGAACGTGCCGCAGTTCGCCATCGGGGTGCTCGCCGCATGGAAGGCGGGCGGGGCGGTGATCCCGGTCAACCCGATGTACAAGCAGCAGGAGCTGTCCCACATCCTCCACGACGCGGGCGCCGCCGCGATCCTGTGCTCGCGCACCGCCTGGGAGGAGTACGTCCGGCAGACCGTCGCCGGCTCGCCCGTCCGGATCGCGCTGACCGCCGACGAACACGACCTCCAGACCCGCGACGACCCCCGGGTGCTCGGCGAACGGCGGCCGTCCGCACAGGAACCGGCCACCGAGGGCTCGCCCGCCGGGGAAGCGCCCGACGGCGCCCTCACGCCGCAGGACGTCCTCGCCGCCGCCCGCGCCCACCCCGGGCCGCGCCCGGTGCGCACCGCCGCCGACCTGCCCGCCGCCGGCGACACCGCGCTGGTCAGCTACACCTCCGGCACCAGCGGCCGCCCCAAGGGCGCCCTCAACACCCACGGCAACATCTCCTTCAACGCCCACCGCCAGGTCCGCATCCAGCAACTCCCGGACGACGCCGTGCTGTTCGTCCTGGCGCCGCTGTTCCACATCACCGGCATGGTCTGCCAGTTCGCCGCCGCCCTCGCCGGCGGCCACACCGTGGCGCTCGCCTACCGCTTCGAGCCCGGGGTGGTGCTCGACGCGTTCCGCGAGCACCGCCCCGCCTACACCGTCGGCCCCTCCACCGCCTTCATGGCGCTGCTGGCCCGCCCCGACGCCGCGCCCGGCGACTTCGCCTCCTTCCGGCTGATCTCCTCCGGCGGCGCGCCGCTGCCGCCCGCCGTGGTCGAGGACTTCCGGGCCCGCTCCGGCGGCCACTACCTCGCAGGCGGCTACGGCCTGACGGAGTGCACCGCGCCGTGCGCGAGCGTGCCCCCGGGCCTGGAGGCGCCCGTCGACCCGGACTCCGGGACCCTCGCGGTCGGCGTGCCCGGCCCCGGCACCATGGTCCGCATCCTCGACGACGACGGCGCCGAGGTGCCGTTCGGGCAGCACGGCGAGATCGCGGTCAGCGGGCCGATGGTCGTACCGGGGTACTGGAACAAGCCCGAGGCGACCGCGGCGGGCCTGCCCGGCGGCGAGCTGCGCACCGGCGACATCGGCTTCATGGACGAGGACGGCTGGCTGTACGTCGTCGACCGCAAGAAGGACATGATCAACGCGTCCGGCTTCAAGGTCTGGCCGCGCGAGGTCGAGGACGTCCTCTACACCCACCCGGCCGTGCGCGAGGCCGCCGTGGTGGGCGTGCCGGACCCCTACCGCGGCGAGAGCGTCAAGGCGTACGTCAGCCTGCGGCCCGGCGCCGCGGTCGAGCCGGCGGACCTGGTCGCCTACTGCCGGCAGCGGCTGGCGGCGTTCAAGTACCCGCGGCAGGTCGAGGTGCTGGTCGAGCTGCCCAAGACCGCCAGCGGGAAGATCCTGCGCCGGGAGCTGCGGACGGCGGCCGGATAGGGTCCGTACCGGTCGGAAGGTCGGAACGCCGGCCGGCCGCGGACGGCACGAGGAGAGGGCAGTCATGGCACGCAGAGCGACGAGCGGCAGCAGCGGTGGTGGCGGCACGGCCCCCGGCGCCACCGGAGGCGTGCCCGAACGGCTGCTCGCCGAGGCCACCCGGCTCTTCGCCGAGCGCGGCTACGACCGCACCTCCGTGCAGGAGATCGTCGAGGCGGCCGGCGTCACCAAGGGCGCCCTCTACCACTACTTCGGCTCCAAGGACGACCTGCTCCACGAGATCTACGGGCGCGTGCTGCGGCTCCAGACCGAGCGGCTCGACGCGATCGCCGCCCGGCCCGTCCCGGTCACCGAGCGGATCGCCGAGGCCGCCGCGGACGTCGTGGTGACCAGCATCCAGAACCTCGACGACACCAAGATCTTCTTCCGCTCGATCCACCAGCTCGGGCCGGAGAAGCAGAAGGCGGTGCGCGCCGAGCGCCGCCGCTACCACGAGACGTTCCGCGCACTGATCGAGGAGGGCCAGCGCGACGGCCTGCTGCGGCCCGAGCCGCGGCCGGACCTGGTCGTGGACTACTTCTTCGGCTCCGTGCACCACCTCGGCACCTGGTACCACGCGGACGGCCCGCTCACCGCCGAGCAGGTCGCCGCCGAGTTCTCCGACCTGCTGCTGCACTCGCTGCGGCCGCCCACGAACCCGGGAGATCCCACGTGAAGGCATGGCGTGTCCACCACAACGGCGAACCGCGCGAGGCGATGCGGCTCGACGACATAGCCACCCCGGCGCCCGGCGCGGGCGAGGTGCTGCTGCGGGTGCGGGCCGCCGGCGTCAACTTCCCCGACGCGCTGCTGTGCCGCGGCCAGTACCAGGTCCGCCCGCCACTGCCCTTCACCCCCGGGGTCGAGCTGTGCGGGGAGGTCGTGGAGCCCGGCGCCGGCGTCACCGGACTCGCCCCCGGCGACCGCGTCATCAGCCCGGCGGCCCTGCCGGCGGGGGCGTTCGCCGAGTACGTGGTGGTGCCCGCGGCCGGTGTGCTGCCCGCGCCCGCCGCGCTCGACGACGCCGAGGCCGCCGCGCTCCACGTCGGCTACCAGACCGGCTGGTTCGGGCTGCACCGCAGGGCGGCGCTCCAACCCGGCGAGACGCTGCTCGTGCACGCGGCCGCGGGCGGGGTCGGCAGCGCCGCCGTCCAGCTCGGGAAGGCGGCGGGCGCCACCGTCATCGGGGTCGTCGGCGGGGCCGAGAAGGCCGAGGCCGCCCGCGAGGCGGGCGCCGACATCGTGGTCGACCGGCACACCGAGGACTTCGTCGCCGTCGTCAAGGAGGCCACCGGCGGGCGCGGCGCCGACGTCGTCTACGACCCGGTGGGCGGCGACGCGTACGCCCGCTCCACCAAGTGCATCGCCTTCGAGGGCCGCATCCTGGTGGTCGGGTTCACCAGCGGGACGATTCCCGCGCCCGGGCTCAACCACGCGCTCGTGAAGAACTACACGATCCTCGGGCTGCACTGGGGGCTGTACAACACGCACGACCCCGCGGCGGTGCGCCGCGCCCACGACGACCTCACCCGGCTTGCCGCGGAAGGCTCTGTCAAGCCGCTCGTCAGCGAACGCCTTCCCTTCACCGCCGCCGCGGAAGCGGTTCAGCGCGTCGCTGACGGCAGGACGGTCGGACGGCTCGTCGTCCTCCCCTGAGCGGCCGTGCCGGCTGCCCGGTTCGGCGGTCTGCCGGACCTGGCGGCCGGTGAGTGGCTGGTCGCGCAGTTCCCCGCGCCCCTGGGTTCTCTCGGGTGCGGGGAACTCCGCATGTGCGGGTCACACGTAGTTGCGGAGCTCGCGCCGAGCGAGCGACCGCTTGTGGACCTCGTCCGGGCCGTCGGCGAGGCGCAGGGTGCGCACGGCTGCCCACAGTTCGGCCAGCGGGAAGTCCTGGGAGACGCCGCCGGCGCCGTGCACCTGGATGGCGCGGTCGACGATCTGCTGGACGGCGGCCGGCGTCGCGATCTTGATCGCCTGGATCTCGGTGTGGGCGCCCTGGTTGCCGACGGTGTCCATCAGCCAGGCGGTCTTGAGCACCAGCAGCCGCAACTGCTCGATCTGGACCCGGGCTTCGGCGATCCACTCCTGGATCACGCCCTGCGCGGCGAGCGGCTTCCCGAACGCGGTACGGGTGCTGGCGCGCCGGCACATCAACTCCACGGCGCGCTCTGCCATGCCGATCAGCCGCATGCAGTGGTGGATGCGGCCGGGCCCCAACCGCGCCTGGGCGATGGCGAACCCGCCGCCCTCCTCGCCGACGAGGTTGGTGACGGGCACCCGCACGTCGTGGAAGACCACCTCGGCGTGCCCGCCGTGGTCGCCGTCGTCGTAGCCGAACACGCGCATGCCGCGGCGGACTTCGACGCCCGGGGTGTCGCGGGGGACCAGCACCTGGCTCTGCTGGCGGTGCCGGTCGGCGGCCGGGTCGGTCTTGCCCATCACGATGAGCACGGCGCACTTGGGGTTCATCGCCCCGGAGATGTACCACTTGCGGCCGTTGATGACGTACGAGTCCCCGTCGCGCTCGATCCGGGTCTCGATGTTGGTGGCGTCGGAGGAGGCGACGTCGGGCTCGGTCATCGCGAACGCCGAGCGGATCTCCCCGGCGAGCAGCGGTTCCAGCCACTCCTTGCGCTGCTCGGGGGTGCCGAACTCGGCGAGCACCTCCATGTTGCCGGTGTCGGGCGCGGCGCAGTTGAGCGCGGGCGGGGCCAGGTGCGGGCTGCGGCCGGTGAGTTCGGCGAGCGGCGCGTACTGGAGGTTGGTCAGGCCCGCGCCGTGCTCACCGGGCAGGAAGAGGTTCCACAGGCCCTGCGCGCGGGCGGTCGCCTTGAGCTGCTCGACCACCGGCGGCGCCGTCCAGCGCTCGTCGCCGACCGCCTGCTCGCGCTGCGCGGCGAAGACCGGCTCGGCCGGGTAGACGTGCTCGTCGAGGAACGCCGAGAGCCTGGCGCGCAGCTCCTCGGTCCTGGTGTCGTAGCCGAAGTCCATGGGCCTTCAGTCCTCGTCTCGGGTGGTGGAGTGCGGTGCGGTGCCGGCAGGCTGCCCGGCGCCGGAGGTCCGCGCGGTGCCGGCGGTGCGCAGGGTGTGCAGCCCGCGGTCGATGAAGACCGGTACGACGGTGCCGATCCGGTCGAACCCGGCGCCGACGGTCTGCCCGAGGGTCCACCGGTAGTGGATGCCCTCCAGGATCACGGCGAGCTTGAAGTAGGCGAACGCGGTGTACCAGTCGACGAAGGACACGTCGCGGCCGGACCGCTCGGCGTAGCGCGCGACGATCTCGCGGGAGTCGGGGTGGCCGGGCGCGCCGCCGGTGGTGGGTGCCGCGAGCAGGTCGGCGCTGCGCTGCTCGGTGTACATCACCAGCAGCCCGAGGTCGGTGAGTGGGTCGCCGAGGGTGGACATCTCCCAGTCCAGTACGGCGGTGAGCCGGCCGTCGGTGTCGATCAGCACGTTGTCCAGGCGGTAGTCGCCGTGCACGATCGCGGGCGCGGGGGAGTGCGGCAGGCTGCGGCCGAGGGCGGCGTGCAGCTCGTCGACACCGGGCAGCTCGCGGCTGCGGGAGGCGTCGAGCTGCTTGCCCCAGCGGCGCAGCTGGCGGTCGAGGAAGCCCTCGGGCCGCCCGAAGTCGGCCAGGCCCACGGCCGCCGGGTCCACCGCGTGCAGGTCCACCAGCGTGTCGACCAGGGTGTGCACGGCCGCCCGGGTGCGCTCCGGGCCGATCTCCCGCAGCTGGTGCTCGCTGCGGTAGGGCGTGCCGGCGACGAACTCCATGACGTAGAAGGGCGCGCCGATCACCTCCGGGTCGTCGCAGCGCAGCAGGGTGCGCGGCACCGGTACGGCGGTGTCGGCGAGGGCGGTGATCACGCGGTGCTCGCGGCCCATGTCGTGCGCGGTGGCCAGTACGTGGCCCAGCGGCGGGCGGCGCACCACCCAGGTGCCGGTGCCGTCGGTGACGCGGTAGGTGAGGTTGGAGCGGCCGCCCTCCAGCAGGTCGGCCCGCAGCTCGCCGCGGACCAGGCCCGGGTGCTCCCGGTCCAGGTGGTGGCGGAGGCGGTCGAGGTCCAGGCCCGGCGGGTTGGCGGATGCACTCATGCCGGGGATCGTACCGACTGGTTGGTATGGGGTCCAGTGCGCCTGTGGCGGCGGCCGTGCTCGCGCGGTGCCCCGCCGGCCGGAGGCGGCCGCATTGACGGTGGCCGGGCCGCCCGCCTAGGCTCAATCCCATGGGTGAACGCGATTCATATATGCAGACGGCGGGTTCGGCGGCGGCCCCCACCTCCGGGCAGACCATCACCGAGGTGCGGCTGACGCCCATCCTGATCGCCGATCCGCCGCTGCTCAACACCCAGGGGGTGCACCAGCCCTACACCCCGCGCCTGATCATCGAGGTGGTCACCGCCGACGGCACCACCGGTGTCGGCGAGACCTACGGCGACCGCGGCTACCTCGACCTGGTCGCGCCGCTGGCCGAAGCGCTGCCCGGCCACCAGGTCAGCGACCTGAACGGGCTGTTCACCCTCGCCGAGCGGGTGTGCGGCGAACCCGGCGGCGTCTCCGACTCCGTCAGCACCGGCGGGCTGCGCGGGGTGCAGACCGCGGACAAGCTGCGGCTGTCGGTGATCTCCGGGTTCGAGGTGGCCTGCCTCGACGCGCTCGGCAAGTCCCTGGGCCTGCCGGTGCACGCGCTGCTCGGCGGGAAGGTCCGCGACGCCGTCGACTACAGCGCCTACCTCTTCTACCGCTTCGCCGAGCACCCGCAGGGCGCCGGGGAGCCCGACGACTGGGGCGCCGCCCTCGACCCGGCCGGCGTCGTCGCCCAGGCCCGCCGCTTCGCCGACACCTACGGCTTCGGCTCCTTCAAGCTCAAGGGCGGCGTCTTCCCGCCCGCGCAGGAGATCGCCGCCGTACGGGCGCTGGCCGAGGCGTTCCCGGGCAAGCCGCTGCGGCTGGACCCCAACGGCGCCTGGTCGGTGGAGACCTCGCTCGAGGTCGCCCGCGAGATCGGCGACGTGCTGGAGTACCTGGAGGACCCGGCGAGCACCACCGACCGGATGGCGCGCGTGGCCGCGCGGACGGACGTGCCGCTGGCGACGAACATGTGCGTGACGACCTTCCCGGAGATCCAGGAGGCGTTCACCCGCGGCGCCGTGCAGGTGGTGCTCTCCGACCACCACTACTGGGGCGGGCTGCGCAACACCCAGCACCTCGCGGCGATCTGCCGCACCTTCGGGGTGGGCCTGTCCATGCACTCCAACACCCACCTGGGCATCAGCCTCGCCGCGATGACGCACGTGGCCGCGACGGTGCCCAACCTCGACTACGCCTGCGACACGCACTACCCCTGGCAGACCGACGACGTCATCACCGAGCGGCACGTCTTCACCGACGGGCGGCTCGCCGTCTCCGACCGCCCCGGGCTCGGCGTCGAACTCGACCGCGACGCCCTCGCCCGGCTGCACCAGCGCTGGCTGGACGACGACGGCACGATGCGCGACCGCGACGACGTGGCCGCGATGCGCAAGGCCGACCCGGACTGGCAGACCCCGACGGTGCCCCGCTGGTAGGCAGGGCGGGCCGTACGGGGCCGGGGAACCCCGGTGCCGTACGGGCCCTCAGGGGGAGCGGTGCGGCGGCGCCCGGGGCCGTCACGCGTCGGCGCGGTCGCGGTCCTCGCGGGCGGCCGCCGTCCGCGCCGCCAGGCGGCGGCGGTCGGGCCAGCGCACCGAGCGGGCCCAGCCGAGCAGTTCGAAGATCCGGATCAGCCGGGCGCTGGAGTCGAGCTGCCCGGGCAGCACCCCGTGCCGGGCGGAGGTCGGGTCGGCGTGGTGCAGGTTGTGCCAGGACTCGCCGCCGGACAGCGGCGCCAGCCACCAGACGTTGCCGGAGCGGTCGCGGGACCGGAAGGGGCGCGAACCGGCCACGTGGCAGATCGAGTTGATCGACCAGGTGACGTGGTGCAGCAGCCCGATCCGGACCAGCCCGGCCCAGAAGAACGCCGACAGCGCGGCCGTGCCGTTCCAGGGGTGCGGCCCCCACAGCCCGCCCGCCACCGCGGGCAGCCCGAACGAGGCGGCCACGACGAGGGGTTGCCAGCGCGCCACCCGCACCAGGTCGCGGTCGGCCAGCAGGTCGGGTACGTAACGGGCCTGGTTGGTCTTCTCGTTGGTGAACGTCCAGCCGATGTGCGCCCACACCATGCCCTTGGCGACCGCGGCCGCGGACGTGCCGAACCGCCACGGCGAGTGCGGGTCGCCCGGCCGGTCCGCGAACTGGTGGTGCCGGCGGTGGTCGGCGCACCAGGTGATCACGTCGCCCTCCACCGCCAGCGTGCCCGCCACCGCGAGGGCGATCTTCAGCGGGCGGGCCGCGCGGAACGCCCGGTGCGTGAACAGCCGGTGGTAGCCGACCGTCACACCGTGCACGGCCACCGCGTACGCCACCGCGCCGATCACCACCTCGTGCCAGCCGATGCCCCAGCCCCACAGCACCGCGACGGACGCGATCACCGCGGCGAACGGCACCCCGACGAACAGGCCGACCACCACCCGGTCGGAGGTGCCCATCGGCTCGCCCCACGGGGCATCTGCGGAACTCGTCGCCATCGGACGCCTCCTGGGCGCGCTCGGGGCCTGCGCGCGGTCGCGGCAGTGGGGGAAGACCCGCAGCCTACGAACGGTCCGCCGCACCGGCTACGCGCCGTACGCGCACCTGGCCGCGCCCGGTCATCACCCGGCTGACAACCGCGCCGCCGTGCCGTCCAGCCGCCCCGGCCCCGCCCCGCCGTCCAGCCGCCCCTCGCCGCCGCGCCGCGTCACCGCAACTGGCGCAGCCGCAGGGCGAGTTCCATCTCGAAGCACGCGTCCGGCTGCTGGAGCCGCGCGCCGAACAGCTCGTCGAGGCGGCGTAAGCGGTAGCGGACGGTCTGCGGATGGATGCCCAGCCGCACCGCCACCTCACTGGCGTTGCGGCTGCACTGCAACCACGACAGCAGCGTCTCCGCCAGCCGCTCCCGGTACGGCCGCGGCATCCGCTCCAGCGGGCCCAGATGGCGCGCGCCGAGCGCGTCCACCAGGGCCTCGTCCTGGAAGAGCAGCAGCGTGGTGAGGTGGTCGGCGCACCGCACCAGCCCGCGTCCGGGCAGCACACCGCGCCGGGCCAGCGCCAGCGCGTCCAGCGCCCACCGCAGCGACCGGGCGCCCTCGGTGAGCGGCACCGCGGGCCCCAGCGCCGCGCGGTGGCCGCGCAGCGCCGCCTCGACGGCGCGGGACCGGCCGGGGCCGTCCGGGTCCGGCACCACCACACGGGTCGGCTTGCGGTCGAAGCGCACCAGCAGGTCCGGCGGCAGGATCGGCCGCGACTCCTCCTGCTCCCACTGGTGGTCGACCACGGCGACCGCGATCCGCGAGGGCACCGGCCAGCGGGCGGCGCCGGCCAGCGCCGCGATCGCCTGCGCGGTGGGCGGCTGCTCGTCGGTGAGCATGTCCAGCAGGCGCAGCCGGCGCCGCCGCGGCTCGTCGGCCAGCCGGGACTGGGCCTCGGCGAAGCCCGCCGAGGTGGCGGCGGCGATCTCGTCCAGGTGCACCAGCGCGGCCTCGCCGAGCAGCGCCAGCTCCTGGCGGGGCAGCGCGTCGCGGCCCGCCAGGGCGCTGACGGTCCGCCAGGTGATGCGGGCGGCGATCCGCAGCGCGCCCTGGAAGGAGTCCAGCGAGCGGCCCTCGCGGGCCTCGCCGCGCCCGATGGCGTGGTAGATGTCGAAGATCTCGCGGGCGCTGACGCCGGGCGCGGTGAGCCGGTCCAGCAGGAGGTTCAGGCCGAGTTCGACGCCGGTGCTGATGGTGGTGGTGTAGGCGGCGTTGGTGGGGCGGGCGTACTCGGGGATGCCGGCGACGATCGCGCTCACCACCTCCCGCCGGATGTCCTCGGTCAGCGGGCGCAGGTGCTCGGCGAGGCCGGCGGGGAACCGGTTGAACGGCTCCTCCGCGAGTTCGGCCCGATGTCCCGCCACGGCATGGCTCAGCACGGCGCGGCCCCTTCCGCTCGATCAGGTGGAGTGCCGTGACCTTACTCTCCGGTAGCAACACGTGCACCAGTAGTGAACCGGACACGGCCGCCGGCAGCTGCCCGCGGCCGCTTTCCCTGTCACCTGGATGACAGTGCGCTGCCGTGGTCCGCTCACCGGCCTCAGCGCCGCCTGCGGCGATGCCGCGTCCGCCGGGCGAGCGCCGCGCGGCGCCGGGGGGCGGTTGTCACCGAAGTGACAGGGCCCGCGCGGACCGCTGTCAGGTCCCGCACTACTCCGCCCGCCCCACCCGGCGGAGCCTGCTGGTGTCCATGACGCCCCTGGCCGGAGGAGGACCGCGCATGACGCGTACCGCCGAGTTCGAGGCCCGCCGGGCCCGCCTGCTGCGGGGCGGCCCGCCCGAGGCCGTGGCCCGGCTGCGCGCCCGCGGCCGGCTGACCGCCCGGGAACGGGTCGACGCGCTGCTGGACGCCGGGTCGTTCACCGAGTTCGACGCGTTCGTGCGATCCCGCGCGACCGGGTCCGGGACGGCCGACCGGCGGCCGGACGGCGACGGCGTCGTCACCGGCCACGGCACCGTGGACGGCCGCCAAGTCGCGGTGTTCGCGCAGGACCCCACCGTCTTCGGCGGCAGCATGGGGGAGGCGTTCGGGCAGAAGGTCGCCAAGGTGATGGACCACGCCGTCAAGGTCGGCTGCCCCGTCATCGGCCTCAACGACGGCGGCGGCGCCCGTATCCAGGAAGGCGTCGTCGCGCTCGCGCACTACGCCGAACTGGTGCGCCGCAACGTACGGGCCTCCGGTGTCATCCCCCAGCTCTCCCTCGTCCTCGGCCCGTGCGCGGGCGGCGCCGCGTACTCGCCCGCGCTCACCGACTTCACCGTGATGGTCCGCGGCATCTCGCACATGTTCGTCACCGGGCCCGACGTCATCCGCTCGGTGACCGGGGAGACCACCACCGCCGAGGAGTTGGGCGGCGCCCACACCAGCGGCGCGGTCAGCGGCACCGCCCACTACGTCGCCGACGACGAGGCGGACGCCTTCGACTTCGTCCGCGTCCTGCTGTCCTACCTGCCCGCCAACAACCGTGCCGCGCCACCGCAGTACGGTCGGCCCGCCGATCCCGGCGTCACCGCGCAGGACCTGCTGCTCGACACCGTGATGCCCGAAGAGCCCGGCCGCGCCTACGACATGCGGGACATCCTGCGCCGCGTCGTGGACGACGCCGAACTGCTGGAGGTACACGAGCTGTTCGCGCCGAACATCATCTGCGCCTTCGCCCGCGTCGAGGGCTCCTCGGTCGGAGTCGTCGCCAACCAGCCGCTGCACTTCGCCGGTGCGCTGGACATCGACGCGTCCGAGAAGGCGGCCCGCTTCGTCCGGTTCTGCGACGCGTTCGGCATCCCGATCCTGTCCTTCGTGGACGTGCCCGGCTACCTGTCCGGGGTCCGGCTCGAACACGAGGGCATCGTGCGGCGCGGCGCGAAACTCCTGTACGCGTATGCCGAGGCCAGCGTGCCCACCGTCACCGTCGTGGTCCGCAAGGCGTACGGCGGCGGGTACGCCGTCATGGGCTCCAAGCACCTGGGCGCCGACCTCAACCTCGCCTGGCCCACCGCGCGGATCGCCGTCATGGGCGCCCAGGGCGCCGTCGCGATCCTGCACCGGCGGGCGCTGGCCGCGGCCGAGGACCCCGAACTGCTGCGCAAGCAGCTCGTCGAGGAGTACGAGAACGACTTCGCCACGCCGTTCCAGGCCGCCCAGCACGGCTACGTCGACGCCGTGATCATGCCGCACGAGACCCGCGGGCAGATCGTCCGCGGGCTGCGCGCGCTGCGGACGAAGGAACTGGCGGTGCCGCAGCGCCGCCACGGCAACATCCCGCTCTGACCTCGCACGTCCTTCCGCCGCCCCGCCGTACCGCCCTGCGAACGCCGAGCCCACCGCCCCGTTCCGTACGCCCCCTTCGTACGTCCCCTCAGGAGTGCCTGTGCCGACACCGCCCCCCACGCGGCCCGTCCCGCTGACCGAGTCCCTGCGCCGCTGGTCCGCCGAGCGCGGCGGGCAGCGGGCGTTCACCTTCGTCGACCACCCGACCCCCGACTCGCCCGGCCGGGCCCGCTCGCTGACCTGGCGGCGGCTGGACGAGCACGCCCGCGACATCGCGCTGCGGCTGCGCGGCCGGGTCGGCCCCGGGGAGCGCGCCGCCCTGATGCTGCCCCAAGGGCTCGGCTACGTCGCGGGGTTCCTCGGCTGCCTGTACGCCGGGGTGATCGCGGTGCCGCTGTTCGGGCCCGACCTTCCCGGGCACGCCGACCGGCTCGCCGCGGTCCTCGGCGACTGCGAGCCGCGCTGTGTGCTCACCGACGCCGCGACCGCGCCCGCGGTGGCCGCGTTCACCGCCGCGCACGGCATCCCGGCGGTGCCGGTGCTGCACGTAGAGCGGGCCGCGGGCGCCGAGCCGCCGCCGCGGATACCGTGGCCGGCCGCCGACCCGGAGGACATCGCCTACCTCCAGTACACCTCCGGCTCCACCCGCGTCCCCGCCGGGGTGATGATCAGCCACGGCAACGTCGTCGCCAACGCCCAGCAGGCGATCGACGCGTTCACCGCCACCGCCGAGGGCACCACGACCGTCGGCTGGCTGCCGCTCTTCCACGACATGGGCCTGGTGCTCAGCGTCGCCGCGCCCGTCGTCGGCGGCTTCCCCTCGGTCCTCACCGACCCCGTCGCCTTCCTCGAACAGCCCGTCCGCTGGCTGCGGTTGCTCGCCGCCTACCCGGGCGCCATCAGCGCCGCGCCGAACTTCGCCTACGACTACTGCGCCGCCCGGATCGACCCGGAAGAGGCCGCGGGCCTGCGGCTGGACGGGGTCCGGGCGCTGATCAACGGCAGCGAACCGGTCCGCGCCGGCACCGTGGAGCGCTTCCGTGCGGCCTTCGCGCCGGCCGGGTTGCGCCCCGAAGCGCACTGCCCCTCCTACGGGCTGGCCGAGGCGACCGTCTTCGCCACCACCGACCCGCCGACCGCGGCGCCCCGCACCCTGACCTGCGACCCGGACGCGCTCGCGCAGGGCCGGGTGGAGCCGGTCAACGACTCGGCCACAGCGGCGGGTTCGGAGCCCGCGGCAGCGGCGGACGGCCCGGCGCCGGTGACGCTCGTCGGCTGCGGCACCCCGGTCGGCCAGGTGCTGCGCATCACCGACCCGCGCACCGGCCGCCCGCTGCCGGCCGGCCACGTCGGCGAGATCCGGCTGCGCGGCCCCAACATCGGCCTCGGCTACTGGAAGCGGGCCGACCGCTCAGCGGAGTCCTTCGCCGCCCGCATCACCGGCGAGTACGGCGACTGGCTGCGCACCGGCGACCTCGGCGCCCTGTACGACGGCCAGTTGTACGTCACCGGGCGGCTGAAGGACCTGCTCGTGGTGGACGGCCGGAACCACTACCCGCAGGACGTCGAGGAGACCGTGCAGGCGGCGGTGCCCCTGGTCCGGCGGGACCGGCTCGCCGTCTTCACGGCGCCCGCCGGACCGGGGAGCGGGCCCGGCGGCGACGACGCGGCCGCCGCCATCGCGGCCACCGCGATCGTGGCCGTCGCCGAGTACCGCCGCGGCGCCGAACCCACCGCCGACGAAGGTGCCGCCGCCGAGGGCGCCGCCCGCGCGGCCGTCTCCGACCGCCACGGCATCCGCCTGGCCCGGCTCGTGCTGGTGCCCCCGGGCGCCGTGCCCCGCACGTCCAGCGGGAAGGTCGCGCGGTCCGCCTGCCGCGAGCGGTACCTCGCCGGTGCCTTCGCGCCGAAGGGCGGCTCCGGTGCGTAGCGCCGCCGCCCCGGCCGCGACCGGCGCCCCGGCGGCGCGGCGCAGCGGGGTGCGGGAGGCGGTCGTGGCCCGGCTGGGGGAGTGGTACGGCATCGACCCCGCAACCATCGACGACGACCGGCCCTTCGCCGAGTTGGGGCTCACCTCGCGGGACGCGGTCGCGCTGGCCGGGGACGTGCGCGAGCTGACCGGGGTGGCATTGGCGCCCACCGCGCTGTGGGACGCCACGACGCTCGGCCGGCTGCTCGACGTGATCGCCGCGGGCGGCACCGACGGCACCGACGGCACGGGCGGTACCGGCGGGACGGTCACGGTCGGCGGCGCGGTGGCGCCCCCGCGCCCGCAGGCGGCGGCCACCGGCCCGGGCCCCTCCGCCGCACCGGCGCCCGTACCGACATCCGTACCCGTGGCCGTCATCGGCCTCGGGTGCCGGCTGCCCGGCGGCGCCACCTCGCCCGCGGCCCTGTGGGAACTGCTGTGCGCGGGGCGGGACGCGGTGGGCACGGTGCCGGACGACCGGTGGACGCCCTTCCTCCCGCCGGGCGGCCCGGCTGCGGACCCCGCGGCGCCGGGCGGGGTGAGCCGGCACGGCGCCTTCCTGCCGGACATCGCCGGCTTCGACGCGGAGTTCTTCGGCATCTCCCCCCACGAGGCCGTCCGGATGGACCCGCAGCAGCGGCTGCTGCTGGAGGTCGCCCGCGAGGGCCTGGACCACGCGGCGATCCCCGCCCCCGAACTCGCCGGCACCGCCACCGGCGTCTTCGTGGGCATCAGCGGCAACGAGTACGCGTCGCTGACCACCGCCGACCTCGGCGCGGTCGACGCCTGGACCCCGCCGGGCGCCGCGCTGAGCATCGCCGCGAACCGACTCTCGTACGCGCTGGACCTGCGCGGCCCGAGCATGGCCGTGGACACCGCCTGCTCGTCGTCGCTCGTCGCGGTGCACCACGCCGTACGCAGCCTCGCCGGCGGCGAGACCGACACCGCGCTGGCCGCGGGCGTCAACCTGCTGCTGTCACCCGCGCTGACGCTGGCGTTCCAGCGCGCGGGCGCCCTCGCACCGGACGGCCGCTGCAAGACGTTCGACGCGAAGGCCGACGGCATGGTGCGCGGCGAGGGCTGCGTGGTGGCCGTGCTCAAGCGGCTGGCCGACGCCGAACGGGACGGCGACCGGGTGCTCGCGGTGATCCGCGGCACCGCCGTGAACTCCGACGGCCGCTCCAACGGGCTGCTCGCCCCCAACCCCGCCGCGCAGCGTGCCCTGCTGCGCCAGGTCCACGGCGACCAGGGCACGCTGCTGGACTACGTCGAGGCGCACGGCACCGGCACCGCACTCGGCGACCCGATCGAGGCACACGCGCTGGGCGCGGTGCTCGGCGCGGGCCGCGACCCCGACCAGCCGCTGCTGCTCGGCTCGGCGAAGACCAACTTCGGCCACTTGGAGGCCGCCGCGGGCCTGGTCGGCCTGGCCAAGACGGTGCTCGCGCTGCACCACGGCGTGCTGCCGGCCCACCTCCACCTCGACCGGCCGAACCCGCTGATCGACTTCGACGCGCTCGGGCTGCGCGTCGTGACCGGCCCCGAACCCTGGCCGCGCTACTCCGGCACCGCGACCGCGGGCGTCTCCGCGTTCGGCTTCGGCGGCACCAACGCCCATGTCGCGCTCGCCGAGTACCACCCGGCCGACGCGCCCCGGTCCCGGTCCCGCTCCCGGCCCGCCGTCACCGAGCCGCCGCCCGCCGTGCTCGTGCTCGACGCGGCGACGGACGCCCGGCTGCGCGCCGCCGCGGAGGACCTCGGCCGCTGGCTCACCACCCGGGACGGCCGCGCCGCGCCGTTGCGCGACACCGCCCGCACCCTGCACGGCCGTACCGGCCGCGGCCGCCACCGCGCCGCCGTCGTGGCCGCGGACCACGCCGAGGCCGCCGACGCCCTCACAGCGCTGGCCGCCGGCCGGCCCCACCCCGCCCTGGTGCGCCCGGCCCCGCCGCCGCTGCCCGACGGACCCCGGCCCGCCTACCCGCCCCGCCCGTCGGACAGCGCCCGCCCGGTGTGGGTCTTCTCCGGCTACGGCTCGCAGTGGCCCGGTATGGGCAGCCGGCTGCTCGCGGCGGAACCGGCGTTCGCGGCCGCCGTGGACCGGCTGGAACCACTGCTGGCACGCCACGCCGGCCTGTCCCTTCGCGCGCACCTGCGGCCCGACGCGGAGTTGGCGACCCCGTCCGTGGTGCAGCCCGTGCTCTTCGGGCTCCAGGTCGCGCTGGCCGCGCTGTGGCGCTCCTACGGCCTCCAGCCGGCCGCCGTCATCGGGCACTCCATGGGCGAGGTGGCCGCCGCGGTCGTGGCCGGCGCGATCGACGAGGAGAGCGGCGCGCGGATCATCGGCACCCGGGCGCGGCTGCTCGACGGACTGTCCGGCGGCGCGATGGCCGTGGTGGAGCTGTCCGCGGCCGAGGTGCGCCGCCACGCCGCCACCTGCCCGAGCGTACGGGTCGCCGTGCACTCCTCGCCCGCGCAGAGCGTGGTGACCGGCACCGCCGGCGACATCGCGAACCTGGTCGCCGTGGTGCGCCGGCTGGGCGGAATGGCCCGCCCGCTGAGGGTGGTCGCCGCCGGGCACTCCCCGCAGGTGGACCCGCTGCTCACACCGCTCACCCGGCAACTCGGCGAGGTGCCGCACACCGCGCCCGGCTGCGCCTTCTACGGCACCGTGCTGGACAACCCGCGCGAGGCGCCCGCCTTCGGCGCCGGCTACTGGGCCGCCGGGCTGCGCCGCCCGGTGCGGTTCGCGCAGGCGGTCGCCGCCGCGGCCGCCGACGGCCACCGCACGTACGTCGAGATCTCCGCGCACCCCACCCAACTCCACCCGCTCGCGGAGACGTTGGCCGCCGACGGCATCGAGGGCGCGGTGCTGCTGCCGACGCTGCGCCGGAACACCGACGACGCCCGAGGCTTCCGCGCGGGGCTGGCCGCGCACCTGCTGCACGGCATCCCGGTCGCGCGGGACCTGCTGCATCCGGGGGCCCGGCTCGCGGACGTGCCCGTGGCCGGGTGGCTGCACCGCAGGTACTGGGCGGCGGCCGCGGCGGTGCACCGCGTAACGGCTGAACAGGCCTGCGACGAGGGCGTGTCGGCGTCGTCGACCGCTTCCGCGACCGCGGCTGCCCCTTCCACTGCCCCTCCCGCCGCCCCGACCGTCCTCGACCGCCTGCTCGGCCACGTCGCCCAGGTCATGGGGTACACCCCGGCCGACATCGACCCGCGCGCCCCGCTGACCGACCTCGGCCTCGACTCCCTGATGGCCGCCCGCATCCTCGCCGCCGTCGGCCGGGACTTCGGGGTCGCCGTCGAGCCGCGCGTGCTGCTGCGGCACGGCACCGTCGAGGCACTGGCGGCGTGGCTGGAAGCAGCGGACAGCGGACCGGCCGCCGAACCCGCCCCGGCGACAAGGCTGTTGGCCGACCGGCGCCCCCGCCGCCGGGTCCAGCCGCGCGACGCCGCCGAGCGGCTGGTCGCCCACGCCTGGGCCGCCGTCACGGGCGGGCCGCCGCCCGGTGCCGAGGACGACCTCGGGCTGCCCTCCCGTGCGACCGGCCAGGTGATCCGGCTCGCCGAGGAGTTGGCCGCCCGCAGCGGACACCCGGTCACGCCGGGGGAGTTGGCGGCGGCCCGGCCGCCCACCGTGGCTGCGATCGCCCAACTCCTGCGCCCGCGCCTGGAATCGGCGTCCGGCGGCCCCGTCCGCACCCTGCGCGCCGAAGGCACCCGGGCGCCGCTGTTCCTGCTGCACCCGGCGGGCGGCTCGTCCGCGGTCTACGCCGCCCTCGCCCAGCGGCTCGGCCCGGACCGCCCCTGCTACGGCCTGGACCGGCTGCCCGACCTCGCCGACGTCGGCGACCGCGCCCGCGCCTACGCCCGGCTGATCCGCGCCACCCGCCCCAACGGCCCCTGGGTGCTGGGCGGTTGGTCGTACGGCGGGCTGGTCGCGCAGGAGACCGCCCGGCTGCTCGCGGCACCCGAGACAGGCCCGGACCCGGACGCCGAGCCGCTCGCCGGGACGGTCGCCGCGCTGGTGCTCGTGGACAGCGTGCTGCCGCTGCCCGCCGAACGGCTCACCCCGCACGACGAGGCCCTGCGGCGCTTCGCCGGCTTCGCCCGCTACGTCGAGGAGACCTACGGCACCCGCCTCGACCTGCCGTACGACCACCTCGCCGCACTCGACGACGCCGGCCAGGTGGACCTCGTCGTCGGCGCGCTCGCCCGCACCGCCGACCTGCCCGCGGCCGTACTGGAGCACCAGCGCGCGTCCTACCTCGACCTGCGCAGCGCCGAACGGCACACCCCGCGCCCCTACGCCGGCCGCACCCTGCTCTACCGTGCCACCGAGCCCGCCCCGCACACGGTGTACGACCCCCGGTACGACCGCGCGGACCCGGCGCTCGGCTGGGACGCCCACTGCCCGGACCTGACGGTCCGCCCGCTGCCCGGCCACCACCTCGCGCTCCTCGACCCGCCCGTGGTGGACGAACTCGCCGCGCTGCTCGCCCGCGACCTGGCCGTCCCCGCCGCCGCCGCCCCCGTACCGCCTACGACATGAGGTGTCCCATGCCCACGCACCGCCGTCTCACCGGGGCCGCCGCCGCACCGGCCGTCGCACTGGCCGTCGCGCTCACCGCCGCCTCGGCGCTCGTCCTCGGCCCGGCCGGCCCCGCGTCGGCCGCCCCCGCCCGCGGCGCAGCGGCCGCCGTACCCGCCGGCACCGCCGCGGACGGCGCGCACGTCGTCTCCGAGACCTGGCTCGACGCCCGCACCGTCGACCTCCAGATCTCCTCGCCCGCGGTCGGCGGCACCGTGGCCACCCGGCTGCTGCTGCCCGCCGACTGGTCCGCCCAGGCCGGCCGCACCTGGCCGGTGCTCTACCTGCTCCAGGGCGCCCACGACGACTACACCTCGTGGACCCGCGAGACCGACATCGAGCAGTTCACCGCGGGCCAGGAGGTGATCGTCGCCATGCCGTCGTCCGGCCCGACCGGCATCCCCAGCACCTGGTGGAACTACGGCAGCGACCACCCCGACTACGAGACCTTCCAGGTCACGGAGTTGATGCAGCTGCTCCAGCAGGACTACCGGGCCGGCACCACCCGGGCGATCGGCGGGGTGTCCACCGGCGGCTGGGCGGCGATGGCCTTCGCCGCGCGGCACCCCGGCACGTTCGCCGCCGCGGCCTCGTACAGCGGCGTGCTCGACACCACGATGCCCGGCATGCCCACCGTGGTGGAGGCGATCGTCGCCCGGGAGAGCCTCGACCCGCTGTCGCTGTGGGGCTCGCCCGTCCTCAACTACGCGCTGTGGAGCGCCGAGAACCCCTTCGACGTCGCCTCGGGACTCCGGGGCACCAAGCTCTACCTCTCCTCCGGCACCGGAGTCGCCGGAGGCAACGGCGAGTTGAGCGCGGAGGCGCTGGAGACCGCGCTGTGGCCCGGATCGCAGGCGTTCGCCCTGCGGCTGGCGCTGCTCGGCATCCCGGTCCAGACGCACTTCTACACCGGCGGCACGCACAGCTGGACGTACTGGAAGGAGGAGTACAAGACGTCCTGGCCGCTGATCTCCCAGGCGCTCGGGCTGAACAGCTGAGCGGCCGACAGGAGTTGCACCGCTGAACCGGCCGGCGGGCCGAACAGGGCGGCGTACGGCTACCGTTCGGCCCGCCACCGCACGAGCCGGCGGTACGCCTCCAGGCCGTCCGGCACGAACTCCCACTCCGCCAGCCGCTGCCGCAGCTCCTCCTCGGTCACGAAGCCGTGCCAGGCGACCTCCTCCGGCTGCGGCCGGACCGGGCCGTCCACCCGCACCTCGTACACCGCCGAGAACCAGCCGCCGGGCTGGTCCTGCCGGTCGTAGCGGAAGGTGAACAGGTGCGTGGGCTGCGGCAGTCCGCTCACCCCGAGTTCCTCCTCGGCCTCGCGCAGCGCCGTCGCGTCGTAGGACTCGCCCGCGCCGACCACACCGCCGACGAACATGTCGTAGAGGGCGGGGAAGACGAGCTTGCGGGCGGTGCGGCGGTGCACGAAGATCCGGCCGGCCGGGTCGCGGGCCAGGATGAACGCGCAACGGTGCAGCAGTCCGCGCGCGTACGCCTCGCCGCGGGGGGAGGTGCCGATGACGTTGTCGTCCTCGTCCACGATGTCGATCACCTCGTGGACGGAGAGCAGGCTGCCGTCCTCGGTGGTGCCGTCGTCGTCGGCAGCGGCGGGGCCGGAGTGCGCGGGTGGTTCGCTCATACCGCGATTCAACCACCGCCCGCCGGGGGGCTTGCGCGGTGCGGGCATCGGCACGAGGATCGCGGGGCCGGTGACCCTGGGGCGAAGTGACGGGAGAGTACGGTGACGGATGCGGCGAACGGTCCGGTGGGCACGACCGCTGCGGCCGGTGCGCCGGTGTACGGCCGGGGCCGCACCGCACCGCTGCGGATCGCCAACTGCTCGGGCTACTACGGCGACCGGCTCGCCGCCGCCCGCGAGATGGTCGAGGGCGGCCCGATCGACGTCCTCACCGGCGACTACCTCGCCGAACTCACCATGCTGCTGCTGTGGAAGGCCCGGCGGCGCGACCCCGAGGGCGGCTACGCGCTGTCCTTCCTCGCCCAGATGCACGACGTGCTCGGCACCTGCCTGGACCGCGGCATCAAGGTCGTGGTCAACGCCGGCGGCCTCAACCCCGCCGGGCTCGCCGCGAAACTCCGCGAACTCGCCGAGGCCGCCGGGCTGCACCCCTCCGTCGCCCACGTCGAGGGTGACGACCTGCTCGACCGGCTGCCCGAACTCACCGCCCGCGGCCACGACTTCGCCCACCTCGCCACCGGCCGCCCGCTGGCCGCGGCCGGCGTCGAACCGGTCACCGCCCACGCCTACCTCGGCGGCTGGGGCATCACCCGGGCGCTGCGGGCCGGCGCCGACGTCGTGGTCTGCGGCCGCGTCACCGACGCCTCGCTCGTGGTCGGACCCGCCGCATGGGCGTTCGGCTGGGCCGCCGACGACTGGGACGCGCTGGCCGGCGCGGTCACCGCGGGCCACATCATCGAGTGCGGTACCCAGGCCACCGGCGGCAACTACTCCTTCTTCACCGAGATCCCCGATCCCGTCCACCCCGGCTTCCCCCTCGCCGAGATCCACCCCGACGGCTCCAGCGTCATCACCAAGCACCCCGGCACCGGCGGCGCCGTCACCGTCGGCACCGTCACCGCCCAACTCCTGTACGAGACCGGGCACCCCGCCTACCTCAACACCGACGTGGTGGCCCGCTTCGACACCGTGCGCCTCACCCAGCAGGGCCCCGACCGGGTCGCGGTCGGCCCGGTCGCCGGGGAACCGGCGCCCGACACCCTCAAGGTGTGCGTCAACCACGTCGGCGGCCACCGCAACTCCGCGGTGTTCGTCCTCACCGGCCTCGACCTCGACGCCAAGGCCGACTACGCCGAGGCCGCACTGCGCGACGCCACCGGCGGCCCGACCGCGTTCGCCGGCTACGACCTGCGGCGCGAGCACGGCCACGAGGTGGACCGCCTCACCCTCACGGTGAAGGACCCCGACCCGGCGAAGGTCGGCCGCGGCTTCTTCACGGCCGTCGCCGGCACCGCGCTGGCCGGCTACCCCGGGCTGTACCTGGAGCATGCCGGCGCCCGGCCCAGCGAATTCGGCGTGTACTGGCCCGCGTTGGTGCCCGCGGCGGAGGTGGCCGCGGTCACGGTGCTCGCGGACGGCACCCGGCTGCCGGTGCCCGGCCCGCCCGCGTCACCCGCGCCGTCCGCCACGCCCGGCCGCCTGCTGCCGGGACGCGCGGCCCCCGGGCTGCGGCCCGACGCCGTACCCCCGCCGCCGCCCCCCGTCGACGGCGCACCCCGGCCCGAGCGCGCGGAACCGTACGGCGGTCGCGGCGCCGCCACACCCGGCCGGACCGTGCGCCTGCCGCTCGGCACGCTCGTCGGCGCGCGCTCCGGGGACAAGGGCGGCGACGCCAACGTCGGCCTGTGGGCCCGCGACGACGACACGTACACCTGGCTGCGCGACTACCTCGACGTGCCCCGGCTGCGCGCGCTGCTGCCCGAGACCGCCCGGCTGCCGGTCAGCCGCTACGAACTGCCCGGCCTGCGCGCGCTCAACTTCGTCGTCCACGACCTGCTCGGCGACGGCGTCGCGGCCTCCACCGGCGCCGACCCGCAGGCGAAGGCGCTCGGCGAGCGGCTGCGCGCCCGGTTGGCGGACATCCCCGAGCACCTCGTGGAGCCCCCGCGGGCGCCGCACCCGGACCCCGGCGCCTGAGCGGTGCATGATCGGGGCATGAGCAATCTCGATGTGAAACCGTCCGCCAGCGTCTGCGGCGGCCGCGAGGACGTGTCCGCCGCCCCGGTCCGCGAACTGCTCGCCGGCCGCCTCACGCCGCTCGGCGAGAGCACCGAGGTGCGCCGGCTGCTCCCCAACCTCGGCCGCCGCATGATCGGCGCGTGGTGCTTCGTCGACCACTACGGCCCCGACGACATCGCCCGCGAGCCCGGCATGCAGGTGCCGCCGCACCCGCACACGGGACTCCAGACGGTGAGCTGGCTGCACGAGGGCGAGGTGCTGCACCGCGACAGCCTCGGCAGCAAACAGACCGTCCGACCGCGGGAGTTGGGGCTGATGACCTCCGGGCGGGGCATCTCGCACTCCGAGGAGTCGCCGCGCGACCACGCCCGCTACCTGCACGGCGCCCAACTGTGGGTCGCGCTGCCCGACGCCCAGCGCCACATCGCCCCCGCCTTCGAGCACCACGCCGAACTCCCCGAGGTCACCGCCCCCGGGCTGCACGCCACCGTCATCCTCGGCGAACTCGACGGAAGTGCCTCACCCGGCACCGTCCACACCCCGCTCGTCGGCGCCGACCTCACCCTCGCCGAGGGCGCCGCCGCCCGCCTGCCCCTCCAACCCGACTTCGAGTACGCCGCCCTGGCCATGTCCGGCCGCGTCGACGTCGACGGCGTCCCCCTCACCCCCGGGTCGCTCCTCTACCTCGGCGCCGGCCGCCGCGATCTCCCCCTCCTCGCCGACACCGCGTCCTCCCTCATGCTCCTGGGCGGCGAGCCCTTCGCCGAGAAGTTGATCATGTTTTGGAATTTCGTGGCCCGCACCGCGGAGGAGATCTCCCAGGCCCGCGACGACTGGCACACCGGCACCCGCTTCGGCGAGGTCCACGGCTACGACGGCGCCCGCCTCCTGGCCCCTGCGCTCCCCCCGACCCCCTTGAAGCCGCGCGGCCGCGAGCGCTGACCTGTGGGTTGTCTGACTTCCCCGGCCCGCTCGGCGCGGCATGCCCGACCTGATCCCGAGCGGCCCTCCGCGCTGTCCCCCGCGTGCGCTCTCCTGGCTCGGAAAGCACGCGCGGCGCGGCGGTGGATTCACATGTGCGTACAGGTGTGACAGGGTGCGCCAGGACTGATGCTGACCCAATGCTGACTTTACTGACCAGTAGTCAGGTGCTCGTCGTGGTTGCTCCTGGCCAAGTGCCACCGGTTTCGCGAGCTGAGCCCCACCGGTTACGACGCGACTCCGCACCATGCGGACCGCCGTAGACCTTGGTGCCCTCCATGGGGACTTCGCCATGGATCGGGTCCGGATGGCCGGTGGGAACTGCCGGAGCCGCTGCTGCCGAGGAAGGAGCGGCCGTTGCGGTATCCGGGCCACAGGCCGGTGCCCGACCGCGATGTGGCTGCGCGGGTTCGGCCGGACGGAAGTCGGTTGGGAGCCCGAGCGAGGCGTGTGACCGCGGCCAGGCTTGCCATTCCAAGTACGCGGTCTGCTGGAACTCCTGCGCCGCGATGGCGAATTGCGCCCGTGGCCGGGCCTTGGCCGGCAGCAGCTCCCACGCCCGGTTTCGGGAGACGATCGCCGGGTGCGAGCGGCCGTCCGCGGGTCGCAGGGCCTGTGCGGCCGCTCGTGAGAGCGGGGCAGCGCTGACGAACGTGTGGACGGTGACGAGGCGCCGCGACATCTGCCACCTGTCGATCAGCACCGGCAGAAGTGCATGCTCCGCGCTATCGGGACCGAGTAGTGCGTTCCGGGCGGCTTCCTGGGGTGTCTGGCTGTTGCGGACTGCCTGTCCGGGGAGGAGGAAGCCTCCGCCCACGTCGCGCAGCAGCAGGTGGTCAGGGTCGACCTCGATCACCACCGCGGTCCACTCCGTCGGCGGACGCCAGTTCATGTACGGCGTGCGCTCCCGGTCCGTCTGCGGCCTGGTCATGTCGAAGCCGCCGTGATCACGAAGTCGACTGCGAGCTGCACCGCCCGCGCTTGGTCCTCCTCGTCGTAGCCGACGCGCAGGTGCGCGAGGCGTTCTTCGGCCAGGAGCGCGTGCACGTGGCGGTCGACGAGGACGCGGTACCGCCCGTACGCGTCGTCCGTGTCGACGGGCGCGGTCCTGTCCAGCACCGTGGCGAGCAGGAGTTGGTACTTGGCGTGCTGGGTGCCTGCCAGCAGTCGCAGCCGCTCGTCCTCCGCCGGGGCGGCCGGCTCCGCGCGCAGGTCCAACGCCGCGTAGTAGTAGGCCAGGGCGTCGATCACCGCGCGGTCGGCCAGGACTACTTCCGCGCCCTGGGCTGCCGCGGCGATCTCGTCGGCGATGCCCTGTGCCATGATCCACTCGGTGGAGGCGGTCGTGTGTCGCGACATCTTCGGGAGTCCGAGGCCGGCGGCTCGTGTACCTAGGTGGCCGGTGCGGGCGACGGACAGTCCGGCCGCGCGCAGTTCCCTCTCTATGCGGCGCAGCAGCTGGGTCTTGCCGGTGAAGTGGGCGCCGGTGATGCCGATGCGCAGGGGGGTCTTCACCACAGGGTGGGGTCCTGTTCTGGTTGGGGGGCTCCGGGCAGGCCGGGCGGCACCGCGGCCGCTGCGAGTTGGTCCCAGGACGGGTAGTGCTCGGCCATGGCGAGGAGGAGTTGGGCGGTGGCGTACGCGTCGTATCGGGCCCGGTGCCGCTGGTCCGGCACGGCGCTGAGGTCCGGCTGCGCGGTCTCGAGGAGCGCGTCGAGGCTGTAGGAGGGCAGTCCGGGCCAGGTGGTGCGGGCCAGGCGGAGGGTGTCGAGGACGCCGGCTGGTGCCCAGCCGGGGAGGTGCGCGGACAGCGCCCGGTAGTCGGTGTGCGCGTTGTGGGCGCAGATCCACGCGTCGCCGAGCAGGTGGCGTACCTGCCCGGCGACGTCCGGCCAGGCCGGGCAGGAGGCGAGGGTCTCGTTGGTCAGGCCGTGTACCCGGGCCGCGAAGGGCGTGACGGGCCGGGCCGGGCGGATCAGCCATGCTCCGGCCGTGCCCACGTCCGGTCGTCCGTCGCGGATCGGCAGTGCGGCGATCTCCACCAGGTCGGGCGGGTTGGTGCCGTTGCCTTCGACGTCGACGACGAGCAGGGCGGGCCAGGTGCTGTGGTTCATGGCGTGTGCGGTCCGTTCTGTGCCGGCCAGCCGATCGGCGCGCGGCCGTGCTGGCGGTAGTGGTGGGGCTTGGCCTTGTCGTGGCACTGGAAGCCGTAGCCGTGCTGGAGGAAGTAGCGCGGAGGTTCGTCCAGGCCCTCCACGATGATGGCCCGCTCGTCGATCTCCACCGGGCCGGTCGCGCCCAACTGGCGTGCCGCCGCGGTCACCTCGGCGAGGTCGGGCCGTGTCCACGCCGCCTGGCACCGGGCGACCTGTTCGGCCGGGCAGATCTCGCACAGCTCCCGGATGCCGAGGTGGCCGTTGTAGTCGGCCTCCCCGTGGGCGTACGCGACCGCGCACGACGTCTTCCGGAACAGCGCGCCCCACGGGGCCATGGGCCGCTCGGGGCGGTGGAAGGAGTCCAGGATGCGCTGCTCGGTGTCCTCGGGCATGATCTTGCGGCGCGCGGTGTCGTCGTACGGCATCGGCAGTCCGTGCGCCGCGTAGTAGTCCGCGATCTCCTGCCGGAAGAACAGGCCGGTGAACACCGTGGCATGGGCATGCGCGGTCAGCTCTCGGGCGCGCTCCAGGTGGGTGGGGGAGTCGTTGAGGCCGGGCACGATCGGCCGCCAGTACAGCACCGTGCGGTACCGCTCGGCGTGCTCGTACAGCGTGCGCAGGCTGGTCGCTGCGATCGTGGAGTCAACCGGCTCGATCGAAGGGTCGTCGATCCCGGAGTGCGTGACCAGTACCGTCAGCCGCAGGTGCGTGAAGGAGTTGAGGATGGCACAGTCCTCGGGATCGACGCGCCACCGCGTGATGATCAGCACGTGGTTCGTCAGGCCCTGCTCGTCCAGCGCGCGCAGCACCGCGAACAGGTGGGGCTTGACGACCGGCAGCATCGGGTCGGTCGCCCGGTTCAGGAGCTGGATCGGGGTGCGGTGCGGGCGGAAGTACCGGTGGCCGGTGAGTGCGGCGACGGCTTCCTCGTCGGTGATCAACCGGCGCGGGGTCTTCATCTCGAAGTTGTCGAAGAGGTGGCGGACGCAGTAGCCGCAGTCGAGCGGGCAGCCGACGATCCAGTTCAGCGACAGCCCGCTCTTGCGGTACTCGATCACGTCGGCGAGTGCGGGCTTCGTCTGCCCGACCTGGTCGGGCGTCAGGATCGGCAGCGGGCGCCGAGACGACGGGACGGGCGTGCTGACGGTTCCTCCCAGGGGTGGATGGGGGTGGCGCGGGGCGTAGTGGTGCGCTGGTGGGGGAGCAGCAGGTCACGGCGGGCGGCGCCGTACCAGGTGCCGAAGTCCCGGCAAGCCGCCGCCGGGTCGTCGCTGGTGTGGACGAGGTTGCGGATCAGGCGCCGCTCGGCGAGGGCCTGGGCGAGTGAGTCGTCTCCGAGGTCGCCGCGGATGGTGCCGGCCGCGGCCACTGTCGGGTCGTAGTGCCCGAGCTGAGCCCGCAGCCACCCGTGGATGCCGCGCCGCCCGTAGGCCAGCGCCACGACGACCGCGCGGCCGGCGAACTCCGCGTCCAGGCACGCCGGGATGTCCCGGTCGGGGAACCAGTCCCGGTCGACGAGCATGTCCCAGTAGTGGACGTGGATCTGCCATGGCGCGACCGTCACCTCGGTCCGGCCGAGCACCTGCACGCCCGGCAGCGACAACCGGGCCAGAACACGGTCGACCAGCCCCCGCTCGACCGCGTCGGGCTTGCACAGGACCACCGACCAGCGATCCCAGTCCACGCCCTCGACCACCGCGCCGCTGCGCGCCGGCTTCCGGTTCACCGGGCACCTGCCGCGGCGGCGCAGGCCGGCCAGCGGTGCCCGGCCGGCCAGCGGTGCCCGGCCAGCCAGCGCAGCCCGGGGTCGAGCGCGGCGAGCACTGCGGCGTCGACCCGTTGGGCTCGCTCGTGGGTGATCTGCCGATGGACCTCGAAGAGCAGTACCGCCTGCTGCCAGTACGGGTCGAGGTCGAGGGCGGCGACATCGTCTGCGCTGTAGGCCGCCTGGTTCGTCCGCAGAGCGTGCTCGTGCTCCAGGATGTGTGTGATGGTGCCGGCGGTGGTCGTCGCGGGCATCGGCGGGAACGGGAAGGCGGGAGGCTCAGTCCGGGTCGCTGCCTCTGCCAGCACGCGGTCC
>NZ_JBAGKC010000029.1:0-96635 GCF_037034245.1 Streptomyces sp. CA2R106
GACGACGGAGGGATCTACGTAGTGATCAGGGCCTCCGACGCCGAGCGCCGCAGCCCGCCGGGGCCCTCCCCGGTCGGCTCAGGCAGTGCGTCCGAATGGTGCCGGTGGAACCAGTCACGGGGGCAATACATCTGATAGCTGCAAGACTCCACGGCCTTGCTGGTCCTGTGGGAGACAGACGCTTGGCCCCCGTGGTGAGGAGAATGCTCTGCTGGCCGAGTTCGAGAAGCACTGGAGCACGCTTCCCTTCGCCGGCCTCAGACACTGAGATCCCTACGGCCCGGTCAGTCCCGGCAGTGGCCACGGCTGACGTTCTCCCCACCGTTTGATCTCCGCCAGCGTGCGGGAAACGTCCCCCACTGCGGGGCGCCTGTCGTACTCTTCGGCACTGGGGGTGCCTCCGACGTCAGGTTGTCGCACACCATCTGGGGGGAATCGCATGCAAGACTCTTCCGACTCGTCGGAGCCATGCCAGCCAGGGGGAAGCAGCAGTGGCGGCTCCGTCCCACGCTCTGGGGGCTCATCGGCGCCCCGCGCGGACAGTGATCCGGCGTCGTCGACGGTCCTTGTGGAGGTGCGGCCCGGGGTCGCCGTTGCCCTCGGCGAGGTCCCCGCGGAGCTCGTTGCGGAACTCGAGCTCGATCCGGTCGACATCGGGCTCCTGTCGGTCGACGACCGCACGCGGATCTCGGAGGCTCTCACCTCGATCGGCAGTATGGCGACCGTGGGTGGCAGCCTCGCGAACACGTTCGCCGGAGTGGAGGGCGTCTACCGGCTCAGCGACATCACGCGGGCGTATCTGAGCGCCGGAGGAACACTCGCGGTCAAGGACGGAGCGAACCTGGGAGGGGTGTTCGTCAACGGCCGGATTGTTCATCAGGCCCGTCTGATCCCCGTGACCGCGGTGAGCGCAGCGGAGGTCGCCGTCACGATCGGACCTACATTGGCGATGGTCGCGCTCCAGATGATGCTGAGCCAAGTCGGGAGTCTCGTCAGGACCAGCATCGCGCTGACGAACGAGGTCCTCACGACTATGCGCCACGGACAGTGGGCCGAGCTGACGGCGCTCGTCGACACCGTTGATCGAACGGTCAGCCGCGCGCGCGAGCTCGGGTCCGTCACGACAACCGAGTGGGAAAAGGTCGCGGCCAAAGAGGACACCTTGCGTACGCAGCGCGAGACGTATCGGCTGAAGGTCGGCGAACATGTCCGGCAGCTGGGCCAGCTCGACATACCCGGTCGCCGTCAGTATCTGGAGACGAACGCCACGCCGATCATCTTCGACGCCTACGCCCTCCTGTCCTCGCTCAAGGCTTGGACTGGCTACCAGACACTCCACGCCGCGCGCGCGAGAGCCGCCGGACGCGAAGAAGCCGACGAGGCACGGCTCGTCGGGATCATCGAACGCGAGACCGGCGAGGAGATCAGCTCCGCCCTTGCCGACACGACGGGTCTCGTCGACTCGCTCACGCGGGAGCTGCGGATCATCGCCGAGTTGCCCGGACGCACGACCATGCCGCTGCTGGGAAAGCGGAAGGACACGAAGAAGGGCCGGCTCACCAGCGCCCAGCTTCTGGAGGCGATCCAGCCTCTCGCCGACGCCCTTCGTACGCCGGCCCCGCCGCTCGAGGCTCCCGGCGTCCTCTGCGCACCCAAGGCATCGGATCCGGAGCGGTATCTGCGCATCCTGCGATGGTTCCTGAAGAACGGCGAGACCCTGCGCGCACTCGGACTCGACGCCCCCGCCCGCATCGGCGCGCTCCTCGACGGAGCCAAGGAGAAGGTGGCGCCGGCGATCGACAAAGCGTCGGCGAGGACCCTGGTCGCCGTCACGGACCGCCGGATCATCACGGCTCGGACGAATGCTTTCCTCGGGCAGGGCGAGATCGGCCAGGACATCCCGGTCGACCGGGTGCGATACGTCCGGGCCCCGACCGCGCGGGACGGAAGCGGTCGCCCGGTGATCGACCTCATCACGGCGGAGAACAACATCCGTTGGGTCTTCGACTCCGAGGTAGACGACGCTTCGGTGGCCGCGCTCGCAGCCGTGCTGGCCGAGTCGATGAACATCCCGGACGAAGAACGCGCCCTACTCCGGCAACCTCGCCACACCGCGCTCATGGCGGACACGGCGGGCGAGAGCGCCGGTTCGAAGTCTGTGGAGCAGCTGGAGTCCGAGTCTCCCGTCAGCGAGGCCGGATAGCCCGTGCGAGGGGCCTAGCCCTTCGGGAGAAATTAGGCGATGATCACAAAAAACCACCTCCCCAGACTCGCTCAGACCAACACCCGCCCACCCCCTGACCTGCGGTTCCCAAGTCCCCTCAGGTCAGGGGAGGATCGGGGCCTCGGCCGGGACGCAGAGTCCGGGGGGTCGCCGCTGCCGGGGCCTGGCGTCCCGAGCTATCGGGATCGTCAGACGCGACCACACCGCCCGCGTTCAGGCCGAACCACTCGGCTCGCCCCGCCGTGTGCTCGATGCGTCAGACGCGTGTTCCTCGCGTCCCGTGGCTGGAGGCGCCGGCGGATGCCAGGTCGTCGAGGAGGAGGTCGGCGACCATCTCTTCGAGCACGGCAGTGCCGTGCTCCACCATCGCCTCCGTGAGGGCTGGGTCCCAGGGGGCAACGGTCAGGCGTCCGACTGCGGGGCCGTGGGCGGTTCGGGTGAGGGCGTCGCAGTAGTCGGCGGCCGTCATGCGCCAGGGGGTGGCGGGGGTCTTGTCCAGGACGTAGGCCGCGATACGTATGCCCTCGCCGTCGAAGTCCCCGTGGTAGCGCAGCGCGGCCCCATGGTCAGCGAGCAGACGCAGGAGGTGGACGGCTGCGCTGTTGGGCCAGCCTGACGTGCAGACGAGGGGTGGGCAGGCGGTATCGAAGCGGCGCAGGGCCAGGGCCATCACGCTGGGGTTCTCCGTGATGTGCACCGGCCCTGCGTGGAGTTGGAGGTCACCCGGGTCCCGGAGTTGGGCGAGGGTGAGCGACGCCGCGTGTCCCGCCTGGCTACAGGCGCCGGTGATCCGGCTGAGCAGCCCGTCACCGACAAGACGGAGGCCGGCGGCGAGAACGGTGCCGGACAGGTCGTCGTCGGCGACGCCTGCTCGGGCCCACATCCCGCGCCGCTGCTGCGCGTTGCGCGGCATCTCGGCGCCGTGCATGGCGGACAGTGCCCGTAGGACGAGCGAGGACAGACGGGTCCCGTCGTCCAGGGCGTGCGAATCCCCGCTCACCATTCGCGCGGCGAAGACGGGGAGGGGTTCCGCCTCGGCCGGGAGGGCCGCCAGTACGGCCAGGGCGGAGGACAGGAGATCCCGGGTCCGCGGCACCGAGCCGTCGATGAGGCCACCGTTGCGGCAATGGGCGACCCATTCCCCGAGGGCGGGTTGCGACCGTACCGTCTCGTGTCCCTCCAGCCATGCCCACAGTTCGTCCCGCTCGTCCTTACGGCGCTGTCGCACGGCGGCGCGGTCGTCGAGGGGGCCTACGAGGCCGGCGACGATGTCTCGAACCGTACGGCCGCCCGCGTCGGCAACCGCCTCCTCCAACCGCGCGAGCGCGACCGAAGGCGTGACTCCGGGGAGACGGTCAAGGCCGAGCAGATCCGCCAGTGCCTCGCGCTGCTCGTCGTCGAGTGGGCCGATACGCACCCGGCTGACGGGGCGCCCGGAGGACAGGCGCTCGTGCAGCGCCTGCCACAGAGGCCGCAGGGCGGGGCGGTCCAAGCCGGCAAGGTCGGTCATCCCGGAAATGCACCCGCGTCCTCCAACGCGCCCGGCCCGTCCGGCTCTTCCGCTTCCATCCCGTGGCCGTTCCATACGAAGCGCACGCTGGTGACCGCGTCGTCACCGTCGTCGGCTCCGGTGATCAGCTGGTGCACTGCGATACCGGACAGCTCCCGGTACGTGCACCACTCGTGATCCGAGGTAAGGATCAGGTCGAGGTCGAGCGCGCTGAGCAGGGCGAACACCTGGCCGCGGTTGGCGGTGTCGACGCCGACGAAGACCTCGTCCAGCAGGATGGGGCGGGGTGCGTTCGGTACGGCCTCGTAGTGGGACGCCACCGCGGCGAAGAGCGGAAGGTGCAGGGCGATCGCCTTCTCACCGCCCGAGAGCGCTCCGTGCAGCTTCTTGGTAAGGAGCTGCCAGCCTGAACCGTTCGTGCGGTCGAGCTTGACCACGAACTGGTGCCAGGCGGTGTAGTCGAGGACTTCGGCGAGCTGCTCCTCCCAACTGGCTGCTGTGTCCTTGGCCTTGGCCTCTTCGATGCGGGCACGGAAGAAGGCGTGCAGCGCCTCCCGGTCGGCGTCCGTGATCCTTGCGGGGTCCTTGAGGAGGAGTTCCCGGGCGGTCCGGGTGCCTGGCGGGAGGTCGGGGTGGACCTGCCACACCAGTTGCACCGCGACGTTGGAGGCGGTGCGCACGTGCTCGAGATGACCGTTCATGCGGTCGACGAGGTCGTTGGCCCCGCGGATGCGGTCGGCCAGGTGGCGTCGGGTGTCTCCGGTGAGCGTCTGGTCGAAGAGGCGCCGTTCAGCGACCGTGATGTCGTCCCGGCTGCTGTCGCGTTCCTGCGTGAGGGTCTTGAGCAGTCCTGCCGCACCGATGCGTACACCGTCCATGGAGGCGGTGAAGAGCTGCACGTCCTCGTCGGACTCCAGGTCGAGGTCGGCGCGGCGTCCGACGGACTCGCGGGCTTTGTGGATCGCTTCGGAGAGCCGGTTCAGGGCATCGCCGAGATTGCGTGGCCCGTGCGGGAGGTCCGGCCACTTCGCCGCCACCGACCGTGCCGCCTCCAGTGTGGCGCGAGTGCCGTCCTGGGCTGCCAGGTTGATGGCCAGCCCCGCGTCCTCTGCAAGGCCGAGGGCGCTGAGATGCCGGAATCGCCGTGCGGCCTCATCCCTGGCACCCACAGCCTTGTCGCGCTCGCCGGCGTCCTGCGCCATCTTCTCCTTCAGTCCCCCGATGAGCTGTGCCAGGCGCAGGAGTTCGGTGTTCTTCGCCTTGATCTCCTCGTGGGTGCGGCTGAGCTCCTGGCGGTGTTCGCCGATACGGGCGGCGATGGCGCGGAAATCCTGCCCGACGGTGCTCTCCGCTGCCTCCAAGGCCGCGGCGAGCTCCTGCGCCTCCGTCTCGGCGGCCTCGGCGTCGGCTGCGTGCTCCCTCGCGGTGCCGAGCGAACGGGCTGCTCGGCCGCTTTCCGAGGCTGCCCGCTCCGCAGCCGTTGTCGCGTGGAGGTGAGCGTCCATCCAGGCGTCGGCCGTGTCCCGGAAGACGTCCACTGCGGCGGACAGCTTCCTCAGGTGATCCCGGCCGGTGGGCAGCAGGTGCTCGGCGGCCAGCCGGCTGAGGGTGCGCAGGGACCTCGCGACCTCCGCCTCACGGTCGGCCAGGACGCCGACCGCACCCCGCACGGCGTCGTCCCGGACCCCGACGCCTTCCTCTGCCCGGTCCCAGGCTCGTCGCTTGGCATCCAGTTCGCTGTATCGGGGGCGGACGGCGAGGTCGGCCTCCAACCGGTCCCGTCGATCACGCAGTTCACGCAGCTGCGCGTCGAGCGCCGCGATGGTGCCGTTCACTTCAGAGAGTCGCTCGGTGAGCTCGGCGATACGGCGGCGCCTGGCCCTTTCCCGGGCGACGGAGCCGATGTGGGCCGGCTCCGGTTTGCTCCATGTGCCGGTCGCGGAGGCCAGTCGCCAGCTTCCGTCGGCGCCGATCGCCGCCGCGTGCTCGCTCGGAAGATGCGAGCCGAAGGCGATGCCGGCCAGAAGCCGGTGCACGATGTCGGCAGGTACCGCGACATCGGATTCGGGACGCAGCACGTCCAGCAGCGACGCTCCTGGAGCCGGCACCGCCCAGGCGGCGTCGGCCTGGGTGTCGTGGCCGGGTAGCGCGACGTCCCCGTAGGGATTCACCCAGGCGTCCAGCAGGCCGGATGCCTCCAAAGCCGCCTCCACGCTGGATTGAACGCTGCCGGGAACGGCGTCGTGGAAAGCGACGAGCCGCCACAACGGCGCTCCGATCATCGTGGAACGGTCAGCGGTTCGGGTCGGCGGAGCTGCGGGCAGCACGTCGGTTTCCCGGTGGAGAAGGTCGAGGGCGGTCACGAGCTCGGCACGCTCGGCCAGTGCCGTTCCGCGAGCCGCCTCAGCCCGCGTCCGGGCCTCGGTGATGTCCCGGTCAGCAGTGCGGACGCAGGACTCCACGGCCGCCATCACATCGGCCTCGACCGCCGCACGGGAAGCCAGCTCCTCGACGTCATCGAAGCGCAGTTCGACGCATGCGGAGGCCCACTCCGTCAACAGCTCCGCCTGCCGGACGAGACCTTCCTCGTAGGCGTTTGCTGCCTCGTCGCGTCGTGTCACCGCCTCCGCCAGGCCGGTGCGCGCCTGGTCCAGTGCCCCCTCGGCGGCGGCTCGCTCGCGCACGGTCTGCTCGTGCCGTTCAGCGGCGGTGACGACTTCCGCGATCTGTCCCTGCCGGGAGTTGACCGCACCCCGCAGCAGTTGGCGGGCCGACCGGATTCGCTTCTCGACCGCCCCGCCCGTTTCACCCGCGACGCCTGAGGAGTCCGTGGCGGTGAGCGGGGCGTCGAGCATCGCCTCCGCCTCGCGGTGGACCGACTCAAGGCCGGCGTCGCGAGCTGCTCTCCGGGCGTCTTGGGACGCGTCCTGAGCGTGGGCGGTCGCCGATCGTGCGCTGTCGGCGGCACGGTCGGCGCGCTGCCGGTCCTCTTCCGCCAGCCGCCGTTTGTCGTCGGCCGTGGCGCGCTGCGCCTTTGCGGTCCCCGCAGCGCGTTCGGTACGACGGTGGAGGGTGTCCAACTCCTTGCCCTGCCGGTATGCGTCGTGGTTCATCAGGCCCTCGATGGCCGCTTCCAACCTTCGGGTGCGCCGCTCGCACTCATCCCGCTGATCGGCGCCGGCCTGCTGCGCCTGCACGGCCTGCGCGTGCTGCTCGGCGCTCTCCCGGGCGAGGCGGGTGAGGTTGTCCATCTCGGTGGTCGCGGAGATCAGCGTGGCGGCGTGCGCGCGCAACACGCGTTGGGCGTAGCCGCGTTGCTGGGCGGCGATGCTGCCGGCGGCGTCGACCTCGTTGTCCAGGTCCTTGAGATGGTCGCGCTGGCGGTCCAGTCGTTCGAAACCCTCGGCGAGTTCGGAGATCTCTCCCTCGCCCAGCGGCGGCAGTGCCCGTGACAGAAGCGTGGACAGCAGGGACGGATCGAGCCGTTCGGAGAGTTTGGGCTGGCGCAGTTGCAGCAGGGCGGTGATCAGGGCCTCGTACCGCTGCTCGCTCATACCGGCGAAGAGCGTGCGGCGGACCGCCGTCCGATAGGAGTCGGCCGAGGGATGGATCTCGCCGTTTCCGTCCAGCGCGGCTGCGAGTGCCGCCTTGGTCAGGGGCTGGCCCGCTTCGTTGACCAGGAGGATGCCGTCGGGGCGGGCGATCCTCCGGTCCGTGGTGAAGTAGTCGGCGTGTGTGCCCGTGGTGTGAGTGCTCGCCTGCAGACGCGCCCCGCAGGTGAACCATCGGGTGTCGCTGCCGTCACCGCCGCCGTCAGAGGGGTAGCCGAACTCCATCCACACATAGCCGACGCGTGTCTTGCCGGTCGCCCCCTCTCCCATGAGGTTCCAGTGCATGGTCCGCTCCGACCCGCCGAAGGTGGACAGGCGGTTGGGCCGCAGGTTGGCATCGAAGAGGAAGGGCAGCAGCAACTCCAGGGCCTTCGACTTGCCGGTGCCGTTCTGGCCGCGCAGCAGGAGGCGCCCCTGGTGGAAGGTGAACGTCTCGTCGTAGTAGCGCCAGACGTTGAGGATGCCGGCGCGGTACGGCTGCCAGCGACGCCGTGGTGAGGGGGCCTCCTGCTCAGGCAGGGTTGCCGCACTCCTCGCGGGCAGGTCCGTGACGCTCACGGGGCGACCTCCTCGGCCGTGACGGCGGCGGCAGGATCGGCGGAGTCACCAGCACCGTCCTCGGTCGTCGAGGTGGCGCCGGTGAGGCGGTAGCGGAAGGCCGCTGGTCGCAGCAGCGTGCGGTCGCCGACGTGGTGGGCGAGGCCGAAGTCGCGCAGGACCGACACCGCGTCGTCGGCAAGTCGCTCGGCCCCGTCCGCCGACTGGTACGCCTTGGCCCAGCGCGGGAACTTCCGCAGCAGCCGGGAGCCGATCTCGACGAGTTGTTCCGGAGTCGCCCCGCCCGGCAGATCCTGGATCTGCTCCAGGAGGAGCAGCGCGGCAACCTTGGCGGTGGAGGAGTCGTCGGGGAACTTGGCGTCGGTCGCCAGGAAGTCCGGGTCGACGAGGAGGAAACCCTCCGTCCGCTCCTCCAGGACGAAGCCCGCCTGCTCAACGGATCTGCGCAGGATCTGGCGTCCGGTCGGGGAGGCGAGGTAGGCCCGTTCATCGTCGGTGAGATCGTCCCGGTAGACAACGGGGTCGTCGAAAAGGCGGCGCAGGACGGAGTGGCGCAGCCACAGATTGCGCTGCGCCTCGGAGACCGCCGGCGACTCGCCCGCGTCGTCGGTGATCGATCCTCCGCCGTAACGGCGTTCCCGCACCAGACCCGACAGCAACTCCTCAAAACGCAAGGGCCCTTCGGCAGACGGAACCGAGAGCCGGGACGCCCCGATGGGTGCGGCCGCCAACCGCATGAGCAGCGTCGCGTCGACCCGGTAGAGCACCTTCGCGTCAGCCGACTCCACGAAGGACTCGGTCGCGCCGTCCAGCGCGGTCAACACACCGTAGGACTCCAGCAGCTTCAGTACGTCCGCGAAGGCCATCCGCTCCGCGCGGCCGGCCGTGTCGAACGGCGGCAGCGCCGGATCCGCGGCGGTGGCCTGGACGACGCGGTCGGCGAGCAGGCCGATGGTCGTCACCGGCACCGCCAGCAACTCGGCCGCCGTGACGCACAACAGCACGTACCGCCTGCGGTCGAACGGGGCCCGGCCGGAGCGCAGGCGCCGGGCGGGGCGGGAACCGTCAGCCGAGGAGCGGACCTTGGCCAGCCGGGCGTACCCCCGCCGGGGTTCCACCACGAGACTCCAACCACAGGTGTAGTCGAACCACTTCGCCAGGGGCTCCTTGCGCCGCCGGACGATGTCGAAGCCTGCCGGGTCGGCACGTTCGGTGATCAGCGGCTGTGCCAGCAGCAGCCGGATCCCCCGGCTGACCTCCTCCCGCTCCGCGACCACGAGTTGGTTGGCGAGAGTGCTCATCCCGTGGCCTCCCGAAGTCGGCTCTGCCCGTACGGGGCCTCGGCAGCACCGGCGGCGGTGATGCTCACCACGTGGTCCGGTCCGGTCAGGACGCCTTTGGACGTTCTGAGCCGGGCGGTCCGGCCGTCGTCGACCTCGATCAGGCTGATTTCCACCTGGCCGTCGGACGTGCTGGCCCGTCGAGTTCCCGAGGCGTCGGGGCGGGCGGACAGCGCCCTGCCGAGGAGGTCGAGGAGCCGGGCGAACGCGGCGTCGTCCAGTTCTCCGAAGTCGGAGAGCCGCACCGGACCGTCGGTTCTCAACGTGCCCCACGCCCGCTGGAGTTCGGCTCTCTCCTGTCGCGCCTTGTGGGCCCGCCCGGCCTTGACCGACGCGACGTCCCGCACCTTGCCCGTTCGGGTGAAGCGCTCCGTGCGCCCGCTCGTTCGCAGCAGCGCCGAGACCTCGACAGGAGGGGCCTCCACCCACGTGCGTGAGGAGGGGACCAACTCCGGGTCCGGGTGCGCCAGGTGCGCATGGCGTGCCGACCCCAACCCGAATGCCAGCGTCCACAGCCTGTGCAGATCCTCGTCCCCCGGGGCGTCCGCGAACCAGCGTGCCAGCTCCCTGAAGTCCTGGGCGGCGCTGGAGGAGCGCCGGCGCGACTCGGTGATCCGGTCGAGGACCTGGAGCAGCGAGACGATGGCGCGGCGGGCGACATCATGGAGGCGGTCCACGCGTGGTCGTGCTCCGTCTTCGGGCAGGAACCAGGCCCGAAGCCCCGCCCAGCGCGCCCGGCGGCGCTCGAGCCAGATCGGGCCGGCATCATCGCCGGCGACCGGCGGAAGCTCGGCCCCGCGCAGCGCTCGCTCGTGCAGGACGGCGACTCCGCGCTCTTCCACGCGGGAGACGGCCGAGGCGACACCGTGGCTGCGCTGCTCCAGGTTGACGAGGAACTCCTGGAGGTAGGCCACCGTGGCGGCCTTCACCTCGCGGAAGACGTTGAGGTCCGCACCTTCGGCTCGGAGCAGCCGCTGCAATTCGCCGTTGAAGGCCTTCGTGTTGTCCAGCAGCGTTTCCAGGTGCCCCTCCAGCTCCTGAAGGGTGCTGAAGATCCGGCGGTCCGGCGACGTCGGCTCCTTGAGCAGGATGTACAGCTCGTCCAGCCGATCGGTGATCGCCTCCAGGACAGCGGTCTGCAACGCCCCTGTCGCCGTGAGCACCTCCAACGCGTGCCGGACCCCGGCCAGGGCTGCCTCGCCGCGCCGGGTCAGCGAGTACTGCAGGTTTCGCCGTTCGTACTCCTCCGCCGTGCGGTAGTTCTCCGCATGGTTCTGGACGACATCCAGCAGCCCCCACTCCCGGAGTGCCTTCAGCGCGCCGTGGAGATCCTCGTCGGATATCGCATCCAGCCAGCCTGCCGTGCGCAGCCGTCCCCGGACGTCGTCCAGCACAAGCGCCGTCTCCAAGCGCTCATTGGCCGCACCGAAGGCACCCAGGATCGCGCCGTACAGATCAGCACGCTCTCCCGTGGCGAAGCGGAACATCTCCGGTGGAACCCTGCGCACGTGTCCTTCCCCCTCCGTCGGGGATCGCGGCGACCCCACCCCTCACACAACGGTAGGGGCATGCGCTGACAGCTGAGTCGGAAACAACCGAGTCGGCTGACGTTGACCAGTCCGCGTGGCCGCGTGGTATCGGAGCAGGCATCAACCACAACGGCAGACGGAGATCTATCGCTACCGCCCCGAAGGCAGTAGACGTCGCCACCACGCTCGACTGCTCGTTAGGCCGCGTATGGCCTGTTGGTTCGCGACCGGCTGTCTGCCCACTTCAACGTACAGCGGGGTTGCCACGATGAGCCGGTGCGACAGTGCTCCCGCCGGCGGGAAGTTACACAGCACGCGGGCGTGGCCCTTGAGGTATCCCTGTGACCGGTAGTGGTGGGAAACCATGTCAAAAGCAGAGCGAGCGGCGAAACTCTGATCGCCTTGGCTGGTGGAGAGCAATGCCTCGGGAAGGGAGAAGTCTCCGAGGTTCTCGCGCTGGGCCAGTTCGGCCGCCAGGTCGTGCAGCCAATCGGATCCTGATCCCATCCGTGTCGGCGGATGATCCCGATGTCCACGTACATGCTGCCTCGAACCGCACAGCAAAAGTCTGATGTTGGCGCATGGCTCCCCTCTCGGGCAGGGTCCGTCCTCCAGGGATGCGTAGGCAAACACACCTTGATCGTTGAGTCCTACGTCGCTCAAGGCCGCCCCGTATCGGAACCATCCCTCGAACTCCAGCCAAGCATCCGTTCCTAACCCAGCACAGGAAGCTGGGGTCTTGGTGTGAGACCAACACACTTCTCTCAGGTGACCTACGATCTCCTCCAGCCGTTGCGCCTCGCTAGGCACTGCTGCGCCGCCCTCACCGAGGGCGAGACGGGCCCCCATGCCGAGACCCTTTACTTCTAAGTCGATGGACCGCGACATGATGCTTGATCGCGACGTTCCGTAGAAATCGTCGAACTTGGCTGTCGCCAGATACTGCAACTCCCTCATGCGCGTCCCCAGCATTAGTAATTTATCCAGGACCCTCAGTCCCCTGTGTGGACCCACCGTAGTGGCGTTGGGGTTCCCTACGCAGCGACGGGAGATGGGAGCCGCTCTTGCGCGACCGCGTCGTGGTCGTGAAGCTCTGCCGCTGGATCAGCCCGTGAGGTTCACTTCTGTCAGGAGCGACGAAGCAGGTCAGGTCGCCGTATTTCTGGGAGCCATTTGGGAGCCGAACCGCTCCCCGAGCCCCAGCGAAGCCGCCCTAGTCCCACCCAGCCCAACCCTCTGACCTGTGGCAACGCCAAACGGCCAGGCAGCGACCCGGGTTCGTCGGCGTTCGGGACGAAGAGGCCGTGGATTCAAATCCCACTGCCCGCGAGCCGGTGGCGGTGCGGTGTCCGGCCGGGTGGATGGGTCCCGCTACCGCAGGGGCGGCTGCACCGGGTCCCTTGATCGGGTAGCCGCGTCGCATCGCCCAGTGCCATGGGCAGGTCGCGCAGGGGTGCGGGTGTCTCCCCGGGTCACGGCCTACGGATCACCGGCACGGGGGCTCGTTCCCCGGCCACGCGTCCGCGAGTTCGCGGCCTCCGGTCTCCACTCCGTGCCGGGCGGTCCCAGCGGTGGCCGGTCTCCTCGGAAGCGCGCAGCGCAGGGCGGACCGAGGACGGTTCACCCGGTGCCAGACGCGTGCGCGCGCAGCACCTGGAGGGCGGTGTCCAGTGCCCGTGCCAGCTTCTCGACCGACCGGGACGCCTGCATGAGCACGAGACCTCCCTGCACGATGGACAGCAGGGATGCCGCAAGCAGCCGCGCGTCCGTATCCGGCGCAAGGTCCCCGTTGCGGCGCATGGTGTCGATCCCGCGTGCCAGCGCGTCGCCCCACGCGTCGAACCCTGCCTCCATCAATTGCGCGGCGGCGGGATCGCTCTGCGCCATCTGTGCGACCAGTGAGCCCAGCGGGCACCCTCCGGCCCCGCCGCGAGCCGAATGCACCGCGATCAAGTGGGCGCGCCACCGCTGCCACGCCTCCCAGGAGTCCAGTGCGTTGAGCTCGGGGCCCTGGTCGTCCAGTGCCTGCCTGACCTGCCGTTCCACGACGGCCCTCAGCAACTCGGCCCGTCCGTCGGGGAAGTAGTGGGTGATCTGGCCATGGCTGGTGGAGCTCGCCGCCCGGACGTCGTTGATCCCCACCGACGTGAGGCCGCGCTCATAGATCAGCTTCGCAGCCGCGTCGACGATGCGGGATCGAGTAGCAGTTCCCTTCGCGGTCCACCGTTCGGACTCCACGCGGCGTCACCTCCCGTGCCGTGGTCCAGTCTACCGACTTTTTTGGTGTTGCCATCCCAGAATCACGGCGGTACGTTTTCTGGGTAGGTTGACCCAGAAAACCTGAGGAGCAGTCATGCTCACGATCGACGTGCACACGCACTTCCTGCCGCAGCCCTACATCGACACCCTGATTCGCCATGGCATCAACTGGACCGGCGGAGTCGACCTCGCGCCGTGGACCCCGGAGGCCCACCTCCGCTTCATGGACGACTGGGGGATCGATGTCGGGGTGCTGTCCTGCCTGGCCGAGACCGGGGTCTACTTCGGAGACCAGCGGGAAGCCAACGAACTGGCCAGGAATGTCAACGACATCGGCGCCGACGTCGTCCGGCGCCATCCGAAGCGTTTCGGTGTGTTCGGCGCGGTTCCGCTGCCGGACGTGGACGCCGCCCTGGCCGAAGTGGACCACATCTACGACGACCTCGGCCTCGACGGGGTGTACCTGGTGTCGCAGGTGGACGGGGCCTACGTGGGTGACCCGAAGTGGGAGCCGGTTTACGCCGCCCTCGACAGGCGGGAAGCCACCGTCCTGCTCCACCCGGTCGAGCCGAAGCAGACCCCGGAACTGCCCTGGCAGCACTGGATAGGCGAGTACGTGTTCGACACCACGCGCGTCTTCATGACGCTCGTCTTCAACGGTGTGCTGGACCGCTACCCGCGCATCAACTGGATTCTGTCGCACGGCGGCGGCGCGGTGCCCTACCTCGGTCACCGACTCGCCGCCGCGCCCCGTGTCGTCGAGGCCTACCAGGAACTCGTCCGCCGCCCGATCCCCGCATACCTGCGTTCGGTCTACTACGACGTCGCAGTGGCTGATTCCCAGGTCCAGGTCAATACGATGGTCGACGCCGTCGGCACGGACCGCATGCTCTTCGGAACCGACTGGATCTACGCCGACAAACTGTTCGACCACACGCGGACCGGAGAGCACGACCTGACACAACTGCTCGGCGCCGGCGCCGCGCGTCGCGTCGCGGGGGACAACGCGCTGCGCATCCTTCCCCGCCTCGCGGAACGCCTCGCGGAACGCCTCGCGGAACGCCTCGAATCCGACCGGGGCTGACGCAGTCACCGCATTCGGCGAAGTCCCGCCTGGGCAGGCCCACTCTCGCCATGGCAGGCGGGGCTCCGAAGCCGACGCCGCGGTCCGCCGGGGCGGACGCATCGACGCGGTGCTCCTGGGCCCCACGGCGCCCAGGAGCGCCGGCTGTGAGCCGTCCACCAAGAGCCGCTTCACGCCCCTGGCGCCCTGAAGGGTGCTCCGGAGGCAGCGAGCCAGGCTTCTTCTCCCGTCCGGGGTTACCTCTCCGTGCACCGAGGTGGCAATGCACTCCTCCCACTCCAAGCGACGCCGCCCTCCAGAACGCGTCGAAGACCACGATGTCCCGCGGCAGGAGGCACCTCCTCATCCCGTGAGCCCCACGATCACACTCCCCGCAAGACGCAGGGCACCAGCAGCCGGCTCGATCCTCACCGCCCTCTACGTGGTGGCGGCTGTCGTGGGAGCGGTCAGGGGCACGAGCGCAGCCACCCGGTGCGCCGCGCTGCTGCCGGCCATCGTCTCCGCGGTGCGCATTGCCCTGGCCGGCCGACGCCTGCGACGGTCCCGCGGCCCGCTCGGTCCCCGGCGCCGGTCGATCGCCGCAGTTCCTTCTCCGCGAGGTGCCCCGCGCCGCCCGACGTCGAACGGTGAGCCGTCGCCGTCCGCCACATCGAGAAGGAGATACCGGCTCCCTTGTCAGAGGCGGCCCTCGCAACGCTGTGCCCGTCAGGATGCAGACCCCGACGAGGGGGACTGACCCTTGCGCCGTCGTCATCCCCCGGGCCGACTGCGGACGAACAGGTTCGTGGCGTCCTTCCTGCCCAGTGCCGGTGAGGGCTTGGACCCGGTGGCGTACTCGACGAAGGCGACTTCGAGCACATCCTCCAGCGGCTGGACGACGAGTAGTTGTCATACGTCCGCCGCGTGGAGGTCCGGGTCTTCCGGCGCGCGCACCGATGCCGGGCTACGGGCCTTCCGGTCCCGGCCGGTAGTTCGGATTCGGCCGGAAGTCGCCGTAGATCTTCCCCCGTGTGTTGACCTGCCAGGCTCCGATGATGGCCTCAGGGGGCACGTCCCCGTTCGGATCGTCGACCATGTCCCGTCGATCTCGTAGACCCAGCCTCCCGGATCGGCCCTGGCCTCCTCGACCAACTCCGGATGACGGTCGCCGTCACCGAAGTCGACCGGACCCGCCGCGGGCTCTCGCTCGCCCGGCGGCAGGGGCCCTCGGACAACTCGCGCTGAGGTATGACCCCTCCGCGGTCACCCTTCCGCCTCACGCCGAACCAGCGGTGGCCGGTCGAGGATCTCGACGTACACGATCCGCCCGTGCACGACGTCCAGGTTCACCATGCCGCTGGACGGCAGGAGCGGCAGCCGCACTCACCGGTCGACAAGGCGCCCAAGAGCAGTCGATCTTGGGCGAATCACGTGGTACGTTCTGTCACCAGTGAACTGAATAGAGTGACCCCGGCAGCGCGCCAACGCTCCGGGGTCCGGCACAAGGAGCCAAACCTCCCCATGCAGATCCATCGTAGCCGCCATACGCGCGGTTTCACGGTCCTGCCCAACACGGCGCTGCAAGACCGGCGGCTGTCGTACACCGCGCGCGGCCTGCTGGCCGACCTCCTCTCCCGCCCCGACGGCTGGCGCGAGGACGGCCGCCGCATGGCCGACACCAGCCCCCAGGGCCGCCTGGCCGTGGCGAAGGCCCTGCGCGAGCTGACCGCCTTCGGCTACTACCGCGTCGAGCGGGTGCGCCGCCCGGACGGCACCTTCGTCAGCCAGGCCCACGTGTACGACTCCCCGCAGGTGGGACCGGGTGCCGTACGTCCGGGCTCCGGTCGGCCGGCGGCCGATGACCGCGGCGCCAACCCCGTAAAGGACCGTGGGAAAGAACCCACCCTCCCCGCACAGCGGGGCCTCCCGTCCGCGCCCCTCGCCCAGACCGAGGCCCAGGCCGAGCCGTCGGACGCGACGGGCACCGAGGCGGCGGCCCTGCTCCACCGTGTGACCGCGGCGGAACCGCGGCTGCGCCTCGGCCCGGCAGAGGCCATGACGCTCGCGCCCCTGGTGGCGCCTTGGCTGGAGCGCGGCTTCGGCCCGCGTGACCTCGCCCCCGCCCTGCTCAGCGGCCTGCCCGAACGGGTCCACAGCGCGTCGGCCTTCCTGCGCGACCGCCTCACCCGCAAGCTGCCCCCGCCGCCGGAGCCGATCACCGCGCCGCCGCCGCAGCCCCGCTGGCACGAGTGCGGCAGTTGCGCGCGACCGAGCCCGTACGAAGGCATCTGCCGCACCTGCGCAGGAGTGGGCGCCCCACCGCCCGACCCCGTCGACGAGCGCGCCCGTACCGCCGCCCGGGGCCGGGCCCTGGTCCGCGCCGCCCTCGACAGCCGCCCGGGCGCGCTGACCGGCGCAAGCGCCTGACGTCCGCTCGGTACGCTCCTACGACGGCGCAACGGCCGCCTTCACGGATTGCAGGCGCCGGGGGGACGCCACATGCAGGAACGTTCGGCGGAACGCGAACCGGTGGCCCCGTTACGCGCTCGTCAAATATCCGCAAAGCCACAGGCTGTTCATGCTGGATCAGCCGGATTTGGCCTCAGCCGGGCGCACGGCCGGAGTAGTCAACTCCAACTGCCGTGCCTAGCCTGTCCCGCGCACATCCTGTGAAATCTCTGTGGGGGGACCGCGTGAAACACAGTCCGAATCGCCGTGCCACGGTGCTGACCGCAGTCGTCGGCGTGGCGATGGGCCTCGCGCTCGCCGGGGTCGGCACCGTCCCGGCGCAGGCAGACGACCAGCCGGTCATCGCCCTTCGGCAGATCGCGCCGGTCGCGGTTTCCCCGGCCACCCTGGCCGGGGTGTCGAAGACCGCGATGCCCTACCTCTCGTTCACGACCACGGCGAAGAGCCTGAGCACCAGCGCCACGCTGACGATCGACGTGACGCAGCTCTCCAAGATCGCGAACGTGACGTTCTCGGACAACTGCACGGTGGTCCAGCACGTCGCCAGCTGCGGGGAGTCGTTCTACTACGACGACCTGACCGGTGTCGGCACGATCGGCGCCGAGACCCAGATGACCGTGAGGGCGAAGGCCGGCGCTCCCGTCGGATCGTCCGCCGCGTACACGATCGGCGGCACCGCGGACGACGCGTCGATCGTCGGCGGCCAGGGCACGGTCGAGATCGGCGGCCCGGCCTTCGACCAGGCCCAGCCGGCGAACCTGTCCGATCTCGCGGTCGGGTCGACCGTCAACAAGCCGGTGCGCTTCACCAACATCGGGGACCGCGCCGCCGACGGCACGCAGGTGCTGCTGTGGGCGTCCCCCGGGATCGGATTCGCCAAGCACTTCGGCAACTGCGAGTACAGCGCCGACGAGGGCCCCATGGTGGCGGAGATGGCGCTGTGCACCATCCCCGGACAGGTGCTGCCGGGAGAGAAGGCCGCGCTCGCGCCGGCCGTCCGGCTGAACGTCGAGTCGACCGCTTACTACACCTACCTGGACTCGATGATCGCGCCGGCCGGTGATCCGGGCATCCAGCAGTCCGCTTCAGGGCACCAGTGGACCCAGGGCACCGGCGGCCAGCTGACGCTGAGGACCATCACGCCGGGAACCGCCAACGACGCGCCGTCCGGCGTCGTGTCGCTCTCGGAGCGCGGTACGCACGGCGACTACCGGATCACCAACCTGCAGGCCGCCAACACGGCGGACTTCTCGGTGTCCGGCGCGAGCGCCACCGCAGCCCAGGGCGACACCGTCACGCTGGACTTCGCCATGACCAACAACGGTCCCGCGACCATCTTCTACCGCAGCGGCGACATCGTCGGCACCGTCGACGTCCAACTGCCGCCGGGCACGTCGCCCGTCGGCTCCTCCGCCAACTGCCGAGAGCAGGGCAGTGGGTACCGCTGCTCGAACCAGAGCATCGTCTCGACGGCCGGCACTGTCACGGACTTCTCCCTCACCCTGCGCGTCGATCAGGTGATCCCTGGCGCCCAGGGCTCCGTCTCCATGGACTGGAGCCCGGGTGGGCAGCCGGCGTTCGACACGAACCCGTCGGACGACACGGCCGCACTCACCGTCAACTGACCCGTCCTCGCCTCCTCCCAATCGCGCAGCTCAGGACACTCGTCATGGAGGTTCGTAGCCGGCTGGAAGCCGACCCGGGATCACGGACGGGTTCCGGCACGGACGGGGCGGCGAGGTGGGGCTGCGTTCGGCGCCCGCCGACGCCCCGGTCAGACGGAGGGCTTACGGTCCGAGGAGGGCCAGATGTAGGGGAGGTCGGTCGGGGTGTCGGGGAAGTAGCGGCGGTAGTGCTCCGGGGCCCGGGTGACGAGGGCCGAGCGGTGGCTGAGGTGGAAGGCCGGGTCGCCGAGCCAGGGCGGGAGGTCGCCGTCCTCGGCGAGTTCGGCGGCGGTGCGGATGGAGCGGGTGGCGCGCGCCCGGGCCGGCAGGTCGTGCCGCAGGGTGTCCGCGCAGGTGTCGGCCCGCCCCGCGGCGGTCCACACCCGGCAGATCTCCAACCCATAGCGCACCAGGGCCTCCTCGTACCCGGCCCACATGTGCACCGCGGGGTGGTGGCGCCAGCCGTACCCGGGCACGGTCAGGCCCCGCAGCACCTGGATGGCCTCGACCCGCTGCTTGCCGAGGCGGCGCGGGTCGAGCACGCCCGCCGTGGCCGCGAAGTCCGGGTAGGGGAGGAATGTCTGCACCCGGTACGAGTAACCGCCCGGGCCCGCCGAACGCCCGCGACACGCCAGGCGCCGCCCCAGCGCCGCCCGAGCGCCTCCCCCGGGGCGTACCGTCCGAGGATGGACCGTGTCGACGTGCCGCGGGTGCTGGTGATCGGGCTCGATCCGTACCGGGTGCCCGGGCCGTGGGACCCGGAGCCGGCGGCACGGGCGATCCGGGCGGGGCTGGCGGAGTTCGACGCGCACGGCGTGGGCGTGCGCACGTGCCTCATCGGGCTCGACGGCAGCGATGACGTCGGCGCGGTGGTCGGGGAGGCGCTGCGCGCGCATCCGTGGGAGTGCGTCACCGTCGGCGGCGGCCTGCGGCACTCCGACGAGCAGGTCGAACTCCTGGAGCAGGTCGTCAACTTGATTAGGCGTTACGCACCCGCCGCGGCCATCGCCTTCAACCGCACCCCGGACACGACCTACGAGGCCGCGGCCCGCTGGATCGGGTGACGCCGGGGGCGGCGGGCCGACGGTGCGCACGGCCTCAGGGGAAGAGGGTGGAGCCGAGGGGGCGGTGGGGGGTGAAGCCGGGGAGGATCAGGAAGGTCCCGGTCGCGGTCGTGGTGGTGAAGGCGAGCAGCGCGTCGGAGTCGTCCATGCGGGCCAGGGTGCTGGTGAAGGTCCGCAACTCGTTCTGGAAGCTGATGAAGAGCAGGCCGGCGGCGGGCGCGTCGGTGCTGTAGGAGCGGCGCAGCATCAGGCCGGCGCCCACCGCGTTGGCGTTGGCGCGGCGGACGTGGGCGTCGGCGGGGATGAGGTAGCGCCCGTCGGGGGTCTTGGCGCCCAGCGACGGGTCGGCGGTGATGGCGCCGCCGGACAGCGGGGCGCCTGAGGTGCGGCGGCGGCCGAACACCGCTTCCTGCTCGGCGACGGACAGCGCGGCGAACCGCGGCAGGTCCAGTGCCATCCGCCGCACCACCGCGATGGTGCCGCCCGCGACCTGGGACGGGCCGGCCAGCCACAGGTTGCGCTGCTGCGCCTCGGCGGTGTGGGGCCCCACGATCCCGTCGATGAAGCCGAGCAGGTTGCGCGGCGCGGTGAGGGACGTGCCGACGGGGATGTTCGCGCCGCGGTGCGCGGACTGGCGCCAGCGTTCGCTCAGGCGGCCGCCGGCCTGGTCCAGCAGCGCGGTGGCGGCGACCGCGGGCAGCAGGGCGTCGCTCGCGCAGATCTGGAGCAGCAGGTCGCCACCGCGGGCACCGGCGGCGACCCGCTCGCGGGAGAAGCGGGGCAGGTCGGTGCCGCCGGGCAGGGCCGCGCCGGCCGTGCGGACCAGCCGGGGGCCGACGCCGACCGTCACGGTGAGGTCGCCCGGGGGCAGGCCGAGCAGCCGGGCGTCGGTGCCGGCGGTCAACGCGGCGACGGCGCAGCCGAGTTCGGCCAGCAGCGGGCCGGGGTCGGCCGCGGCGGTGAGGTCGGCGACCACGGCGAGCAGGTTGCCCTGGGCGGGCTGCGGGAGGGTGATGCCCGCCTGGTGAGTGCCGGTGGCCGGTACGGGCGCCGGGGTGGTAGCGGACGCGGTCTGGGCGTCCGGCGGTTCGGCGTCGTCGGACGCCCGGCCGGAACCGGAGTGGCCGGCGTCCGAGGTGCACCCCGCGGTGAGCCCGAGCGCCACCATCGCCCCGGTGGCGTCGAGGAACCTGCGGCGTGACGGCTGGTGATCGGGCGGGCGCATGATGTGCAGGGTGCCATACCCGCCGCCGCCGCGCCCGCCGATGTCCCAACGACTGCGGCGCCCGTTCACACACCGTCAATTCCGCTATCTCCGCGATGCGTTGACGGCCCATGCCAGACTGAGCGCATGCCTCGATTAGCTCTTCGCGTGGCCGCGGCGCTGCTGGGCGGCACCCTGGCACTCCTCGCCGGTTGCAGCAGCGGCGGTGCCCATGGCGGCGGTTCCACGGGCAAGGGCAAGAGCAGCGGCAAGAGCGCGCCCCAGGGCAGGCGGCCCGCCGGCGCGCACGTCGCGATCCACGTACCGGCCGACGCCCCGACGATCTCGGACGCGGTGTCCCTGGCCCGCTCCGGCGACCTGGTCCTGGTCTCCCCCGGCGTCTACCACGAGTCGGTGCGCATCGACACCGCGCGCGTCACGCTGCGCGGGGAGAACCGGCAGAAGGTCGTCATCGACGGCCGGTTGCAGCAGGCCAACGGCGTCGTCGTGGCCGCGCCCGGGGTCGCGGTGGAGAACCTCACCGTGGAGAACAACACGCAGAACGGGGTGCTGGTCACCGGTTCCGCGCGGGCGGTGGCGGGGCTGCCCGGCCAGAGCGGCGGCTACGACACCGGCGACGAACCGGTGAAGTTCCTCAGCTCCTTCCTGGTCTCCTACGTGACCGCGACCCGCAACGGGCTCTACGGCATCTACGCCTTCTCCGCGCAGAACGGCGTGATCGAGCACTCCTACGCCTCGGGCGGCGCCGACTCCGGGATCTACGTCGGGCAGTGCAAGCCGTGCCAGGTCGTCGTACGGGACAACGTCGCCGAGCTCAACGCGGTCGGCTACGAGGGCACCAACGCCAGCGGCGAGATGTACGTGGTGGGCAACCGCCTCGTCGGCAACCGGGTCGGCCTGACCACGGACTCCGACCACCAGGAGAAGCTGCTCCCGCAGCGCGGCGCCGTCGTGGCGGGGAACCTGATCGCGGACAACCAGCAGCCGGGCACACCCGAACAGGCCGACGGCGGCTGGGGGATCGGCATCGGCGTGGACGGCGGCAGCGGCAACCAGTTCGTCCGCAACCGGATCACCGGCAACGCCGACGCCGGGCTGGTGATCACCGCGACCGCCGACCTGCCGCCGAACGGCAACCGGATCACGGACAACACGTTCACCGGCAACGGCCTCGACGTGGGCTGGACGTTCCCCAACGCCACCCGGGGGCAGGGCAACTGCCTGCGCGGCAACACCCTGCACACGACCGTGCCCGCGCGGATCGCGACCACGGCGTCCTGTCCGCTGCCGGCCGAGTCCGCGACCCCGTACGGCACATGGCAGGCGCCGACGGCGCCCGCGGGCATCCCGTTCACCGAGGTGGCCGCGCCCGGCCCGCAGCCGCAGTTCCCGCACGCCACCACCGCGGGCGCCACCGTCGTACCGGCCGTGCCGGCGCTGCCGACCACCGCGGACATCCCGCTGCCGCCCCTGTCGCTGCTCGCCACCGGGGCGCGGGTCCAGGCCGGATAGCCCGGACGTAGCCGCTCAACTCGACGCCTAAGACGCCGCGTTCGGGGTCACCAGGCGACGAAGGAACGAGGCGACGAAGGCACGACGCTACGAGGACGGCGTCGGTGTGACCCCGGGCAGCGGTCGCACCGCGACGTAAGGGTGCGTGTCGAAGTCGACGACCACCGGCTGCGGTTCGGACGCCAGGTCCGCCCGCACCCGGTACATCGTCCCGTCCGAGCCGACCCAGTACCGTACGGCGCCCGAAGTGCCGGACGCCGACGCGGACTTCGGGCCGGACATGACGACGACCCGGTGGCCGCGCACCTCGTCCTGGCCGAGGCGGGCGGCGCCGTTCTGGGGGAGCAGCTCCGCGTTGTCGGGCCGGTCGCTGCCGAGGCCGAGCGCGATGGTCAGCGCGCTGTCCAGCGAGCTGCCGGCCGTCGTCACCGGGCGGCGGTACCAGCCGGAGGTCGGCGGCGAACTCGGCGCCGTAGCAGGGGCGTTCGTCATGGGCAGGATGAGGACGGCGGTGGACGACCACTCGATCAGGCCGTCGCTGGAGGTGTCGCGGCCGGTGCCGCGCACCACCCCGTAGCCGACCTTCGCGCGGTAGTCGACGGCCCCGGTGACGGTGAGCCCGCCGCCGGTGCTCGGCACGGTGATCGTCAACGCGCGGCCGCCCGCCTGGTAGTTGCGGAAGCGGGTGATCGCCAGCCGGTTCGCCTCGTCCGCGGTCAGCGCGCGCCGGCCGGAGTCACCGCTCTTGCCGCCGCCACCACCGCCGCCACCACCGCCGACCAGGACGAAAGCGGCCGTCCCGGCCGCCACCAGGGCGAGCGCGGCGGCCGCCCAGCGTAACCGCGGCCGTCGGCGGCGGGCCGCCGTACCCCGCGGGAGACCTCGGCTGCTCCGCAAGCTCCTCACGCGGCGCGATGCTAACAGGAACCGGAAACCGGGCCATGGAGACTCAGCGTTTCCAGGACATGACGGTGCGTCAACTTGTAGCGTGGCCTGTGAGATCACTGTGGCGGCGCCGACCGTCGGCACCGACCTGGGGACGACCAAAGGGAATGCCATGCCATTACACAGGCTGGTGCGGGTGGGGCTGTCCGGCCTCCTGCTTCTGGGCACCGCCACCGGCGCAGTCGTGACGGGCGCCGGCACCGCCGGCGCCTCGACCTCCGACGGCACACTGACCGTCGAGGTGCTGCGGGACTTCCTCGGCACCGGCGTGATCAACGCCACCACCGACGTACCGCAGCGGGGCATGAAAGTCGACGTGGCCGACGCCTCCGGCCACCATGTCACCGGGACCACGGACGCGACCGGGAAGGTCGTGGTGGCGCCGTCGTCCAAGCTGACCGGCGGCCGCTACCGCGTGGACGTCAGCGTCCCGTCACCGTACAGCGACTACCTCCAGGCGGCGCCCGCCTCGACCGCGGCGAACCACTTCGACAGCTTCACCAGCTTCGTGGACCTCACCGGCGGCAAGGACGCCTCGGTCATCACCGGAGTCTGGGACGCGGCCGACTACACGCTGCCGGACTCCCGCTACTTCGTGCCGGTCCAGAACGGCGCGGGCGGCACCGACACCCAGGCGCTGGTGTCCTTCGGCACCACCGCGCGGGGCACCTGCCCCACCGACTCCTCCTGCCCGACCACCCTGGACACGCAGTCCGAGGTCGGCACCACCTACGGGCTGGCGTACGACCGGTACCGCGGCCGGCTCTTCCAGAGCTCGTTCGCCCGCCGCTACGCCCCGTACGGGCCCGACGGCGGCAACGCGATCTACACCGTGCCGGTCGACGGCGGCAGCGCGCAGCTCTTCGCGAAGGTGCCCGGCGCCGCCGTGACGCCCCACGACAGCAGCAACATGATCAAGGACGCCGGGTTCACCCAGGCGCCGGGCAAGGAGAGCATCGGCGGGCTGGCCCTGTCGGAGGACGGCTCCACGCTCTACGCGGTCAACCTGCTGACCCGCACCCTGGTGAGCTTCGACGCGACCGGCAGCACCGCGGGCGCGCCCGAGGCGACGGTGCCGATCCCGGACCCGGGCTGCGCCGGCGCCGGCGACTGGCGGCCGTTCGCCCTCGCCGTCCGCGACAACACGCTGTACGTCGGCGGCGTGTGCGACGCGGAGAGCACCCAGCAGCGCTCCGACCTGAAGGCGGTCGTCACCCGTTACGACGGCAAGCGGTTCTCCACGGTGCTGACGCAACCGCTCGACGCCGAGCGCGGGAAGGTCTTCGTCGGCGTCCAGACCGACGCGTCCACCCACTGGAACCCGTGGAACACCGACCTGGCCAGCTGGGACCAGCGGGCGGCGTCGGGCACCACCTTCATCGACCCGCAGCCGGAGCTGTCCGGCCTGGCCTTCGCCAACGACGGCTCCATGGTGCTGGGCTTCCGCGACCGGTTCATGGACGTGCTCAGCGCGAAGGGCCTGGACCCGCGGCCGCTGAACAACACGGCGGAGTTCGGCATGTCCGGCGGCGACATCGACATGGCGTGCGCCGACGGCTCCGGCGGGTACGCCTGGGAAGGCACCGGCGACTGCCCCAACCACGCCACCGCCGCCAACGACGACAACGAGGACAGCGGCGTCGTGGAGTACTTCCCCGGTGACTACTTCGCCGGCGGGCACCAGGAGACCGCGCTCGGGGCCGTCGCCCACATCGCGCGCGAACAGTCCGTCGTCAGCACCGAGTTCGACCCGGCGACCCACGTCGAGACGGCCGGCACCGGCTACTACGACCTGACCACGGGGCTCGGCCCGGGCAACGACACCAGCGCCAACGCCTACCAGTTCGTCGGCCAGGAGGAGAACGGCTTCGGCAAGGCGGGCGGCCTCGGCGACATCGCGTACGCCACGGCGAACGCGCCGATCCAGATCGGCAACGTGGTCTGGTACGACGGCGACCACAACGGCATCCAGGACGCCGGCCAGGTGCTGCTGCCGGGCGCGACGATCAACCTGCTCGACGCCCAGGGCAAGCAGGTCGCCACGACCACGACCGACGCCGACGGCGAGTACTACTTCGGCGGGGCCGACGCGGACTACCAGTTGACGCCGGGCGCCAAGTACACCGTGGAGTTCGACGTCTGCACCGCCGACACCAGCGACGTGCCGGGCACTCCCGGGGCCGCCGAACTGCGCTTCACCCTCCCGAAGGCCGGCTCCGACCGGGCCCACGACTCCAACGTGGTCCCGCCCACCAGCGGCAAGCTGTGCGACGGCACCGCGCCGGTGACCGCGCCGGCGAAGGCCGGGGGCGTCGACCACACCATCGACGCGGGTGTCTACATCCCGTCGAAGACGCCGCCGCCGACCTCACCGCCGCCGACGTCCTCCGCTCCCACCTCCGCGCCCACCACGGGCCCGGCGCCCTCCAACCCGGCCCAGCAGGCCTCCGGTTCGGGCACCCTCGCGGACACCGGCCTGTCCGGTGTCGCGGAGATCCTGGCGGTCGTCGCCCTCCTGGTGGGCTCGGGCGCGGTGTTCGCCTATGTGAGCCGCAAGCGCCGCATCACCCACTGATCCCTGAACCCCTCGACCGCCGCGGGGGCGGTGCGCACATAAGCGCACCGCCCCCGCAGTCGTGTCCGGTCCCGTCAGGGGGTGCGGGCGGTGGGGGTGGAGCGGTGCGTGCCGTGGGGCTGGAGGGTGGGCGTGAGGCGGTCCGTGGTGGTGGAAGCGCGGAGGGTCGGCAGGGCCCTGGCCGCGGCCTTGGCAGAGGCGGCGGCAGGGGCGGCGCCGCCCGCCCACCAGACGGTGGTGAGTTGGGCGCTGCTGACGGCGACGGCGTTGCCGATGGAGGTGCGGGCCGCGGGGGCGTAGGAGTCGTTGCCGCCGAAGGCGACGACTTCCTGGATGCTCGCGGACTCCTTGGTGAGGTAGCCGGCGGTCAGCGGGGACAGGGAGTCGGCGGCCGACCAGAGGGCCGGGCCGTAGGTGGCGGTGACCGCGTTGCCGGTGACGGCGTTGGACCAGGTGGAACCGCCGTCCACGGTCGCGACGTTGGGCGAGGTCCACCAGAACTGGGCGAGGTTGACCGCGGTCTGCTCGTAGGAACTGCCGCTGACGTCGTAGAACTGCCACTGTGCGGCGAGCGGGGTGTTCTCCAGCGCGGTACGGGCGTTGGCGCCGACCGAGACCAGGCCGGTCGTGTCCGGGTCGAGGGAGTTGAGGTAGGTCTTCACGGCGGCGGGGATCGTCGTGCCCTTGGTGAGCAGGACCACGCCGAGGCCGCGGTAGCCGAGGGCGCCGGCGGCGGTGGAGGCCGCGACCGGGTCGTGGTAGTCCATGCCGTCGGCGACGAAGACCCAGTCGGGCTTCTTGGTGATCTGGACGGCCGTACGGGCCGAGACGGAGGCCAGGTCGGCGCCGTCCATGCGCAGCGCGGTGTAGCCGAGCGCGGTGACCTGGGAGAGCACCGTGGCGCTCAACTGCGAGGTGTTGCCCTCCAGGTAGACGGTGCTGCCCTTGGGGAGGGTGCGCTTGAGTTCGGCGGTGGCGGTGGCGTCCAGCGAGGTGCTGGAGGTCAGCACGATCGGGCCCTGCTTCTCCGCGGCGAGCGAGATCGCGGGGGTGGCGTAGGTGGCGTTGGCCTTGTCGACCAGGACCGCGGAGTGCGCGGTGATCAGGCCGGGCTCGTGGGTCGCGCCGGTGGTGTCGAAGGTGAAGCGGGACGCGGCCTGGTCGATGGTGATGCCGCCGGTGCCGTAGACCCGGTCGAGGGTGTTGTTGCGGACCGGCTGCCAGGCCGGCTTGGTGCCGCTGTTGCTGTAGACGGTGCTGATGCCGTTGGCCAGGTTGACGATCCTGGTGGTCGTGGCGTCGGCCGAGGCGGACGAGGAGGTGGCGGCGCCATAGGCGATCCGCCCGCCGGCCGGGTCCCAGGCGGGGTCGACGTGGTTGACGGCGTCGGTGGTGATCTGCTTGGCGCCGGTGCCGTCGGCGGCGGCGGTGAAGATCTGGCGGTAGCCGTCGACGACCCGGGTGAAGGCCAACTGGCTGCCGTCCGCGGAGTAGGCGGGGTCGGCGCCGTCGGAGACGATCCGCCGCACGGCGTTCGTGCTCGGGTCGAGCGTCCAGATGTCCGAGCCGGTCTTACCGCAGGTGGCGCGTTCGAAGGCGAGCGGGCCGAGGATGCTGGCGCTCGGGTGGGTGTCGCACGTCCCGGCCGGCTGCTGGTTGTCGCCGGTCAGCAGCGGCTGCTGTCCGTAGGAGGCGTCGGACGGGCCGTAGAAGAGTTCCTGGCCGGTGCTGGTGACGATGTCGCTGCCGTCCAGCCAGAAGGCGGCGTCGGTGTACTGCGCGCCGGAGGCGCCCTGCGGCCACTCGGTGGTGACGTGCGAGGGGGACCCGACCAGGCGGGTGCTGGTGAGCCGGGTCGGGTCCTGGCCGCCGGCCACCAGACGGCTGCCGTCCGGGGCCCAGTTGGCGGAGAGCCGAGCGGTGTCGGGCAGGTTCGGCACCTCCGACGCCTCGTTGGCGTCGGCGTCGGCGGTGTTCACGCCGAAGGAGTCGACGACCGAGATCTGGCCGGTGCCGGCGGCGACCGTCATCGCCCCGGCCTGCTGTGCGGTCACGTACAGCAGGCCGGTGGCCAGCGACGCGGCCGAGGTGAGCGCCGCGAGACCGCGGCGCGTACGAGCTTTCACGTGGAGCCCCCCAAAGATGCGATGCCGTGCGGCATCGACCTACGGCATACGGTGTGTGCCGGCGTGCAGCAGGTGCGGTGGCGGTGCGCGCTCCGGCCCGCGGGCGCGGGCGGCCGACCACTCAACGAGGCGGACTGCTCCCGGTGCTGCCCGAGTGCCGGTGGTGCGTTGCGTGCGGGTGCCGTCAGATCCGGCCCCGGTCCCCTCGACCGTCGGCCGTGTCCCCCCGGGCGTGCGCCCCCACCGCACACCGCTGCTCCTGATGATCTCCTGCCGGCCCGCAGACCCTATGCGGGCCGGGTTGCCGCGGGCACGGGGCGGCAGGGGAAATCCTGGTGAACAGCGGACCACCGCCGGACGCCGGCGCGGCCCCCGCCGGGCCGGAAGGGCCGCGGCGCCCTGGGGGGAACGTCATACGGCCGGTGTCCCCGATCACCGCGCGTATGCGCTTACATGGTGACAGCGCCATCACCATCTCGCTTCGAGGAAAGGGCATCTGTGGCTCTCGACGGACAACCGCACGGCACGGTGGGCGCCGGCGCCCACCGGCGCCCGCCGGCATGGCTCTCCGAAGCCGTGATCTACCAGATCTACCCGGCGGCCTTCGCCGACTCCAACGGCGACGGCATCGGGGACCTGCGCGGGGTGCGCGAGCGCCTCGACCACCTGGCCTGGCTCGGCGTGGACACGCTGTGGCTGAGCCCCTGCTTCGCCTCGCCGTTCGGGGACGGCGGGTACGACATCAGCGACTACCTGACCATCGCGCCGCGCTACGGCAGCAACGAGGACGCCGACGCGCTGATCGAGGCCGCCCGCGCCCGCGGGATGCGGATCATGTTCGACCTGGTGCCCGGGCACACCTCCCACGAGCACCCGTGGTTCCTGGAGTCGATACGAAACCCCGACGACGACCGGTACATCTGGTCCGACCGCGTCGGCGCCCCGGTGCGCGGCTGGATTCCCAACCACGCCGGGCGCGGCGGCTACTACCTCGCCAACTTCTACGCCATCCAGCCCGCCCTGAACTTCGGCTACGCCCGGCCGGACCCGGCCGAGCCGTGGCGGCAGCCGGTGGACGCGCCCGGCCCGCGGGCCAACCGCGCCGCGCTGCGGGAGGTCATGGCGTACTGGTTCGACCGGGGCGTGTCCGGCTTCCGCGTCGACATGGCCGCCTCGCTGGTCAAGGACGACCCGGGGTCGGTCGAGACCGGCCGGCTGTGGGCCGAGATGCGCGACTGGATCGACCGGGAGTACCCCGGCCGCATCCTGCTGTCGGAGTGGGGCGACCCCAAGACGTCGGTGCCGGCCGGATTCCACGCGGACTTCTTCCTGCACTTCACCGGCACCGCGCTGCGCTCCCTGTGGGACAACGGCACCGGCAGCCAGGGCTCGTGGCCGGCCATCGGCCCCTGCTACTTCGACCCCGACGGCGGCGGCTCGATGGGCACCTTCCTCGACGCCTGGCGGGAGGCGGACAAGGCGATCGACGGCGCCGGCCACATCGCCCTGCCCACCGCCAACCACGACTTCTCCCGGCTGACCTGCGGCCCGCGCACCCGCGACATGGTCGCGCCCGCCTTCGCCTTCCTGCTCACCTGGCCCACGCTGCCGGTCATCTACTACGGCGACGAGATCGGCATGCGGTACGTCCCCGGGCTGCCGGACAAGGAGGGCAGCCAGCTCGACGCCGAGGCGCGCCAGGGGTCCCGTACCCCGATGCAGTGGGACGCCTCCGCGGGGGCCGGTTTCTCCACCGCCGGCGCCGAGCGGTACTACCTGCCGGTCGACCCCGCGCCGGACCGGCCCGACGTGGCCACCGAGCGGGCCGACGAGGGCTCCCTGCTGCACCACGTCCACCGGCTGATCGCGCTGCGCAAGCAGACCCCCGCGCTCCGCAGCGGCGGCACCGTACGGGTGCTGCACCGGGACTACCCGTTCGTCTACCTGCGCGGCGAGAGCCACCTGGTGGTGGTCAACGGGCGCCGCGAACCGGCGGGCGCGCCCTGGCCCGCGAGCGGCCCGGCCCCGCGGGTGCTCGCCGCGCACGGCGTCGAGCTGACCGCGTCCGGCATCCAGGCCGCCGGGTTCTCCTACGCGGTCTACGAACTCGCCCCGGGCGCCCAGGTCTCCGCGTACGAGGACGCCGACGTCGCCACGGCGGACTGACGGCGTACCCGGCCGCAGGCGCCCCGGGTCCCGGCCGACGGGCCCTCAACCGAAGGGGACTTGGGGCGCCCGTCAACCGCGGCGCGGCGCCGGCACCGACTCCGCGCAGCCGCAGCTCGCCCGCAGCACCAGCGCGACCGGGAGCATGAGGGCGTGCGGCTCGCGCGGCGGCGCCCCGATCCGGTCCACCAGCAGCGCGACCGCCTCCTCGCCGATCCGCCGACTCGGCTGGCGGACGGTGGTCAGCGGCGGCTGGGCCATCGCACCGAGCGGAATGCCGTCGAAGCCGGTCACCGCGATGTCCTCGGGCACGCGGATGCCGTGGGCGGCGAACTCCTCCAACGCCCCTACGGCCATCTGGTCGTTGGCGAGCACCAGCGCGTCAGGCAGCCCGCGTTCGGCGCCCCCGGCAGCGGCGTCCGGCCCCGCGACGGCGCCCCCGGCAGCGTCGATCAGCGCGCGCGCCGCGTCCCGCCCCGCGGTCCGCGTCAGGTCGCCGCGCAGCGCGGGCTCCTCCGGCACCGGCAGCCCGGCGTCCCGGCACGCGTCCCGGTACCCGAGGAAACGGGCCTCGGCGTCCGGCGAGTCCGCGGGCCCGCCGACGAACTCCAGCCGGCGCAGGCCGTGTTCCTCGACCAGATGGCGGGTCAGCTCGCGCTGCCCGGCCCGGTTGTCGACCTGGACGTTGTCGAGGTGGTCCAGCTCCGGCGGCCCGGCCAGCATGACCACCGGCATCCGGCGGGAGACCGTCTCCAGCTCCCGCGCGGCCACGGTCCTGGACATGATCGCGAAGCCGTCGACGTGGCCGGCCAGCGTGGCGACCAGGCTCGACGGGCCGTCCCGCAGCGAGGCGGCGACCAGCAGGGCGTAGCCGCGGCTGCGGGCGGCGCGCTCCATGCCGCGGATGATGTGGTCGGCGTAGAGGGTCGCGGCGCCCTCGTCACCGTCGCCCGGGGTGTCCGTCTCGGGGTCGGCGTGGTCGGGGATGCACAGGCCGAGGATGCCGGTGGTCCGGCTGGCCAGGCCGCGGGCGCTGCCGCTGGGGACGTAGCCGAGGTCGCGGGCGGCGGCGAGCACCTTCTCCCGAGTGGGCGCGCGGACCGCGTCGGGCGAGCGGTAGACCCGGGAGACCGTGGCGATCGACACACCGGCCAGCTCGGCCACGTCGTAGACCGTCGGCGTCCCGGTCGTGCCGGTCGCCGGTTTCCGCGCAGTGGCCACTTGGTGCTCCTCTTCCGGTGCGCGCGAACACGCCTGCTCCCCGTATGCGCATACACGCAGCACACACGGTACCTCCCGGGAAGACGGCCACCGTCCGCCCGGGAGGGCCGCGAGCAACCGCCCGAGGCCGTGCGCAGTTCACAGGACAGGAACCTTGCGGAAACGAAATGTATGCGCATACAGTGCGGAAAGCGCAGGCAGGGGCCTGTGCCCTCCCTCCTCGGAGGTGCCTCAAGGGAGAGGATCACCCCACCATGACGCGTGCCAGCGGGAGACGGCTGAAAGCCGCCGCAGCGTTCGGGGTCGCCGCCATGCTCGTCGCCACCGGCTGCTCGGTCTCGGTGAAGTCCGGCACCTCGAACGTCGGCCCGACCACCTTGCTGGTCGGCGGCGCGGACAACGGCTCACCGGCGCTGTTCCGGAACTTCAACCCGTTCTCGCCGAACAAGCGCAACCTGACGACGTGGATGTACGAGCCGCTCGGGGTCGTCAACAACCTCGACGGCGCCGAGACGCCGTTCCTCGCCACCGGCTACGACCTGCCGAACGCCAGGACCGTCGACTTCCACATCCGGCAGGGCGTGCGCTGGTCGGACGGCAAGGCGTTCACCGCGGCCGACGTCGCGTACACCTTCCAGCTGCTGCGCACCCATGCCGCGCTGGACACCGCCGGCGTCTGGCAGCACATCCGCTCGGTGTCGGTCGACGGCGACGACGTGGTCTTCCACCTGAAGAACTCCGACGTGCCCGCGGCGAAGCTGATCGAGCAGACGCTCATCGTGCCCGAGCACATCTGGCGCAAGGTCAAGGACCCGGTGACCTACACCGATCCGAACCCGGTGGTCACCGGCCCCTACACGCTGGCGCGCTTCACGCCCAACCAGTACACCCTGGCGAAGAACAAGAGCTACTGGCAGGCCGACAAGGTCGAGGTGCAGAAGGTCGTCGTGCCGGGCTCCAGCTCGGACCTGGCGATCGCCACCCAGGGCTTCGACTGGGCGTACTCCTTCTTCCCGAACGTCGACAAGACCTGGGTGAAGGCGGACGAGCAGCACAACAGCTACTGGTTCCCGCCCGGCGGCATCGTCTCGCTGCTGCCCAACCTCACCAAGGCGCCGTTCAAGAACATCGACTTCCGCAAGGGGCTGTCGCTCGCGCTGGACCGCCAGCAGATCGCCGACAAGGCGGAGCAGGGCTATGTGCAGGCGGCCAGCCAGACCGGGCTGCTGCTGCCGAACGAGAAGGCGTCGCTCAACACCGCCATCCCGGACCAGGGCATGGTGACCCAGGACACCGCCGCCGCGCTCGCCGCGTTCGCGAAGGCCGGCTACACCAAGCACGGCGGCAAGCTGGTGGACGCGTCCGGCAGGCCGCTGAGCGTCGACCTCACGGTGCCGGACGGCTGGTCGGACTGGCTCCAGGGCGCCCAGGAGATCATCCAGCAGCTGCGCGCGGTCGGCATCACCGTCAAGCTCGACAAGCCGCAGCCCGCGGCGTACCAGCAGGACCTCCAGAACGGCGACTTCGACCTGGCGCTGGGCACCGTCGGCGGCTCGGGCTCGCTCTACCAGGACTACAACAACCTGCTGAACTCCGCGTTCAAGAAGGCGGTGGGCACCTCCACCGCGTCCAACTACGAGCGCTACGGCGACGCGGCGACCGACAAGCTGCTCAACACGCTGCGCACGACCACCGACCCGGCCGCGCAACAGCGCCTCGCCGACCAGTTGCAGAACGTGGTGTACGGGCAGCTGCCCGAGATCTCGCTCTTCTACGGCGGCCTGTGGGGCCTGTCCAGCGACAAGAAGTTCACCGGCTGGCCCAGCCAGAAGAATCCGTATGCGTCGTTGATGACCTGGGGTTCGACCCCGCTGCTGGTGATGACGCATCTGCGGTTGGCGAAGTAGGCGACCGCGGAAGGGACGAGGAGAACCCCTCATGCGCTACATCCTGCGCAAGTTCGGGCTGCTGCTGCTCACCTTGTGGGCCGCCGTCACGCTCAACTACGCGCTCCCCCGGCTGATGCCGGGCTCACCGGCCGACGCGGCGGTGGCGAAGCTCTCGCAGAGCGGCCCGGTGTCGCCGTCGACCCGGGCCGCGATCGAGGCCCAACTGGGCGTGCCCAGCGGCAGTTGGTGGCACCAGTACGTGGAGTACCTCAACACGGTGGTCCACCTGCGGTTCGGGGTGTCGTACACCTTCTTCCCGCAGTCGGTGTCCAGCATGGTGGCGCAGGCGCTGCCCTGGACGCTGATGCTGGTCGGCCTGGTCACGGTGCTGGCGTTCGTCGTCGGCTCGCTGATCGGCGTGGCCGCGGCCTGGCGGCGCGGGACCTGGCTGGACTCGCTGCCGACGCTGTCCGGCGCGTTCCTGGCGGCCTTCCCGTACTTCTGGACCGCGCTGCTGCTGGTCTTCTTCGCCGGATACGTGCTCGGCTGGTTCCCGACCTCGGGCGCGTACTCCGCGGACGCGGTGCCCAACCTGTCGTTCGGCTTCGTCCAGGACTCGCTGTACCACGCGGTGCTGCCCGCGCTGACGATCCTGCTGACCTCGCTGGGCGGCTGGATTCTCGGCATGCGCAACACCATGATCGGCACCATCGGCGAGGACTACGTGACCTTCGCCGAGGCCAACGGCCTGCGCGGGCGCACCGTCGCCCTGCGGTACGCGGCACGCAACGCGCTGCTGCCCAACCTCACCGGCTTCGGCATGGCGCTGGGCGGGGTGGTCGGCGGCTCGCTGCTGGTGGAGCAGGTCTTCGACTACCCCGGTGTGGGCCACCTGCTGTACAGCGCGGTGACCAACCACGACTACCCGCTGATGCAGGCGCTGTTCCTGATGATCACGGTGTGCGTGCTGGTCGCGAACTTCATCGTGGACGTCCTCTACGGCGTCCTGGACCCCCGGACCAGGCGGTGACCGAGATGACCTCCCCTGCAACGAACCTGCCGGGCCCCGCGCTTCCGACCGGGCCCGCGGCGCCGTCGAGTTCGGGCGCCATGCGCGCGGCCCAGGTCTTCGGCCGCTCCTTCGGCACCGTGTGGAGCAACGGCAAGGCCCGGGTGGGCCTGGTGATCCTGGCGCTCTTCGTCCTGGTGGCGGTCTTCGCGCCGGTGCTGGCGCCGTACTCGCCGCACGAGAACGACTTCGCCACCGGCGCCGGCAGCAGCTCGGCACACCTGCTGGGCACCACCGGCGCCGGCGAGGACGTGCTGTCCCAACTGCTGTACGGGGCGCGGGTGTCGATCGTGGTCGGCTTCGTCGCCGGCGGTCTAGCCACGCTGGTGGCGGTGGCCGTCGGCCTGTCCTGGGGCTACCTGCGCGGCTGGCTCGGCGACGTGGTCAACTTCGTCGTCAACCTCTTCCTGGTGGTCCCCGGCCTGCCGCTGATGATCATCATCGCCGCCTACCTCCAGAACGGCGGCCTGAAGATGGTCGTGCTGGTGGTCGTGATCACCGGCTGGGCGTGGGGGGCGCGCGTGCTGCGGGCGCAGACCCAGTCGCTGCGCAGCCGGGACTTCGTGACCGCGGCGCTGTTCAGCGGCGAGAGCGCGACCCGCGTGGTCTTCCGGGAGATCCTCCCCAACATGACCTCGATGATCGCCGGCTCCTTCTTCGGCGCGGCGACCGCCGCGGTGCTGTCGGAGTCCGGGCTGTCCTTCCTCGGGCTCGGCGACCCCTTCACGGTCAGCTGGGGCTCGATGCTCTACTGGGCGCAGAACTCCAACGCCCTCCTCACCGGCCAGTGGGTGCTGCTGTTCGCCCCCGGTCTGTGCGTCGCGCTGCTGGCCACCGCGATGACCCTGGTCAACTTCGGTGTCGACGGGCTGAGCAACCCGCGGCTGCGGGAAGGGAGCACGCGATGAGCCTGCTCGACGTCAGGAACCTCAGCATCGTCTACGAGCCGCGCGGCGCCGAGCCGACGCTCGCGGTCAAGGACGCGTCCTTCCGGCTGGCGCAGGGCGAGTTCGTCGGCCTGGTCGGCGAGTCGGGGTCGGGCAAGTCCACCCTGGGCTTCGCGCTGACCCGGCTGGCCAAGCCCCCGGCGCGGATCTCCGCCGGCCGCATCCTCTTCGACGGCACCGACATCGCCGAACTCGACACCGAGCAGGTGCGGTTGCAGCGGCACGGCGGCTTCGCCATGGTGCTCCAGTCCGGGATGAACGCGCTGAACCCGGTGCGCACCATCGGCCACCACTTCGGTGACATCTTCGCCGCGCACGGCCATGTGCCGCGGCCGCGCCGCCGGGCGCGGGCGGTGGGGCTGCTGGAGAAGGTCGAGCTGACCGCCGCCGTGCTCGACCGCTACCCGGGCGAGCTGTCCGGCGGGATGCGGCAGCGCGTGTCGATCGCGCTCGCGCTGTGCCTGGAGCCGCGGCTGATGGTCTTCGACGAGCCGACCACGGCGCTGGACGTGATGGTCCAGCACGCGGTGATGCGCACCATCCGCGAACTCCAGGAGAGCGAGGGCTTCACCGCGGTCCTGATCAGCCACGACCTGGGCGTGGTGCTGGAGTCCACGGCGCGGGTGCTGGTGATGAAGGACGGCGTCATCGTGGAGGACGCGCCGTCCAAGGACGTCTTCGAGCGGCCGCAGCACCCCTACACGCGGTCGCTGCTGGGGCACTACGCCGACCCGCGCGCGGAGGTGGTGGAGCTGCCGGGGCTGCCCGCGGCGGATTCAGGTACGGACACGGCGGCGGGTACGGATACGGGTACGGCGGGCGCAGCTACGGATACGGGTACGGCAGCCGCCGCGGCCGGCGCGGGTGGCCGTAACGGCGGTCGTACCGGCGGCCGTACGGGAACGCGGACGGGGACGCGTACGGCCGCGCAGGACGCGATCGTCGTGGCGGACGTCAGCCGGGTCTACCCGGGGCGGCGGCGCGGGGACGCCCCCGTGACGGCGGTGGAGGGCGTCTCCTTCCGGCTGGAGCCGGGCGAGTCGATGGCCCTGGTCGGCCAGTCCGGCTCGGGCAAGTCCACCCTGGCCAAGCTGATCACCGGGGTCGAGCAGCCGACCAGCGGCACCGTCTCCTTCGGCGACCTGCGGGTCGACCGGCTGCGGCGGCGGAAGCTGCACACCCTGCACGCCGACGTCCAGATGGTCTTCCAGGACCCGTACGCCGCGCTCAACCCGCTGCACACGGTCGAGTACACGCTCACCCGGCCGGTGGTGAACTTCACCGGGCGCAAGGGCGCGGCGGCCAGGAAGCGGGTGCTGGAACTGCTGGAGATCGTCGGGCTGACGCCGGTCGAGCAGTTCGCCGCGCGGCTGCCGCACGAACTGTCCGGCGGCCAGCGGCAGCGCGTGGTGATCGCCCGCGCGCTGGCGAGCGACCCGCAGGTGCTGATCGCCGACGAACCGGTCTCGATGCTCGACGTCTCGCTGCGCGCCGGGGTGCTGGCCCTGCTGCGGGACCTGCGCGCCGACTTCGGGGTCTCGCTGCTGTACATCACCCACGACCTGCTGTCGGCGCGCGTGGTGACCGACAGGATCATGGTGCTGCACCAGGGGCGCGTGGTGGAGTCGGGGCCGACCGCCAAGGTGCTGCGCTTCCCCGAACACGACTACACGACACGGCTGCTGGACTCCATCCCGCAGCCCGCGCGCCGCTTCGCGGCGGCCGCCGGCAGCGGTGAGAGAAGCGGCGGCGGCGCCGCGGGGGAGGGCGCGGCATGAGCGGGCAGGGAAGCGCGCTGCCGGGCGGACAGGTCCGCCCGGGCCGCCCGTTCAGCGTCCTGCCGGTGCCGGACACCGTCGAGGTGCTGGAACTGGACGCGCCCGTCGGCACTTTGACCGCCCTGCGGGCGCGCCCCGCCGGTCCCGCCGCCGGCGGCACCGCGCTGCTGGTGCCGGGGTTCACCGGCTCCAAGGAGGACTTCCTCCCGCTGCTGCCGCTGCTCGCCGAACGCGGCGTCGACGCCTGGGCGTTCAGCCAGCGCGGGCAGGCCGACTCGGCGGCGCCGGCCGGTGAGGAGGCGTACACGCTGGACGCGTTCTCCGGAGACGTCCTCCATGTCGCCTCGCTCATCGCCGAGTTGACGGGGCATCAGCGCACGCATCTGCTGGGCCACAGTTTCGGCGGCACCGTCGCCCGGGCGGCGGCGATCCGCGGCGGCCGGGCGGTCTTCGCCGACCTGGCCATGCTCTGCTCGGGCCCGCACGGCTGGCCGGGCCGCAAGGCCGTTGAAGAGGCGCGGCTGCGCGGGGCCGGCAAGCAGACCGACCTGTGGACCCTCGACCGGCCCGAGGCGGCCAGGACCGCCCGGCGCGCCCCGGAACGGCTCAGCCCCACCGAGCGGTTCCTGCGCGAGCGGTCGCTGCGCACCAGCGTGGACCACCTGCTGGGCGCCATCGGCGTCCTCGCCGACCCGGCCGACTCCACCCCTCACCTGGCCGCCACCGGACTGCCCGTCCTGGTCGCCCACGGCGCGTACGACGACGCCTGGCCGCAGGAGTGGCAGCGCACGATGGCCGAACGCCTCGGCGCGCGCCACGAGGTCATCGCCGACGCCGGCCATCTGCCCAACCAGGAGAACCCGGCCGCCACCGCGGACCTGCTCTCCGACTTCTGGTCGCACACCGGCTGACCGGTCGTCACCTTTCACGACACGAACGAGGTTTTCTCCGTGCTGCACTTCCCGGACCGTTTCCTGTGGGGCGCCGCGACCGCCGCGCACCAGATCGAGGGGAACAACATCAACAACGACTGGTGGCCGCGCGAGCACGCGCCCGGCACCAGCATCGTGGAGCCCTCCGGGGACGCCTGCGACAGCTACCACCGGTTCCGCGAGGACATGGCGCTGCTGCGTGACGCGGGCCTGGACACGTACCGGTTCAGCATCGAGTGGAGCCGGATCGAGCCGGAGGAGGGCGTGGTCTCGCGCGCCTCGATCGACCACTACCGGCGGATGGTGGACACCGCGCTGGAGCTGGGCATCACCCCGATGGTGACGCTGATGCACTTCACCGTGCCGCGCTGGTTCGCGCAGGAGGGCATGTGGCGCAGCCCCAAGGCGGCGGACCGCTTCGCGCGGTTCACCGAACTGGCGCTGCCGGTGCTGGGCGACGACGTGAAGTGGGTCTGCACCGTCAACGAGCCCAACATCGCGGCGATGATCGCCGGCGGCGAGGACCCGGCGAACCTGGTGGCGTACGGCCTGCCGGCGCCGGACCTCCAGGTCGCGGACACCCTGCTGGCCTGCCACCAGCGGGCGCGCGAGGTGCTGTCCGGCGTGGGCGGGGTGCGCTCCGGGTGGACCGTCGCCACCCAGGCGTTCCAGGCCGAGCCGGGCAGCGAGGACATCGCGCACGCCTACGGCTACCACCGCGACGACTGGTACCTGGAGGCCGCGCGCGGCGACGACTGGGTCGGTGTGCAGGCCTACACCCGTACGATCATCGGCCCCGACGGCCCGCGCCAGGTGCCCGAGGGCGTGGAGACCACGCTGACCGGGTGGGAGTTCTACCCGCGGGCGCTGGAGCTCGGGGTGCGCAGCGCGTGGGAGAAGACCGGCGGCACCCCGGTGTTCGTCACCGAGAACGGCATCGCCACCGCCGACGACGCCCGCCGGATCGACTACACCCGCGGCGCGCTCGCCGGGCTGCACGCGGCCATCGCGGACGGCGTCCAGGTGGAGGGCTACCTGCACTGGAGCCTGCTGGACAACTACGAGTGGGCGTCCGGCTTCCGGCCGACCTTCGGGCTGATCGCCGTGGACCGGCAGACCTTCGTCCGCACCCCGAAGCCGTCGCTGGCGTGGCTGGGGGGCGTGGCGCGGGCAGGCGGGGTCGAGCCGCGGTAGCGGCAACCGGACGGGCAGGACAACGGCCGGGCGGCGCGGCGGCACGGTGGCCGGGTGGCGGCCGGACACCGGCCGGATGGCCCGACGTACTTGTCATGTTCACGGATCGGGCTAGCCTGAGAGCTGCCCGGTCCGTACGTCCCGCCCGTCCCCCTCGCCCCAGGAGGCCCCGTGCCCGCGTCCGCGCCCGTGTCCGTACGCCCCCGCCGACTCGCCGCCGCCACGCTGGTCGCGGCGGCCGCCCTCCTGGCCGCGGCGCCGCTCGCCCAGGCCAGCGGCAGCAAGATGACCCAGGCCGCGGCGGCCGCCGAACTGTCCGCCGCGGGCATCACCTGGAGTTCGAGCGGCAACTGCACCACCCGCTCCAACTCCACCTGCACCTCCTTCGACCAGATCAACTCCGGCACGGTCGACGCCATGGTCACCCTGAAGAACGCCAGCGGCTGCGCCCTCAACATCACCGGCGGCACCGAGGTCGGGCACGCCTCCGGCACCTACAGCCACTACAACGGCTACAAGGTCGACCTGTCGCACAACACCTGCATCGACGCCTACGTGCACAACAGCTTCACGTACATCGGCTACCGCGGTGACGGCTACCCGCAGTGGCAGGCGGCGTCCGGCAACCTCTACTGCGACGAGGGCAACCACTGGGACGTCACCGTCTACTGACGTACCGACGTGGGGACGTGGGGACATACCGGCGTCCCCGGTCCGGCGGCCGCCCGTCGAGGCGGCCGCCCATTGAGGCGACAGCGCGTTGTGTGCACGGCCGTTCGGCGGCCTGGTGGTGTGTCGTACGGCCGTTCCCGATCTTCGACGGTGAAGGTGTGGAACATGGCTGACTTCTCGCGCAGACGGCTGCTCAGGTCCGCGTTCGGCGCCGGCGGCGCGGCGGCGGCGATGACGCTGCTGCCCCCGAACCTGCGGCGCGCCATGGCCGAGCCGGCCGGGAACCCGGGCTCGCTCGACGCCATCGAGCACGTGGTGGTCCTCATGCTGGAGAACCGCTCGTTCGACCACTACTTCGGCACCATGCCCGGTGTCCGCGGCTTCGACGACCCGGACGCGGTGACGCTGTCCACCGGGCGGTCGGTCTTCTACCAGCCCGACCCGGTCAACCCCGACGGCTACCTGCTGCCCTTCCACCTCGACACCAGGTCGAGCAGTGCGCAGGCGATCCCCTCGACCAGCCACGCCTGGACCGTGCAGCACGCGGCGGTCAACGGCGGCCGGATGGACCAGTGGCTGCCCGCCCACCGCGCCGCCGACGGCCAGGCCAACGGCCCCTACACGATGGGCTACTACAAGCGCGACGACATCCCGTTCCACTTCGCGCTCGCCGAGTCGTTCACGCTGTGCGACGCGTACTTCTGCTCGCTGCTCGGCCCGACCTGGCCCAACCGGCTCTACCACTGGAGCGGCACCATCGACCCCGCGGGCCTGGCCGGCGGCCCGGTGATCAGCAATGTCATCCCCGCCCCCTTCCGCTGGACCACCTACCCCGAACGCCTCACCGCGGCCGGCGTGTCCTGGCACGTCTACCAGCAGGAGGACGACTACGGCACCAACCCGCTGGAGTGGTTCCAGGCCTACCAGGACGCGAGACCCGGCGACGCCCTCCACGAGCACGCCCTGACCATCGGCCCGGCCGACCAGTTCGCGCGGGACGCGGTCAACGACCGCCTGCCGACCGTCTCCTGGATCATCCCGACCTCCGAGCAGAGCGAGCACCCCGACTACACCCCGGCGGCCGGCGCCGACTTCCTCGCCCGCCAGCTCGACGCGGTCGCGGCCAACCCCGACGTGTGGCGCAAGACCGTCTTCATCGTCAACTACGACGAGAACGACGGACTGTTCGACCACATGGTCCCGCCGATGCCGCCGCCCGGCACCCCGGACGAGTTCGTCGGCGGGCTGCCCATCGGCGCCGGGGTCCGCGTGCCGTGCCTGATCGTCTCCCCCTGGACGCAAGGCGGCTACGTCGCCGGCGAGCCCTTCGACCACACCTCGGTGCTGCGCTTCCTGGAGCGGATCACCGGAGTGCGCGAGACCAACATCAGCGCCTGGCGGCGCTCCACCTTCGGCGACTTGACCTCCGCGCTCGGACTGCCCGGCTCCCGCCCTTTCCCCCGGCTGCCCGACACCAAGAAGCAGTTCTGGGCCGCCGAGAACGAGGTCGCCACGCTGCCGCCGATCACTTTGCCGGGCGCCGACCAGACCCCGCCGCACCAGGAGGGGAAGCGCTCCGCCGAGGACACCGCGAAGCAGCCCGCGTCCGGCGGGCCGTACGGGCCGGACACCGCGCCCGCCACCGGGTCCGCGCACCCGCGCACCCGCCCGTACGCCATCAGCCGCATCGTCGAGAACGCCACCACGCACCGCTCGGACTTCCCGCACGGCACCAAGGGCACCGACTTCCCCGGCACCCAGGAGGCCGTGCCCACCGTCGGCCCCACCACCGGCACCCACGTCTACACCGTCGGCGTGGTCAGCTTCACCCTCGCGGTGATCGACGCCTCCAGCCGCCAACTCGTCGCCAGCGTCAAGGCCGGCGTGAGCCCGTACGGCCTGGCGAGCGCCGACGGCGGCGCCAAGCTGTACTTCAGCAGCTCCGGCGAGAACTCCGTCTCCGTCTACGACACCACCACCGGCCTGGTCACCGGCACCGTCGGCGTCGGCCCCTACCCGCACGGCCTGGCCACCTCGCCCGACGGCCGCAGCCTCTACGTCGCCAACACCGGCCCGGACAGCGGGTTCGGCGGCTCGCGCACCCTGTCGGTCCTCGACACCGCCACCGACACCGTCACCGCCACCTGGCAGACCGGCAACAGCCCGCACTCCGTCGCCCCCGGCACCGACGGCCGCACCCTCTACGTCTCCTGCTACGACGGCCTGTCGGTCGTGGACACCGGCACCGGCAGGCAGCGCGCCCTGCTCACCGACCAGGCCGAGGCCCAGGGCGTCGCCGTCCACCCCGACGGCACCCGCGTCTACGTCGTCAACACCTGGCACGACACCCTCTCGGTGGTCGACACCCGCACCCACCGGGTGCTCGACGTTGTCCGGGTCGGCCGCACCCCCTGGCAGGTGGCCGTCAGCCCCGACGGCTCGCGGCTCTACGTCACCAACTCCAGGGACGACACGGTCTCCGTGCTCGACGCGGCCCGCAACCGGGTGGTCGGCACCGTCGGCGTCGCCCACGTCCCGACCACCGTCACCGCGACCGGCTCCACCGTCTGGGTCGCCACCAACGCCTCCGCGACGATCGACGCGATCGACGCGAAGTCCCTGGCGCTCCTGGGGAGTACGCCGCTGGGGCTGACCACGAGCCCGGTGGGGCTCGTCGTCGCCTGAGCCACAGGGGTGCCTCGGTCAGTGCGGGCGGCGGACGCCCGCCTCGAGGGCCGAGGCGCCCACGTCGCCCAGGACGACGACGTGGAAGACCGCGCCGGCGACCGCGGCCACGAAACGGGAGATCCTACGGGTGCTGCGCATGAGGTGCCACCTGTCCGATCGGGTCTGCGGGGGGGGACGGGGTCCGCGGAGTCCGCGGGGTCTGCGGGGGTTGACCGGGGGTCGTCCGCGGCTGCTTGCCGAGGGCGAACCCCGCGCGGTCACCAGCTCAGGGCGTCGTCCATCGACTGCTGCCAGTAGGTGGTGGTGAGGGTGTCGTCGATGTAGACGCCCTTGGGCGGCAGCGCGGGGTGGGCGGCGCCGCCGACGCTGCCGGAGAGGGAGCGGGGCTGGAAGAGGACGTCCAGGGTCTTCGCGGTGTAGCCGTACTTGCCGCTGCCGTCGGTGGCCGACAGCGAGACGGAGGCGTAGCCGGACTCGCCCGGGTTGAGGGTGACCACGGCCTGCGGCTGCGAGTCGTCGATGACCGGCGGCACCGCCTGGGCGCCGGTGAAGTCCAGCTCCGGGTAGCCGTACAGGTAGCAGGTGTGCGTGCCGGTGTTGGTGACCGTGAGGAGCAGGTGGTTCACCGGGCGGGTCAGCGGGGCGGCCACCGTCTTGGTGTTCGACGCCTCGCAGGTGACCGCCTTGCCGGTGCCGCTGCTGTTCCCGCTGTTCCCGTTGCCGGCGCTGGTCCCGCTGTTCCCGCTGCCGGTGCTCTTCCCGCTGGTGTCGTCCGCGGCCGGGGCCTTGGCCGGGTCGGTTCCCTGGGCCGCGGGGGCGGTCGGGGTCCGCGCCTGGTCCGCGGGGAGCGTCACCGCCGGGTCCGCGGTCTTCGTGGTGGAGACGCCGTTCGCGGCGCCCTCCGCCCGGCTGCCCGTGCCGTCGTCCGAGCAGGCGGTCAGCGACAGCGCGGCGACGACGACGGCCGCGGCGGCGCCGGCCAGCCGGACACCCGAGGTACGGGTACGGGCGGCACGAGCGGTACGGGTGCGGGTGGTGCGGATGCTGAACATCGGGTGGGCCTCTTTCGCGGTTCGAGCCGGTGGATCGCTTGGACGACCTGAGCCTGCGGCGTGATCCGTCCCAGCCGCCACGCCTGGCGGCAGGTTGGGGACGATGGAACGTCGAAACACCCTCTGACCAGCGCGAACGTGCTTCCCCTGGAACGGCGGAACGGGATGCCCGACGGCCGGGCACCGCCCCTGCCGCCCCCTCGCCGCTCCCTCGCCGACCCCTCGCCGCCCGTCGCCGCCTACCGGACCGCCGGTCGCAGCCGGCGGTGGAAGCGGACCCGGGCTCCGTGGGCGGGCACGAGCGTGACCGACAGCAGCCGGGCCGGCTCGGGTGGGCCGGCCGGCGCGGGCACGGCCCGGGCGAGCACCTCCCGGAGCACCGTCTCCACCTCCAACTGCGCCAGCGGTGCGCCGATGCAGCGGCGCACCCCGCCCCCGAACGGCGTCAGCGAGTACGCCACCGGGTCCGCCGCCAAGTGCCGCTCCGGCCGGAACAGGTGCGGCTGCGGCCACAGCCGCCGGTCGAGGTGGACCGGCGGGAAGAGCGCGGCGACGAACGCGTGCCGAGGCACCGGGTACCCCGCGAGCCGGGTGTCCCGGACGGCGGTGCGGATCGCGTAGTAGACAGCGGGGCGCAGCCGGGTCGACTCCTTCACCGTCGCCTTCAGCAGGCGGTCGGAGCCCGCGTCGAGGTCGTCGATCAACGCGTTGCGCGCCGCGGGGTGGTGGGCGAGCAGGTGCAGCGTCCAGGCGATCGTGGTCGCGGTGGTCTCGTACCCGGCCAGCACCAGGCCGGTCAGCTCGTCGAGCACCTGCTCGTCGTCGAGCCCGGCGCCCTGCTCGTCCCGGGCCTCGAGCAGCATCGACAGCACGTCCTCCCGCGCGGTGCCGCCGCGCCGGCGGCTCTCGGCCCGGCGCACCGCGATCTCCGTGCGCGTCAGGTCCTGGACGGCCGCCCGCAGCCGTGCGAAGCGGCCGCCCGGCGACCACCGGCCCGCGTCGCGCTGCAACGGCCTGGGCAGGAACAGCACCGCCACGTTGTCCATCCCGGCGAACGCGGTCAGCGCCCGCCGGAACAGCGCGACCCGGCCGGGGTCGGTCAGGCCGAACACCACCCGCAGGATGACGTCGAGGGCCACCCGCTGCGCCCAGGGGCGTACCGCCACGCCGTCGCCGGTCAGCAGCTCCGGCAGCCCGGCGCGCACCAACTCCCGCATCCGCGCCGCCCAGCGGACGACCCGATCACCGTGGAAAGGGGGCAGCAGCAGCTTGCGGTGCGGCAGATGGCGGGGCGGCGGTGTGCAGATCAGCGACCCCGCGCCGACCGCCGGCCGCAGCAGCGCCGCGCCGTCCCCGCCGGCGAACCGCTCGTGGTCGGTGAGCACCGCCCGGTTGGCCGCGATGTCCGCCGAGCACACCAGCGCCGCCCGGTACGGGTGGACCCGCAGCGAGAACACCGGCCCCAACCGCTCGCGCAGCGCCAGTCCGTACCCCTGCGGGTCGAGCAGCATCCGCAGCGTCTGCACGGCCCGCGGCGCCCTGGCCGCCGGCGGGAAGCGCCGCGGGTCCCACGACGGCTCCCGCGCGAACGGGTCACTCATGCCCGACCTCCCCCTCCTGGCTCCCACGAGTTCCGACCAGCGGTTCACGGCGCCGGGGGTCCGGCGCCGCGGGTCCGGCTCCGCGCTTCACGGCCCCGCGTCCCAGGCCAGGTGCCCCGGCTCACGGGCGCCGGCTGACGTGCACTGCACCGGCCCCCGTTCGCCCGGCCCCGCCTGCTTCAGCCGGCGTCCTCCTCCCGCCAGGGGCCGGCCGGGTCGTCGTAGGCGGCGGCGAACCCCTCCGTCGCGATCGGCGCCTGGAGCACCTCATCCGGAATGGCGAAGGCGTCCACGAGCGTCAGCGCGTGCGGCGCCAGCCAGGCGCTGATCCGGTCGGCGGCCGGGCCGAGCTCGCGGACGTCCTCGGCGGACAGGTGGCCGTCGGCCAGCAGCAGGCCCGCGTGCGGCGCGAGGCGTTGCAGCGCGAACAGCTGGAAGAGCTGGTCGAGCACCGTACGCGTGGCGGTGTCGCCGACCTGGTCGACCGCCGCCAGGAACGCTTCCGCCGCCCGCCGGGCCGCATACGCGTCGACCAGTTCGAGCCCCGGGTTCACCGCGTGGTTCCAGCGGTCCAGCGGCCCGGTGCTGGGGCGGCCGAGCCGCTCTCTGGCCCGCCGCAGGCACCGCAGCTCGTGGCGTATCAGCACCTCCAGCAGCCGGCGGGAGCCGGTGGGCGCGGCCGCGGGTCCGGCGCGATCGGCCGCCCCGGCAGGCACGGCGGACTCGGCCGGTACGGCGGGCTCGGCCGGTACGGCCGTCTCGGCGGGCGGCCGGTAGCCGCGCCCGGTCAGCATGTCCGCGGCGGCCTTGGTCCAGATGACGAGGTTGTCCCCTTCCGCGGTGATGGTGCTCTCGATGGGCGTGATCAGGTCGACGATCCGGTTGACGGACAACAGCCCCTGCGCACCGCAGCGTTCACGGCACTCCAGCACGATGTCCCGGGCCTGCCAGGTGGTCCAGCCCTTCGCCGCGGCGACGAGCACGTCCACCTCGGCGGCGTCGGCCGCCCCGGTGCCACCGCCCGGTTCCCCGGTGCCGGTCCGGGCCTCCGCGAACTCGCCGTCGTCCCGGCGGCCGCACTCCCGCACCGCCGCCCGCAGCAGGAACGTCGCCGCGTACGCCCGCGCCACCGCGCCCAGCAGCCGCGTCTGATGGCAGCGGTAGGCGAAGACCGGGACCCCGGTCCGGCCGACCGGCGCGAAGGTGTGGCGGTGGTGGGCGTACCGCACCGCGATGGCCAGGGCCGACCGGGCGCCGCCCACCGCCGCCCCGCTCAGGCACAGCTTGCCGGTGGTGACGCGCTGGATCGACCGCAGGAAGCGGCGCCGCCGGCTGCCGACGGCGCTGCGGAAGGCGCCCTCGGCGGTCAACTCCGTGTGCTCGCCCGCCAGCAGCGCCGACCGCGCCAGCACCACCCGGTCGAACGACGTGAGGGCGTGGTCGACCGACGACCCCGGGATCTCCGACAGCGGGCGTATGCGGATGCCGGGCAGCGGCCCCCGCGCGTCGCGCAGCGGTACGAAGAACAGGTGCACCCCGCAGTTCTGGCCCCGGACGATCAGCCTGGCCGCCACCAGGCCGCTCTTGCGGCCGCCCGCGGGGCCGGTGTTGGGCATGAACTTCTGCGCGCCCGCGGTCGGGGTGTGCAGCACGAAGTCGTCCGTCTCCTGGCGGTAGGTCGCGGTGGTCTCCAGGTCCGCCGCGTTGTTGCCGTAGCCGAGTTCCGTGATCAGCACCGCGCCGTAGTCGTCGAGCCGGATGAACGGCGCCGGGTCGACCGCATTTTCGGGGTCCAGCCGGAGCAGGCTGCCCAGGAAGAGGTTGTAATGGATCGTCGCGAGTGTGGTGAGCGAGCCGTCGACCATGCCCAGCCATTCGTGCAGCGCGACCAATCGCGTGGTCGAACCGACGAATTCCGGGACCGAACCCATGGCGCCATTGACCTCCCGCAGCCGTTCATAGGCGGATTCCGCCCGCTCGGAAAGCGATAATCCGTCGCGGTAACGGAATACCTCTCGGCGCAGCACCTCGGTCCACGGCCGGTGCGCCGCCTCGAAGCCGCCGTCGAAGAGAGCGTCGGTCAGCGGTCCGGCCCGCACCGCGCCCGCCGGGACGGCCTCGACCGGGACGGTGTCCACGGGGACCGCCCCGCCCGCGCCGGACGGTGGGCCCGGTCGGCCCGGCGCACCCGGTGGGCCCGGCCCGTCCGCGAGCCGCGCCGTCGGCATCCACACGGGCGGGGTCACCGTGGGGTAGGGGTTCACAGCGGTCCGAAGAGCTGGTCGCCGGCGTCGTCGGCCGAGCCGTCGCCGCGGTAGTACTGCGCGGCCGCGGCCATCAGCCGCTCCAGGGTCAGCGTGCCGTCCGGGCCGGCCAGCAGGTCGAAGGTCTGTGCCGCGTGCCGCTCGGGCACGCCGACAGCGGCGATGACCGCGGCGAACTCGTCCCGCCCGACCAGCCCGTCGTCGTCGCGGTCGGCGAAGTGGAAGCCCGCCTCGTAGAGCGGGCCGATCAGGGTGTCGAAGTCCGCGCTCACGTGCAGCACGGCCCGGCGGAACTCGTCCCGGTCGATCACGCCGTCGCCGTCCGTGTCGGCGGTAGCGCGCAGCGCCTGCCAGTAGTGCGTCATCGCGTCGGCATACCGCCGGCCCTTGGCGAGGCTGCGCTCCTCGCCGAACGCGGCGCGCACACGACCGGCCATCAACACGAAGTCGTCCTCCGCGATGACGCCGTCGCCATTCACGTCCAAGAGCGCGAAAAGCCGCTCGTACTTACGGTCCAGCAAAGCCCCCATCATGCCCCTCCACCCTCCCGGAATGACCGCCCGGCCACATCAGGAATTCTCCCCCCGCATATGACCGGCAACCACACTCGATCGAGTGAACCGGCCGCTCGCCGACCCCTCGCCGACCCCTCGTTCGAATGAATTCAGCCTTTCCGGCGCGGCATCCGCCCGCACAGCGCGACCAGCTCGGCCAGTTCCCCGTCGCTCAGCTCGCTGAACGCCGCCTCGCCCGAACCCAGGACGGCGTCGGCGAGTTCGCGCTTGTGCCGCAGCAGCGCGGCGACCTTCTCCTCCACCGTCCCCTCGGCGACCAGCTTGTGCACCTGCACCGCACGGGTCTGCCCGATCCGGTGCGCGCGGTCGGTGGCCTGGTCCTCCACCGCCGGGTTCCACCACCGGTCGTAGTGCACGACATGGCCCGCGCGCGTCAGGTTCAGACCGGTCCCGGCCGCCTTCAAGGAGAGCAGCAGCACCCGTACGGCGCCGCTCTGGAAGGCGTCCACCATCTCCTCCCGCCGGCCGACCGGGGTGCCGCCGTGCAGCAGCAGCGCCCGCACACCGCGCCGGGCGAGGTGCCGCTCGATCAGCCGCGCCATCGCCACGTACTGCGTGAAGACCAGCACCGAGCCGTCCTCGGCGAGCACCGTGTCCAGCAGCTCGTCCAGCAGCGCCAACTTCCCCGACCTGCCGCCGAGTCCCACCCCCTCGGGCTCCTTCAGGTACTGCGCCGGGTGGTTGCACACCTGCTTCAGGCCGGTCAGCAGCTTCATCACCAGCCCGCGCCGGGCCATGCCGTCCGCGCCCTCGATCTCGGCCATCAGCTCCCGGACCAGCGCGTCGTAGAGCGCCGCCTGCTCCTTCGTGAGCGGCACCGGCCGGTCGGTCTCGGTCTTCGGCGGCAGCTCCGGCGCGACCCCCGGGTCGGACTTGCGCCGCCGCAGCAGGAACGGCCGTACCAGCGATGCCAGTTCGCGGGCGGCCCGCGGGTCGCGGTCGCCCTCCACGGCCCGCGCGTAGCGGTCCCGGAAGGCGCCGAGGGTGCCGAGCAGCCCGGGCGTGGTCCAGTCGAGCAGCGCCCACAGGTCCGACAGGTTGTTCTCCACCGGGGTGCCGGTCAGCGCCACCCGGCCGCGGGACGGGATACGGCGCAGGGCCCGCGCGGTGTGCGCGTGCGGGTTCTTGACGTGCTGGGCCTCGTCGGCGACGACCAGCGACCAGGGCCGCGCGGCGAGGAGTTCCGCGTCGCGGCGCATCGTCCCGTACGTGGTCAGCACGAAGCCGCCCGCGGCCACCGCGTCCTGGATGGCCTGTTCACGTCCGCGGCCGTGGAAGCGGGCGACGGGCGCGGTCGGCGCGAACCGGCGGATCTCGCGCTCCCAGTTGCCCAGCAGCGTGGCCGGGCAGACCACCAGCGTCGGGCCCGCGGTGGCCTTGCGCTCCTGGCGGCGCAGGTGGAGCGCGATGAGGGTGACGGTCTTGCCCAGGCCCATGTCGTCGGCGAGGCAGGCACCCAGACCGAGGGACGTCATCCGGTGCAGCCAGTCCAGGCCGCGCAGTTGGTAGCCGCGCAGGGTGGCCGCGAGGGCCTTCGGCGGGTGGCGCGGCTCGCGGGACGCGCGGGCCTCCGGGTCGGCGATCCGTGCGCGCAGCTCCTCCAGCGCCGCGCCCGCGGTGACCTCGACCCGCTCCCCTTCCACGTCCACGCTGCCGGTCAGCGCCGCGCCCAGCGCCTCCACCGGCGTCAGTGACGGGGTGCCGCCTCGGCGCGCGGCCGCCCGCAGCCGCCGTACCAGCTCCGCTTCCAGCGGCACCCACCTGTCCCGCAGCCGTACGACCGGGCGGTGCGTACGGACCAGGTGCTCGACCTCCGCGCCGGTCAGCTCCTCGCCGCCGAGCGCCACCCGCCACCGGAAGTCCAGCAGCCCGCCGGACAGGAAGGACGCGGCCGCGGAGGTCGTGGCGCGGCGCGCGGCGTCCGCCGGTTCCAGTACGCCGGTCGCGGTCAGGCCGCGGACCAGGTCCTTCGGCCAGTGCACCGCGATGCCGCCCGCCGTGAGCCGCTCGGCGGCCGCGCCCAGCAGCTCCCGCGCCTCGCCGTCGGTCAGGTCGAGGGCGGTCGGCGCGGTCGGCACCAGCAGGCGCGCGGCCGGCGGCCACCCGCGCGCCGCCTCCCGCAGCAGCGCCCGCGCGTCCAACCGCGGGTACGGGCCGAACCGTTCGGGCGCCGCGGCCGTACCGGCCCACAGGTCGGCGGCGTCGGCGAGCACCGACGGGTCGGCCGCACTGTGCAGTTGGACCACGGCGCGGAAGGACACGTCCCCGCCGTCCCCGACGGCCCCGCCGGTCACCTCGACGCGGAGCGACACCCGCAGCGCCGGCTCCCGCCGTTCGGGCTCCGGCGGCGCGCCGCGCTCCCGTACGGCCCGCGGCGGGCGCGACGCGTACGGTGCGCCGCCGGCCGCTTCCCGAGCCGCGGGCTTGCGCGTCAACGCGTCGGCCATCGCGTCGAGGAACCCCCGCAGCGTCACCTCGGCGCTCGGCACCGCCACGGGCGCCCCGTCCGCCACCGGTACGGCCCTGGCCCGGTGCGGCATCGCGGCGGCCAGTGCGGCGAGCCGCTCCTCGTCGGCGCGGTCCAACGGACCCATCCGCCACCCGTCGTGGCCCTCGGCCGTCACCCCGGCCACCGCCCGCCCCCGGGCCAGCAGGCCTAGGCCCAGCGTCGCCGCCGCGCCCCAGAACGCCATCCCCTCCGACGCCCGGCCGCTCGCCCCCAGCCCCCGGCAGCGGGTCAGCACCGGCACCGCCTGCTCCACCCCGACGGCCACCGCCACCACCTTTTCCTCCCGCAGCCCGCCCTCCCCGTCCGGGCACACCACCGCCACCCACTCCGGCGGCACCCCCACATCCGCCACCCCCTCCGCGCCCCAGAACACCACCCGCCCCCGCCCCGGCGGCTCCCCCACCACGAACAGCGCCTCCCCACCCGCCAACCCCGCCACCGCGGCCCCCAACCGCCCCCGCTCCACCTCCACCACCTCAAGCACCCCGACCCCCCCTCCATCCGTCCCACCAGGCTAATCACCCCCACCGACAATCCCCCTGGACCCCCGCCTCCGCCTCTGCGCCCGGCGACGGGAGCGCGGAAGCAGCGTGCGGCACGCACCGCGGGGTGCGTCAAGGAAGATCGTCGTTACCCAACGCGATGATGCGAACACTTTCGGTAGGATTCGTCGGCTACCCGCCGATGGCGAAACCCGTCTCTCCCCCCGAGCACCGAGGACACCTGTGAACCCGTACAACTCCCCGGCGGCACGTCGGCCTTGGTGGAGGAAGACTCCCGCCACGCTGGGCGTACTGGCCTTGATCGCCGTCTTCAGCGCGGTCAACGCGGTCCTCGGGTGCCTCGTCATGATCGCGGCAATGGTGCTGGTGTGGGTGCTGCCGCCCTGGCGCTGGTTCGCGAAGCTGGGGGCCATGTTCGGGGCCATCGCGCTCATGACGCTCGGTGCGGCGCTCACGGGCCAGGCAAGCGACACGAGCGCCAGCACGACCGATGCCAAGCCGAAAGCCGCCCCGGGGGCCGCCGCGCCCGCGGCAACGACCCAGGCTGTGCGGACCGTCGACTACACGGGCGAGCCGCTGGACACGGCTGAGGAGCAGGCACGGTCCGCCGGATTCACCACCATCGACCACGACGCCGCCGACAAGGCCCGCACCGTCATCATCCGCGGCGGGTGGAACGTGTGCTTCCAGCAGGCGGACCCGACCGCGAAGACCATCGACTTCGCCGCGGTCAAGACCGACGAGCCCTGTCCGGCGAAGGACGGCGGCCCGCTCCCGTGGCCGGACATGCCGAAGGTCGTGGGCCACACCTACAACGCGGCCGTCAAGATCCTGGAACACGCCCACATCGACCTCACCCGCGCCACGCTCGACGACGTCTACCTCGACGTCACCCCACCCACCGCCACGGAGGCGGCCAAGAACGGCGACGAATGGCGGGTCTGCTTCCAAGACCCGGGCAGCGGCGAGGAGATCACATCCACCACCACCGTCCGGCTCGACCTGGGCAGGTGGAGCGCGTCCGACACAGGCGACCACTGCCCGTCGGCAAAGGACACGACCTACAAGAACCCTGAGGACGATCCGGACCACGCCGGTGACAGCAGCCTGCCGGGCAGCAGTTCCGACTCGTCGGGCTCGACCGGCGGTGGCAGCACATCCCACGCAGCCGGCACCTCGACGGGCGGTTCCTCGTCCACCACCGGCGGCGGCAGCGCTGGCGCGGTGCATCCTGGCGCGTTCTGCTCGCCGCGCGGAGCCACCGGTGTCACCGACCACGGCACCGCCATGGTCTGCGGCCCCGGTTCCGACGGCCGCGACCGCTGGCACTCCTGACCGCCGTCGACCGCGTCGGCGCAGGCGTGGAATACCGCGAGCGGCTGGTCGCGCTGGGCGCCGCCTGGGGCGGGTGAGGGCGGCCCTCGGCGGCGGCCCGGCGCGACGCGGGGGTCAGAGGGTGCGTTCGAGGCGGTCGGCCATCAGCTTGACGAAGCGGGCCGGGTCGGCGAGTTCGCCGCCCTCGGCCAGCAGCGCCATGGAGTGGACGAGCTCGGCCGTCTCCTTGAGGGCCGGGTCGTCCGCCCGCTCGCCGTGGGCTCGGTTGAGGCCGGTCACCAGGGCGTGCTTGGGGTTGAGTTCGAGGATGCGCTTCACCTTGGGCAGCTCCTGGCCCATGGCGCGGTAGATGTTCTCCAGCGCGGGCGTCATGTCATTGGTGTCGGACACGATGCAGGCGGGCGAGACGGTCAGCCGCGAGGACAGCCGCACCTCCTTGACGCTGTCGCCGAGTTCGGCCGTCATCCAGGTGAGCAGCCCGGCGAACTCCTCCTGCTGCTTCTCCCGTTCGCTGCCGGCCTCGGCCTTCTCCTCCTCGGTGCCGAGGTCCACCTCGCCCTTGGCGACCGAGCGGAACTTCCTCCCGTCGAACTCGGGCACGGCGTCCACCCACACCTCGTCGACGGGGTCGGTGAGCAGCAGCACCTCGATGCCCTTGGCCTGGAACGCCTCCATGTGGGGCGAGTTCTCGATGGCCTGCCGGGACTCGCCGGTGAGGTAGAAGATGTGCTCCTGGCCGTCCTTCATGCGCTCGACGTACTGCGCGAGGGTGGTCGGCGCGTCCTTGTCGTGGGTGGTCGCGAAGGAGGACACCCCGAGGATCGCCTCGCGGTTGTCGGTGTCGTCGAGCAGCCCCTCCTTGAGCACCCGCCCGAACTCGCGCCACAGGGTGGCGTACCGGTCGGGCGCGGCGGACATCATGTCCTTCACCGTCGACAGGACCTTCTTCGCCAGGCGGCGGTGCATCAGCTGGATCTGGCGGTCCTGCTGGAGGATCTCGCGTGAGACGTTGAGCGACAGGTCCTGCGCGTCCACGACGCCCTTGACGAACCGCAGGTACGACGGCATCAGCGCTTCGCAGTCGTCCATGATGAACACGCGCTTCACATACAGCTGCACACCGCGCTGGTAGCCCTGCATGAAGAGGTCCTGCGGGGCGTGCGAGGGGATGAACAGCAGCGCCTGGTACTCGAAGGTGCCCTCGGCCTGGAGGCGGATGACCTCCAGCGGGTCGATCCAGTCGTGGCTGATGTGCTTGTAGAGCTCGTGGTACTCCTCGTCGGTCACCTCATCCCGCGACCGGGCCCACAGCGCCTTCATGGAGTTGAGCACTTCCGGCTCGGCGGCAGCCGCGGACTCCCCGCCCGACTCGCCGTCGCCGGTCTCGGCGTCCCCGTCACCGTCGCCGGACTCCGCCGCCGCGGGCGCCGGCTGCGCGGCCATCCGGATCGGCCAGGTGATGAAGTCCGAGTACCGCTTGACGATGTCGCGGAGCTTCCACGCCGACGTGTAGTCGTGCAGCTGGTCCTCGGCGTCCTCCGGCTTGAGCCGCAGCAGGATCGACGTGCCCTGCGGCGCGTCCTCGACGGTCTCCACGGTGTACGTGCCCTCGCCGTCGGACACCCAGCGGGTGCCCTGGGACTCGCCGGCGCGCCGTGTCAGCAGCGTCACCTCGTCGGCCACCATGAAGCTCGCGTAGAAGCCCACGCCGAACTGGCCGATCAGGCCCTCCGTGGCCGCGGCGCCCTCGGTGTCCTTCAGCTCCCGAAGGAACTTCGCGGTGCCCGAGTTCGCGATCGTGCCGATGAGTTGGACCACCTCGTCGCGCGACATGCCGATGCCGTTGTCCCGCACGGTGAGTGTGCGGGCCTGCGGGTCGGCCTCGAGCTCGATGTGGAGGTCGGAGACGTCCGCGCCGAGCGAGTCGTCGCGGAGGGCTTCGAGCCGCAGCTTGTCGAGGGCGTCGGAGGCGTTGGAGACGAGTTCCCGCAGGAACACGTCCTTGTTGGAGTAGATCGAGTGGATCATCAACTGGAGGAGCTGGCGCGCCTCCACCTGGAACTCGAACGTCTCGGTCGACATCGTCCGTTGGTCCTTCACAGATCACCGGGTGGCAGGTCCTGACCTCAGCACTGTAGATCAGCCGGGCCGCTCGCGACCGGCCCACCGGGCAACGGCCCCGCGGGCAGCGCGCCCGCGGAGCCGTCGGGCGACCGCTCGGCCGCCCTGTCTCACGCGTACACGCCGAACTCGTACAGCGAGTAGCCGTATCCGGTCCCGCGCTGGGTGCCCAGCACCCGGACGTAGCGCCCGGCACCGTTCACATCGATGTCGTCGATCGCTCCGTCACCGTCGGTGACCGACTTCACCGTCGTCCAGTTGACGCCGTCGTCCGAGGTCTGGATGTCGTACGCCTTCGCGTACGCCGCCTCCCAGTACAGCTGCACATGCGTGAACGCGGTGTGCTGGCCCAGGTCCACCTGGAGCCACTGCGGGTCGCTCCAGTCGCTGGACCAGCGGGTGGCGGTGTTGCCGTCGACCGCGTCGGCCGCGGTGCAGGGGCAGCCGCCGGTCGGGTCGGTCTGGAACGAGGACGCCGTGGCGGGCTTGTTCAGCGCCACATCGGTGCCGGACACCTTCGGGGGCACCACCTTCAGCGACTTCGCGCCGTAACTGACGTTGCCGTGGCCGTCGGTGGCCTTGACGTAGACCTTCCACACGCCCGGCCGGTCGGGTGCCTTGGCGGTGAGGGTGTTGCCGTTGACGGTGGCGGCCACCGGGGTGAGCGCGCCGTTGTTGTCAAGGTAGATGCTGCTGTAGAGCACCTGGTAGCTGATCTGCTCGTGCTCCGGGTCCGTGGTGTCGGTGCTGATCGTCACGTCACCGCCGGCGGGCACCCCGTCGGTGGCGCCGCTGACGGTCATGTCCGAGACCAGCGGCGGCTGGTCGTCCCCGGACGTGTCACCGCCGTACGCCTTCTTCACCGCGTAGTACGACGGGCGTTTGAGGCCGTCGGGCACCAGGTTGAACCAGATGCCGCCGAAGTCGTCCTCGGTGCCGTAGTGGAAGAGGGTGGCGCCGAGTGCGACGCCCTGGTGGCTGGTGACGCAGTTCCAGGCGGTGGTGTAGCCGTCGGCCTTCTGCTGGTCGGTCGGCTCGTCGGGCACGCCGTTCGCGTCGTTCGGCACCTCCCAGGAGCCGGCCGGGCCGCCCTCGGTGACGATGTACGGCTTGTCGTAGCCGCCCGCCTCCCAGGCCGACTTGACGTTGCAGACGTCCTTGTAGGAGTTGACGGCGTACAGGTCCAGGTCCGGCGCGTACTTCTTGTAGTACGGCCAGGCGCCGGTCCACGCGTCGGTGGAGGTCACGGGGTGGTCGGGGTCGACGGCGTGGATCTTCTGCGCGATCTGGTCGACGAAGCTGACGTACGCGGCGCGCTGCTGCTCCAACGCGTCGCCGCTGTAGCAGTTCTGGAGTCCGAGCACCGACTCGTTGCCGACGTCCCACATCAGCACGCCCGGGTTGTCCTTGTAGGTGTCCACCCACTTGGGGAACTCGGCGAGCATGTCGTTCTTGTAGGTGTCGTCCGTCAGGTAGTCGACGCAGCCGCCCGAGCCCGGGCCGCCGCCGGGCTGGAGCCAGAAGCCGGCGATCACCTTGATGCCGTTGGCCGCGGCCGCGTCGAACAGCGGCGCGCTGGTCGCGTCGGTGCCCCAGGTGCGGACCGTGTTGACGCCCGCCTTCGCCAGGTCCGGCAGGTCCTGCGCCGCGTCGGTCGCGGCCGGCCCCCACGTCAGGCCCTTCACCTCGTACGGGGCGCCGTCGACGGTGAGTTGCCAGTGGCCCTGCGAGCCGGTCACCTTGACCACGGACCCGGCCGCGTGAGCGGCGGGCGCCTGGATCACGGCGAGCCCGGCGACGGCGAGCGCGGTCGCCGCGAGCGGGGCGACCGCGCGTCGCGCCCGCCCCTTCCGGAAGGGTCGTTGCATGTGTCTTCCTCCTTGGTACGAGCTTTGGTACGAGCTCGGCACGAAACACTGGGAGAGCGCTCTCCCGAAGGGCGTGGAACGGCGCCCTCCGGGAGAGACCCGCGCACGGGTTACGGGATCAACTCGTAGTTGCTGTCGAGCACGGCGCCCTTGCCGGGCTGGCTCTGGTCGTAGCCGTGGTCGTCGCACTGCAACCCGCCGTTGATGCAGTGGGTGACCATGGCGGCCAGCGTGGCGTCGTCCCAGTCGGCGAAGAAGTCGTAGTGGAAGGAGAAGCCCGCCCCGCTTGCGAGGTGGACCTGCGACATGTCGCCGTTGACCGGGAAGGCCATCTTGAACTCGATCATCGGCAGCGCCACCGGGTGGTCGGCCGGGCAGACGTTCTGGTTGGCGCCCGACGGGACCGGATACGCCATGTGGCTCTGGTGGTCCGGCGTGTCCAGGTGGATGCCGTCCCAGCAGCTGGGCGCCTGGAGGCGGATGTTGAGCTGCACGTCAGGGGTGTCGGGACAGGAGACGGGGATGTCGAAGTTCCCGTAGCTGTTCCCGCACTCCCAACCCTCCACCGTGCCCTTGAGGTTCTGGAACTGCTCCTTGGTCTGCATCGGGTTGCCGACCACGAACCGCAGCCCCTTGGGGAACGGCCGGACGCTGGTGTAGTCGTTGACGCCCGACTTGTAGTAGATCGTCTGCGGGCCGATCGGCAGGATCTTCTGGTCGCCGTTGAACATGCTCGGCATCCAGTAGGCCGACTTGTCGCCGGGCGCGTTGCACGTGGTGCCGCTCGCCGCCTCCAGCGAGGCGGTCGTCGAGTCGGCGTTCGTGCTGACGTTGCCCATGAAGGTGTGGTCGTGCGACTTGCCCGGCTGCCCGGGGAAGACGATCGGGTCGTCCGGCAGCGTGTGGGACGGCGCGCACTTCGCCTGGAACTCGTGGAAGTACGCGTGCGGCGGGTCGTACGTCGACGGCGTCACCCCGGTGACCGGCGGGTCGGCCATGATGTAGCCGTCCCCGTCGGGGTCGTCGCCCGACGTCTGCGTGGACACCGGCATGTCCATCGCCGCCGCCGTGCCGGCGTGGTGCGCCGCGGTGTGCGACGACGGTGCGGCGGAAGCGTTTCCGGTGAGTGCCACCGCACCCCCCACCGCGGTCATCGCGAGCGCTATGAGCAGCCCTGGAAGCTTTCTGGACCTGCGTGCCATGGGAACTCCTCGTCCTCCCGGCTCCGGTGGATGTCCTCGCGCGGCCGCTCCGCCCGAGGGTGCCCGCGGTGCGGCCGACAACGCGGTGAAGAGTTCGGAGAGCGCTCTCCCGCGTCACGGCATGTTGCGCTTCCGGTTCGGGGGTGTCAACAGTTCTTGAAGTCGCTGGTGCGGAGCGGCCCGTCGTGCAAGGGCACCTGCGGGGTGCTGGCCTGGCGCTTCACAGGTCGTGGCGATGTCGTGAAGGTTGTGGAGGAAGCATGGGGAGCCCTCTTCCGCATGCTGTGCGGGAGTTGGGGCGGGCGGGGCTCAGGGTGCGAACGGTGGCGGCCAGGGCGGGCGGCGTACCGGCCGTACGGGCCTCGGTGGTGTACGGCGCCGGGCTGCCGGGTCGTACACCACCGCGGCCCCGAAAGGCACGGGTCGGGGCTCGTCCGTCACTCCGCCGCCGTGGTCACCGCGAGGGCCGCGGAGCGCACGTCCGGGTCCGGGTGGCGGCGCAGGGTGCGCAGGCGGGCGCGCCAGTCCTCGCTCCAGCCGGTGCGGACGCCGAGCGCCTGGGTGACGGCCACCGCGAACTGCCCTTCCGCGGCCTGCCCGTCGGCCGCACTGAGGCGGTCGACGGCGGCCAGGAGCGCGAGCGGGTCGCCCGGGCGGCGGGTGGTGCCGAGCCGGGCGCGCAGGACGCCCGCGATGTGCGCGGCGAGCACCGGCCGGCGGCGCAGCGGTGCGGCCAGGAGCTCCAGCGACTCGACCAGCGCCGCGGGCGGTTCGGCGTCCAGGTCGAGGGCGAGGGCGGCGAGATGGGCACCCTGGTGCACGAAGTCGTCGTGGGCACTCAGGAGTTCGCCTGCACGGCGGACGGCGGCGCGGGTGGCCCGGCCGCCGGTGGCGGACACGGTGCCGGTCAGCCGCTGCACGAGGTGGTCGATCCGCTGCCGGGCGGGCCGGTCCCGTTCGTCGGCGGCGTCCAGTCCGCGGGCGGCGGCCTGCGCGTCGTCCGCCACGAGGCGGGCGAGGGCGTCCAGGAGCGGCCGGGCGCCGTCGGCGCCGCGGGCGAGCGACACCAGTCCGTCGGCGGCCGGCCGCCAGGATGTCCGGTTGCCCTGGTCGACCGCCGAGGCGACCAGGAGCGGTGCGGCCTCGGGGTACCAGGGCGACCAGGCGGCGAGCCGGCCGGTGGCCGCGTCGGCGGTCTCCTGGTCCGCGGAGTCCCGGACCCGTGCCACCAGCCGTGCGTAGCGGGCGCGTTCGGCCGGGGGCAGTTCGAAGGGCGCGGTGCGCAGGATCGCGCCCTGGGTGACCGGTGCCCCGGCGGCGGCCTGTTCGAGCAGTTCCCATGCGGCGGGTGTGCGCAGCAGCCGCCCGGCCACGAACGGCACGCACGCGGCCCGCACGTCCGGGTGCTGCTCCTGGAGGCCGTAGGCGGCCGCGACCAGCGCGCTCGCCGCCTCGACGGGCAGGCGGGTGGCCGCGAGCCGGATCATCTCCTTGCGGCTGGTGACCTTGGCCGCCGGCGGCGGGGTGCCGTCGGGCGCGGGCAGCAGCGCGGCCCGCAGCGCCGCCTCCAGCCGTGACGGGGCGACGAAGCGCGCCGCGCGCCCCGCCGCGTACAGCGCGACCCGCGCCCGGTCGTCGCCGGCGTGGGCGAGCAGCAGCGGGAGCGCTTCGGCGGGCCGGTCGGTCCAGGGCAGGGCGCCGAGCGCGGCCTCGGCGAGCACCGTGTCGGTGGCGCCGAGGTGGCGGCGTACGACGTCGAACCCGGCGTCCGGGATCGTGGCCGCGTCGCGGATGTACCCGGCCCGCTGGTAGGTGGGCAGCGATGCCTCGCCCGCGGCTCGCCGCAACAGCCGTGCCGCGGCCTGCTGCTGGCGCGGCAGCCACCGGTGGGCGCTGTCGGTGGGCGGCAGCCAGCGCGTGCCGGGGGTCAGGAAGCGGCCGTAGGGCGGCCGGTCGCCCAGCACCGTGTCGAGCAGGTCGGTGCGGTGGCGGGCGAGGACGTGCAGCACCGGGGCGAGGACGGCGGCGGACGGTTCGAGTTCCAGCACCCGCACGGCCCGCTCGCTGCGGGTCCGCGGGTCGTCCAGCCACAGGTCGACGGCGGTGCGTACCGTCGTGCTGTTGCCGAACTGCACGGCCTGCCACAGGAGTTCCTGGAGCTGGGGCATGTGGCGCGCCCGGCGGCCCAGGGCCCGGGCCAGCGCGAAGGTCAGCGTGTGGTCGACCCGGTCCGCGCCCGCCTCCAGCCAGGGCCGCAGTACGTCGAAGACCTGGAACTCCTGCCCTCGGCGGAGCACTTGGTCCAGCCGGCCGAGGTTCGCGCCACCGGTGCCGCCCGAGAGCCGGGCGAGGATCTTCAACGCGGCGGCGACCAGTCGCTCTTCACCGCTGACCGCGTGCTCCCGCAGCAGTGCGACGGCCAGCCGGGACAGCGCGTGCCGGGTGCCGTACGAGCTGTCCCGCGCCTCCACGGCGTCGGCGGCGATCCGGTCGAGCGCGTCGGCATCGGTACCGGTGAACAGCCGCGCCGGGACGCGCGCGAGGGCCGCGAGCGCGGGTGTGCGGACCGGCTCCTGCTCGTTGCGCAACCTCCCGAGTTCGCCCACGAGTTCGGCCACCGCGGCCGGGTCGCCCGACCGGGCGGCGTTGGCCGCCAGCAGCGGGTACGCCTGTGCGCGGTCCTCGGCCGCGGGCCGGCGGGTGGCGGCCAGCAGCCGCGGGCGTGCCTCGGCGGGGGGCAGGTGGGCGACGGCGGCCAGCACCACCTGCCAGGCCGCGCCGGCGCGTTCGAGCTGCCCGGCCGTCCGCCGCGCCTCTGCCTGGGCGCGCGGGCGCGGCAGCACCTCGAGCAGCGCGTCGGACAGTTCGGTGCGCGACAGGTCCTGCCCCGCGGTGGCGGCGTCGTAGCAGGACGCGCGGCGGGAGGGCGGCAGGGCGCGCAGCAGGTGGGCGAGGGCGTCCTGCCGGTGGCTCCAGGCCCGGGCGAGGTCGGCCAGTTCGGGCGGGTCGCAGCGGGCGATCCGCGCCAGGGCGGCACGGGATACCAGGTCGCTCGCGGGGGCGGCGGCGCGGCGGGGCGCGGTGATCAGCCGGATCGTACGGCCCGGCTCCGCCCTGGCCAGCAGCCCGAGGATGCTCCGCACCGGCGTCGGGAGCCGGGGCGGGCAGTGCGCGTCCAGCAGGTCGAGGACGCGCGCGGGGCGGGCCTTCGCGACGGCGGGGAACACGTCGGCGTTGCGGGCCCACCAGGCGGCGCGGGACTGCTGCGGCAGCTCGGCGAGTTGGCGCTCCACCTCGGCCAGCACCTGGTCGGGGTGGCTGCGGCCGAGCGCCTGCCAGTTCACCACCGCCCGGAACAGCTCGGGCAGCAGCCGCGCCACCGTCGCGCCGCCGCAGCCGGGCAGCAGCCGGGCCGCCTCCTCGTCGTCCCACAACTCCCGTACGGTCGGCAGCAGTCGCTCGGCCAGCGCGGTCCGGCCGCCGGCCACGACGACGTGGGCGAGTCGGCGCCGGGCGTCCTGCGGTGCGTCGTGCACCGCGCGGGCCAGTGCGTCGTCGCGGAGCGGCAGCCGGACCGCCGCCTTCTGCGCGTGGCGGCGCACCGCGGGGTCCGGGTCGAGGAGGCGGTGCTCCAGGAACTCCAGGTCCCGCCCGGCGACCGCCGCGGTGCCCGCCAGCCGGCGGCCGTAGCTGCCGCGGCGGTCCAACTCGTGGAGCGCGGCCCGCAGGTCGGGTGGACCGGCTCCCGCCGGACGCCGCGCCTGCTCCCGCGCCCAGGCGGCGAGGTGCCGCATCCGCTCGCCGTGGGGCAGCGGGTCGACAGCGGCGAGCAGTTCGTCGACGGCGGCGCGTACGGACCCGGGTGCGTGGGTCATGCGGTGGTCCTCCAAGCGGTCGGTCGGCAAGGCCCAGGCGGCGGGTTCGGCGGCGGGAGTCCAGGCGGCCGGGGGGGAGCAGGGTTGGGTTGGGACAGGGCGGGGTGGGGCAGGGCGGTTCAGGCGGCCGGGGTGAGGGTGAGATAGGCGATGCCGAGGTAACCGCGGTAGCCGCGCAGCCAGTTGGCGCGGTGGGCATCGAGGCGGGCGCGGGTCTCGGCGGCGAGCGGGTGGCCGGGGTGCGCGGCGAGCCAGTCCTCGGTGTCGGACTGGTAGCCGGACTCGAAGGCGTCCCACTCGTCGGCGTTCGCGGTCTCGATCCAGGAGGGGCGGAACCCGGCGGCCACCGCGAGGTCCACCAGCCCGGCGAGGTCGGGCAGTTCGCCGGCGGACGCGCCGGGCCACATCGCGGCGAGCCGGTCCGGCGGCGGGGGCTGCTCCCAGAAGCCCTCGCCGTACAGCACGCGGCCGTTCGGGGTCACCAGGCCGCGCAGAGCCTGAAGTGCCGCCTTGATGTGGCCGGGCGGGCTCTGGTCGGTGAGCGCGTGCCCGGCACCCAGGCACAGGACGAGGTCGGCGGGCCCGCGGGTGGTGCCGATGCCCGACTCCTCGACGAAGGCCACGCGGTCGGCCAGGCCGCGCTGCTCGGCGGCCGCACGGCCGCGCGCGAGGTCCTCGGCGTTCAGGTCGACGCCGACACCGGTCGCGCCCGGCACCGCCTCGAGCACCGGGAGCATGAACGCGCCCCAGCCGCAACCGATGTCGAGCACGGTCCGCGGCGGCGCGGTGCCGGCCAGCCGGTCGATGATGGCCGCCGCACGGGCGTCGGAGAGCGGCCCGTGGAAGGTCAGCCGGGTCAGGCGCGGCGGTGTGCCGTGGTTGTTGCCGTGATCGTTGCCGTGGTGCTGGTCCATGGGCGGGCACGCTATGCGGCCGACCGGGCCGACCGGAAGCGGTTTTCGACTGGGCACGCGGACGGCGGGCGCCGCGCTCAGCCCTGGGCCGCGGTGCGCGGCTCGCGCCACATCGGGTACATGTGCGGCCCGCCGGGCAGTTCCACCGCGGTGCCGAGGAAGCCGTACCCGAGGCGCTCGTACAACCCGCGGCTGCGCGGACTGCTCGCTTCGAGGTACGCCGGCAGCCCGTCGCGGTCGCACCGCCGCAGCGTGTTGTTGATCAAGGCGGCGCCAACGCCTCGCCCGCGTACGGACGGTGCGACGGCGATCATCATCAGGTACGCGTGGGCGCGGTCCCTGGGGTGGGTCGCCGAGGTGAGGCGGGCGATCTGCTCCACCCGTTCGTTGCCGGGGTCGACCGCCTCGCGGAAGCGCGCCGGGTCGTCCGGGTCACCGTGGTCGCCCGCCTCCACCGGCACCCACAGCGCGCACCCGGTGCCGTCCTCGGTGACGTCCGTCCAGCCCTCGGCGAGCGAGATGTCCAGGAAGGCGCCCATCAGGGTGCCGTGGCTGCGGCGGAACCGCTCGGGGTCGGGGAACACCCAGTTGCTCACCGGGTCCTGCGCGAAGCCCTCGTCCAGCAGCTTCACCACGGCCGCCCGGTCGTCCGCCCCGGCCCTGCGTATCGCCACACCCATCGCGCGCCCGCCTTCCGTCCGCCGTCGGTCCGTCCGCGTTCCGTCCTGGCCGCGTCTGTGCGCCCCCGGTGCCCCGTCCCGCACCTCGCAACACGTAAGGGGCGGGCGGCGGTTGCAGCCTATGCGGTGGGCGGCGGCGCGGTCAGGCGGTTCGGGAGGCGGCGGCTTTCCCGCCCTGGGCTCCGGGCTGGGCCTCGTCATGTGCTCCGGTCCGCGCCTGGCCGCGGGCTCCGGGCAGCGCCTCGGTGCGGGCCTCGAGGGCGCGCAGCACCGCCACCATGTCGGCCCCGCCGTGGCCGAGTTGCGCGGTCTGGGCGAAGAGGCCGTGGCAGACGTCGAGCAGCGGTGAGGCGATTCCCGCCTGCCTGGCGGCTGCCGCGATCAGCTCGTTGTTCTTCAGCACGTCCAGCACCCCTGCCTGCACGGCGAAGTCGTCGTCCCTGAGCTTCGGCGCCTTCATCCGAGACACCCCGCTGGCCATCGGCCCGGCGTCGACCACGGCGAGGAAGCGCTCGCGGTCCAGCCCGTGCCGCTCGGCGAAGTGGAACGCCTCCACCAGCCCGGTGACGGTGGTGATCAGGAAGATGTTCACCGCCAGCTTGGTCAGCAGCGCCTCGGGCACGTCCCCGCACACGAACACCTCGTGGCACATGGGCGCGACCAGTTCGCGTACGGTCCGGACGTCCTCCTCGTCCCCGGCGAGCATCGCCACCAACCGCCCCTGTTCCGCGGGCACCCGGGAGCCCGAGACCGGCGCCTCCACGTAACCACCGCCCGCCGCACGGATGTCGGCGCCCAACTCCCGGGAGTACTCCGGCGCGGTCGTGCCCATGTGGACGATCACCCGCCCGGCCACGCGCGCGGCGAAGTCCGGGGTGCCGCGGCCGAGTACGGCGTCCATGGCGGCGCCGTCGGAGAGCATGAGCAGCACCGTACGGCAGCGCCGGAGCACGTCGGCCGGGTCCGCGGCGACGCTCGCCCCGGCGGCGCGAAGCGGCTCGCACCGGTCCGGGCTGCGGTTCCACACCACGAGCGGGACGCCGGCCCGGGCGAGGTTGAGCGCCATGGGCTGCCCCATCACGCCGAGGCCGATGAAGCCCGTACGGCCGCCCGCGCCTTCCGTACCGCCCGCGTGACCTGCGTTCATCCCGGTCCTCCCCGCCTCGTCCGCCCCCGCTTGCGATCTATGACAGCCGTCATAATACTGGGAGCTATGACGAACGTCATAACGGGTGCGGCGTCGAGTACGCCCAGCCCCGGTCCCGGCCCCGCTCTCCGATGGCGGGTCGAGGCCGCACGACCGCAGGACGGCCCCGTACTCGACGGGCTCTTCGCACGCTGCTCGGCCGAGACCGTACGGCTGCGCTTCTTCGGCCGGCTGCGGGAACTGCCCCGCTCGTACCTGGACGCGGTGCTCGCCGGCCGACCCGAGCGGCATGACGCGGTGATCGCCTACCCGCAGGAGCCCTTCCCGCCCGGCAGCCCGTCTGTGTACGGCGGTTGCCCGGCGCCCGTGGGCCTCGGCAGCCTGGCGACGGAGTGGGCGGACGGCCCAGGAGCGGCGCCGTACCCCGGCCCCCTGGGCGAGTTGGGGCTGCTGGTGGTCGACGGCTGGCAGCGGCGCGGGGCCGGCGCGGCCATGCTCGACGTGCTGCTCGACCGGGCCCGGGCGCGCGGCACCCGGCTGGTGTCGGCGTCGGTGCTCCCGGGCCGGCAGGCGCTGCTGGGCACGCTGGGCCGGCGGCTGCGGCCGGTGCGGATGTCGCGCGCGACCGACACGTTGACCGGCGTCTATAGGCTGGACCCGGCGGAGTGGACGGAGGCGGGAGACGGTGGGAGCGGGTACAGCGGACACGGCGAACTCGGCTGACGCGGCGGACACGGCTGACGCGGTGGACGCGGCGGACACGGCTGACGCGGTGGACGCGGTGGACGCGGTGGACGCGGTGGACGCGGTGGACGCGGTGGACGCGGTGGACGCCACCGCGATGGTGGACGGGCCGGGGCGCGGCGGCAATTCGACGGCGGGCGGGTCCGATCGGGCGGGCGGCCCGCCGGCGCGTACGTACGGCCCACGCGAGCGGATGGTGTTCAGCGCGGCCCAACTCATCCGCCGCGACGGGGTGAACGCGACCGGCATGCGCGAGGTGGCCGCCCACGCGGGTGCGCCGCGCGGCTCGCTCCAGCACTACTTCCCCGGCGGCAAGGAGCAGTTGGTCAACGAGGCGGTGGCGTGGGCCGGCCGGTACGCCGCCGGGCGGGTCGACCGCTTCCTGGCCGAGGTGGCCGAACTGGCCGAGCCGTCGCCGAGCGCGCTGTTCACCGCGATGGTCGGGCAGTGGACGCGGGAGTTCGACGCCGACGGGCTCCGCGCGGGCTGCCCGGTGGCCGCGGCGACCGTCGACTGCGCGGAGTCCGCCGCGTCCACCCGCGAGGCCGCCGCTGCCGCCTTCGCCACCTGGAACGCACCTCTCGCCGCCGCCCTCACCGACCTCGGCGTACCCGCCGCGCAGGCGCCCGCGCTCGCCACCCTCATGATCAGCGCGCTCGAAGGGGCCCTGCTCATCGCCCGGGCCGAGCAGTCGCCCGCCCCCCTGCACACGGTCGCGCGCGAACTCGGCCCGCTCCTCGACCTGCGCGCGGGGCTGCCGGAGCGCCCGGCCGCGGACTGAGCCGCCCGCGGCCCGCCGCACCACGCCCGCACATGCGCCGGCGTCCCGCACGCACATCCGCGCCCTCGCCCGCCTCATCCGGCAATGCGCCGTTATGTCCCCTAAAGTTGCCCTGGAACAGGAACAGGAACAGGAACAGGAACAGGAACAGGAACTGGAAGTGGCAGGGGAAGTGGCAGGGGCCGGGCCGCGCGCCCGGCGGCGGATTCCGCGGCCCGACCGCGGGACACAGCGGGTAAGGAGCAGGCCATGACGGAGCCGGCCGCCGAGCAGAGCGAGGCCACGAGCGCGCCCACCAGCGAGTCCGCGACGGAGCACGGGCGCATCGTGGTCGGCGTCGACGGCTCCGACCCCTCCCTGCACGCGCTGCGCTGGGCCGACCGGCAGGCGGTGCTGACCGGGGCGACGCTGGAGGCGGTGACGGCGTGGGAGATGCCCGCGTCGTTCGGCTGGGGCGGGGCGGTGCCGGGCCTCCCGGAGGACTACGACCTGGGCGCGTCGGCGGCGCAGGCGCTCCGCGAGGCGATCGAGCAGGCGCTGCCGCCCGCCCGTGCCGCCGAGGTCAGCCCGGTCACCGTCATGGGCAACCCGGCGCAGGTCCTCCTCGACCGCGGCGAGGGGGCGGAGCTGATCGTGGTCGGCGTCCGCGGCCGCGGCACCTTCCGCGCGACGCTGCTGGGGTCGGTGAGCCACACCGTGACGCTGCACGCGGCCTGCCCGGTCGTGGTGGTGCGCGGCGAGGCGCAGCAGGCCGACTGAGCCGGACGCAACCGGACCCGCCACTCCGATCCGCGGCTCCGATCCGCCACTCCGACCCGTGGCTCCGGCCCCGCGCTCCGACCCGCGGCGCCGCGAAGTTATCCACAGGCTGTGCGGGGAGCCGCACAGAAGTCGGGCGCGGCGGAGCATGATGGGGTCATGAACGAGATCACCGGGTCCGCCGTCGGGCCCATGTCGGAGACCGGCGCCATGCCGGCGTGGGAGACGCGGTTCCGCGCGCCCCGGGTGGGGCTGCCGGAGTGGGCCGAGGACGCCCCGGACCGCAGCCTGTTCGTGTCGAACGTCACGGGGACGTACGAGCTGTACGCGTGGGACCGCACCACCGGCGGCCGCCGCCAGGTCACCGACCGGCCGAACGGGACGACGGACGGCACCCTCAGCAGGGACGGCGCCTGGGTGTGGTGGTTCTCCGACACCGACGGCGACGAGTTCGGGGTGTGGATGAAGCAGCCGTTCGGCGGCGGCGACGACATACCGGCCGCGCCCGGCCTGCCCCCGTCCTATCCCGCGGGCCTCGCGCTGGGTGTCGGCGGGCTGGCCGTGATAGGCCGCTCCAGCGACGACGAGGGCACCTCCGTGCACGTCGTGCCCGCGGCCGGCGAGGCGTACGAGATCTACCGGCACCCGGAGTCCGCGGGCGTCGGCGACCTCTCCGAGGACGGCACGCTGGTCGTCATCGAGCACACCGAGCACGGCGACGCGATGCACAGCGCGCTGCGGGTGCTGCGCGTCTCCGACGGCAGTACCGTCGCCGAGCTGGACGACACCGACGGGGGCCGGCTGGAGCTGGGGCTGGACTGCCTCGGCTTCGCACCGGTGCCCGGCGACACCCGCCTGCTGGTCGGCCACCAGCGCACGGGCCGCTGGCTGCCGATGGTGTGGGACGTGGCCGGCGGCGAGCAGACCGAGCTGGCCTTCGACCTGCCCGGCGACGTGCACGCCGAGTGGTATCCGGACGGCTCCGCGCTGCTGGTGGTGCATGACTTCCACGCCCGCGGCGAGCTGTTCCGGTACGACCTGGCGGACGGCTCACTGACCCGGCTGGACACCCCGGCCGGCAGTGTGGGCGGGGCGACCGCGCGGCCCGACGGAAGCGTGGAGTACCTGTGGTCCTCGGCCGCGCAGCCGCCCGCGGTGCGCTCGACGGCGGGCGGGATCGTCCTGGAGGCGCCGGGGTTGCGTGCCCCGGAGTCGGTGCCGGTGGAGGACGTGTGGGTGGAGGGCCCGGGCGGGCCGATCCACGCCCTCGTGCAGCGGCCACCCCGCCCGGCCGGCGAGGAGGACGCGGCGCCGGCGCCGTTCCCGACGGTCTTCGAGATCCACGGCGGCCCCACCTGGCACGACTCGGACTCCTTCGCAGCGGGCCCGGCCGCCTGGCTCGACCACGGCTTCGCGGTCATCCGGGTCAACTACCGCGGCTCCACCGGATACGGCCGGGAGTGGACCGACGCCCTCAAGCACCGGGTCGGCCTGATCGAGCTGGAGGACATCGCGGCGGTGCGGCAGTGGGCGGTGGAATCCGGCCTCGCCGACCCCGCCCGGCTGGTCCTCACCGGCGGCTCGTGGGGCGGCTATCTGACCCTGCTCGGCCTCGGCACCCAGCCCGAGGCGTGGACGGTCGGCATCGCCGCGGTCCCCGTCGCGGACTACGCGACGGCGTACGCGGACGAGATGGAGGCACTCAAGGCCCTGGACCGCACCCTGTTCGGCGGTTCCCCGCAGGAGGTCCCGGACCGCTACGAGGCGTCCTCGCCGATCACCTACGTCGACAAGGTCGCCGCACCGGTCTACATCAGCGCGGGGATGAACGACCCGCGCTGCCCGATACGCCAGATCGACAACTACGTGGAGCGGCTGCGCGCCCTCGACAAGCCCCACGAGGTGTACCGGTACGACGCGGGACACGGCTCGCTCGTCGTGGAGGAGCGGATCAAGCAGGTCAGGCTGGAGCTGGCCTTCGCGCTACGCCACGTGGGCGGCTGACCCGACCGGCTCGGCGTCCCGGGTGCCCTCGGCCTGCCGGGTGCCCTCGGGGTCCGGCTCCCCCGGCTCGCCGTCCGCGGCGTGCGGGTCGGGGGCGGCGGGCCCGCCCGGCCGGCCGGAGCCGCCGGGTCCGCCCGGGCCGTCCGGTCCGTCCGGCTGGTCCGGGAGGATGCCGAGCGCGGCGTCGGCCCGCGCCTCGGCCTCCCTGCGGACGAAGCGGAACCACATGAAGACGACGAAGCCCGCGAAGACGAACCACTGCCCGGTGTAGCCGAGGTTCTGGAACGCCTTCAGGTCGAGGCCGCTGTTCGGCGCCGCCGCCGGGGGCACCGCGGTCAGCGGCTTCGCTGGGTGATTGGCGGTGATCCAGCCGTTGTAGACGGGGTAGGGCAGCACATTGACCAGGGAGGCGCCGCTGATGATGCCGATCTCGTCGGTGGGCAGCGCGCCGCTGGTGTCCACCCCGCTGGTCTCGGTGGTCTCGGGGTACTGCACGGCCCCGGTGACCGTGACCTGCCCGGCCGGCGGGGCCGGCACCCGGCCCTCGCGGGCGGCGTCGGCGGCCTTGCCCGGCAGCCAGCCGCGGACCACCGGGAGGGCGGCACCACCGGACAGGCGCAGCGGGGTGAGGACGTAGTAGCCGTCGTGGCCGTCGAGGAGGCGGTTCGGGACGAGGAGTTGGTGCGCGGTGTCGTAGCGGCCGGTGGCGCTGACGATCCGCCCGGTGTCGTCGCTGCCGACAGTGGCGTCGGTCGTGGGCAGCACCCGCGCCAGGGGCACGGGGGCCGCGGCGGCGGTGCGCTTCTCGTCGTGCTCGGCGGACTTGTGCTGTTCGACCCGCATGTCGAAGCGGCTCAGCTGCCAACTGCCCATGAACACGCAGACCGGCACGGCCAGCAGTGCGAGCAGGCTGACCGCCAGCCAGCGCGGGGTGAGCAGGAACCGGTACACGCCACCACGTTACGGTGCGGGCCCGGGCGGGCCGCAACCGCCCCCGGCGGATGGTCCGGGCCCGCGGCCGCGGTCGGCGCCGGTGCGGCGAACGGTCCTGCTCACGGGCCCGGACCGCCCTCGTACGGCCGGGGCCGCCCCGTACCGCCCCGTACCGCCGTGGGCCGCTGCGGGCCGCGGGCAGGCCCGCTACTGCTCGGCGCCGCCGGTCGACGCGGACTCGGCGATCGCGGCCGTCGTGTAGACGGTGCCCGCGCAGGCGCCCTGGATGACGGGACCGGTGACGACGGGCGCGCCCGCGGCCGGGGTGTGGTCCAGGGTGACGCTGGCCGGGGCCGTGGTCGGGGAGGCGCCGTCGGCGGACTGGACGCTGCCGCCGGACGAGCCCGAGCCGGTGCCCTGGTCGCTGCTCTGCGTGCCGGTCGCGGTGGGGGTCGCCGTCGAGGTGGTGGGCGAGGTCGTGGCGGCGGTGCACCCGCCGGTGCCGGTGGTCGGCACCCAGGCGAAGGCGACCTCGTACCCCTGTCCGGGGAGCAGCACGATCGGGGACTCGGACATGGTGGCGGGCAGACCGGAGGCCGGGTCGCCCACGGTGTGGCCGACGACCTGGATGGCGGCCTGGTCGGCCGAGCCGTGCGCCACGGCGCGGATCACGCCGGGGCTGGGCACGGTGCAGGAGCTGGCGGAGACGTTGCTGACGCGGAACCAGCCGTAGACGCGGCCGTCGGCGTCGGGGCTGCCGGCCTCGCTGACGCCCTGCCCGAGTTGGGTGCTGGAGCAGTCCGGCACCGCGGCGCCGGTGACGGGCGGGGTGGTGTGGTGGCCGGTCGACCGCCCGGACGGTGTGCGTGTGCCGTCCGGCGAGTGGGTGGCCTTGTCCGAAGGGTCCGCCTGGCCGCCCTTGTGGTGGCCGTCGGTGCCGGGGGCGAGCGAGTAGGAGCTGCCCACGCCGACCGGGGCGGCCGCGGTGTGGCCGGTGCGGTGGGCCACCCGCAGGACGGCGGGCACCGCCACGCAGACGAGCAGCGCCGCGGCCGCGGCACCGAGGATCGCCTGCCGGCGGCGCTGGCGGCGCATCGCTACGGCCCGCCGCAGGTGCTCCAGGGCGTCCGGGGAGGCGTGCAGCCCGTCCACGGCGCGGTGCATGAGGACGCGCAGCGCGGCCTCGTCCGCGGTGAGGCCGTCGTCCAGGCCGCCCTCGCCGTCGGCGCCGCCGGGCGTCACGTCGGGCGTGAACAGGGCGGCGGTGAGGGAGCGGACGGTCGCCGTGTCCTCGGAGGCGGCGAAGACGGAAGTGGCCGCAGTCGCGCTGTCGGCGCTGTCGCCGCCCGCGTCGGGCGCCGTCGGTGCCGGCTCCGCGGCCGAACCAGCCGAACCAGCCGGAGTGACCGGATCGGCCGGCTTCTGCTGCACGGTCGCGTCGTCCGGCTGCGCGTCGTGCGGGTCTCGGGGGGTCTGCTCGTCCATCTCGGGTGCGTCGTCGGGGCCTTCGGGGCCGTGGGTAGCGCGGGAACCGCCAGGGCCGGTGGGGCCGGTGGGGCCTTCGGGGTTCCGGGAGCCGTACGGAGGTGTCGTCATGACGCCGCCTCCATCGCGACACGCAGCGCGGCAAGGCCACGCGAACCGTACGCCTTCACCGAGCCGAGGGAAATCCCCAGGGTCTCCGCGACCTGGGCCTCGGTCATGTCGACGAAGTAGCGCAGCACGAGGACCTCGCGCTGGCGGCGCTGGAGCGTACGCATGGCCGCCTTGAGCTGGTCGCGCTCCAGGATCTCGTACGCGCCCTCCTCCGCACTGGCCATGTCCGGCATCGGCTTGGACAGCAGTTTGAGGCCGAGGATGCGGCGGCGCAGCGCCGAGCGGGAGAGGTTGACCACGGTCTGCCGCAGGTAGGCGAGGGTCTTCTCGGGGTCACGCACCCGGCTGCGCGCGGAGTGCACCCGGATGAACGCCTCCTGGACCACGTCCTCGCAGGAGGCGGTGTCGTCCAGCAGCAGCGCGGCCAGCCCGAGCAGGGAGCGGTAGTGGGCCCGGTAGGTCTCGGTGAGGTGGTCGACGGTGGTACCTGCGGCGGCCGTCGTCCCCGCGCCGTCGCGGCTCGCCACGTCGGCGTTCGCACCGGCCACCCGGACCGGCCACGGCGCGATCACCGGCAGCCCGCCGGTCGCCGTACGCGACGGCCGCGCAGGCGCGAGGGTGCCGCCGCGCCGCCCGAACCCCGTCTCGATACCCCATGCGTCCGCCACGCCAGTTGGACACGCATCCCCCCGCGAGGGTTGTACGCGCAAGGCACTTCGCTCGACGGAGTGCCACATATCGCCATGCGTACCAGCTCTTCCTCAATGCCGCGCACTGCCGCGTGCCGCCACGCGGTGCCCCACCTGCACCGACCGCCCCGGGCCGGCGCTCAGTGTGCACCACCCTAGGGGAACGCTGTGAACTCTCCGGCCCCGAGCGCCTCTACGGGTGTGCGTCGACACAAAGACGCTCCCCCGCGGCCGCCGGTTGCGGCCACGGGGGAGGGAATCGTCCGGCACCCGGGTCCGGGTCGGCACCGCGCCCGCGCTCAGCGGCCGGTGCCGCCGTACACGACCGCCTCGTCGCTGTCGCTGTCCAGCCCGAACGCCGAGTGCACCGCCTGCACCGCCGGCTTCACGTCGTCGATCCGGGTGACCACGGAGATGCGGATCTCCGAGGTCGAGATCAGCTCGATGTTCACCCCGGCGTTCGACAGCGCCTCGAAGAAGGTCGCGGTCACGCCCGGGTTCGTCTTCATCCCCGCGCCGACCAGCGACAGCTTGCCGATCTGGTCGTCGTAGCGCAGCGAGTCGAAGGCGATGACCGTCTGCGCCTTGGTGAGCGCCTCGATCGCCTTGTGCCCCTCGGCCTTCGGCAGCGTGAACGAGATGTCGGTCAGCCCGGTGGCCGCGGCCGACACGTTCTGCACCACCATGTCGATGTTGATCTCGGCGTCCGCGATCGCCCGGAAGATCGTCGCGGCCTCGCCCGGCTTGTCCGGTACGCCGACGACGGTGATCTTCGCCTCGGTCGTGTCGTGCGAAACGCCGGAGATGATCGCCTGCTCCACTGGCCTGTCTCCTTGGGGGGGTTCGTTGCTGACCCAGGTGCCCGGCAGCCCGGAGAACGAGGAACGGACGTGGATCGGGATGTTGTAGCGGCGGGCGTACTCCACACAGCGGTGCAGCAGCACCTTCGAACCGGAGCTGGCCAGCTCCAGCATGTCCTCGAAGGCGATCCAGTCCATCTTGCGGGCCGTCTTCACCACCCGCGGGTCGGCGGTGAACACCCCGTCGACGTCCGTGTAGATCTCGCACACCTCGGCGTCCAGCGCCGCGGCCAGCGCCACCGCCGTGGTGTCGGACCCCCCGCGCCCCAGCGTCGTGATGTCCTTCTTGTCCTGCGAGACGCCCTGGAAGCCGGCCACGATCGCGATGTTGCCCTCGTCGAGCGCGGTCCTGATCCGGCCCGGCGTCACATCGATGATCCGCGCCTTGTTGTGCACGGAGTCGGTGATCACACCGGCCTGGCTGCCGGTGAAGGACTGCGCCTCGTGGCCGAGGTTCTTGATCGCCATCGCCAGCAGCGCCATCGAGATACGCTCACCGGCGGTCAGCAGCATGTCGAACTCGCGCCCCGACGGGATCGGCGAGATCTGCTCCGCGAGATCGATCAGCTCGTCGGTCGTGTCGCCCATCGCCGACACCACGACGACCACGCGGTGGCCGGCCTTCTTGGTGTCCACGATCCGACGGGCGACCCGCTTGATGCCTTCGGCATCGGCGACTGAGGAGCCGCCGTACTTCTGCACGACAAGGCCCACGTGCGCTCCTCGCTCAGGGTGGATCACGGGTGAATGCGGTCGGCCCATTTTAACGAGCCCCTGCCGACCGCCCCGCCCTTATCACATGCTGAGACGCGAGGTTCACCAGTTGATCAGTTCGGCACCGTGGATCTCGGCCGCGCCCGGCCCGCCCCCGCTAGTCCCGGACCGCCCGGCAGCAGACCGCCCACCCGTCAGCGGCGGCCCCGGCGGCGCAGCCCCATCGTGCCCAGCTCCGCCTCCATCACCCGGCCCGCCTCCCGCGCCAGCTGCTCCTCGTCCTCGTCGGTGCCCGTGTCCAGGCCGTCCAGCTCGTCCAGCGGGCTGTCCTGCCGTACGTGCGCCACCAGCGACTGGAGCGCCCGCAGCGACGCGCTCACCGTCAGCCCCCAGCTCGACAGGTAGGAGAACTGCCACCACCACAGTGCCTCCGACACCCGGCCGGCCCGGAAGTGGCTCAGGCCGTGCGCCAGGTTCGCCACCACATCGGCCAGGTCGTCGGAGATACGGCACGCCACCGGCGTCGAGCGCGGCACGTACGGGTCGAAGACCTCCGAGTACACGTCGATCGGCTCCAGCAGCGTGGCCAGCCGCTGCCGCAGGTCGTCCTCGTCGGGCTCCGGCCCGGCGTCCGGCTCGTACCGCTCGTCCGGCACGATGTCCTCGTGCGCGCCGAGCCGCCCGCCGGCCAGCAGCAGCTGCGAGACCTCCAGCAGCAGGTACGGCACCGCGCTGTCCGGGTCGTCGCCCTTGGCGACCTCGCGGACCGAGAGGATGAAACTCTCGATCTGGTCGCTGATCTGGACGGCGAACTCGTCCGGCTCCTGCGGCACCGGGATCGGCCCCGGGGCGTCCGGCCGGCCCAGGCCACCGGCCTCGCCCGCGCCCGCCCCGACACCAGCACTGACGCCGGCACCGGCACCCGCGCCCTTGCCCGTCGCGCCTGCTCCCGTCACGCCCACGTTCCCACCGCTCCCGTCTCGGTCCTCGCCCACCGTCGCATCAGACATCCAGCAACCGCCTTCCCTCGAAGGCCCGCCCCAATGTCACCTCGTCCGCGTACTCCAGGTCGCCGCCCACCGGGAGCCCGCTGGCCAGCCGCGTGACCCGCAGCCCCATGGGCTTGACCATGCGGGCCAGATAGGTCGCCGTCGCCTCGCCCTCGAGGTTCGGGTCGGTGGCCAGGATCAGCTCGGTGACGGTGCCGTCCGCGAGACGGGCGAGCAGTTCCCGTATCCGCAGGTCGTCGGGGCCGACGCCCTCGATCGGGCTGATCGCCCCGCCCAGCACGTGGTACCGCCCGCGGAACTCCCGGGTGCGCTCGACCGCCACCACGTCCTTGGGTTCCTCGACCACGCAGATCACCGCCGGGTCGCGCCGCGGGTCGCTGCACACCCGGCACTTCTCCTCCTGCGCGACGTTCCCGCAGACCGCGCAGAACCGCACCTTCGCCTTGACCTCGGACAGCGCGTGCGCCAGCCGCCGGACGTCGGCCGGGTCGGCCTGGAGGATGTGGAAGGCGATCCGCTGCGCGCTCTTGGGACCCACACCGGGCAGTCTGCCCAGCTCGTCGATCAGGTCCTGCACCACGCCTTCGTACACGCCGTGCCTTCCTTCGGGGTTCGGTTCGGGGGGTTCGTGGTTTCGGGGGTGGTTTCGGGGGGTTCTGGGGGTTCAGGGGGCCGGGCGCCGAGGTCCAGGCGCCGGGGCGCGGGGCTCGGGGCTCGGGCGACCGCTCAGCCGGCCCGCGAGGTCAGAACGGCAGCCCGGGCATCCCGCCCAGCCCCTGCGCGAGCGGGCCGAGCTTGTCCTGCTGGAGCTTCTGCGCCGCCTCGTTCGCGTTGTGCACCGCGGCCACCACGAGGTCGGCGAGGGTCTCGGTGTCGTCGGGGTCGACCGCCTTCGGGTCGATGACCAGCCCGCGCAGCTCGCCCGAACCCGTCACCGTCGCCCGGACCAGGCCGCCGCCCGCCGAGCCGTCCACCGTCGTTTCGGCCAGCTCCTGCTGGGCCGCCGCGAGGTCCTGCTGCATCTTCTGCGCCTGCTGGAGCAGCGCCTGCATGTTCGGCTGACCACCACCGGGGATCACGGAATCGCTCCTGCCTGTGCCGTCGGTCGTCCACGCCCGAAAACCCTGCGGCTCCACGGGCGGCTACGGGACTGCCGAGTGTTTTACCTGACAGGGCGAGCCTACGTGCTCGTACGGCCCAGCGCCCTACGCCGTACGGAGGATCGGCGCGGCGCACGCCCCTCCCCCGGTCGCACGCGCGCCCGTACCGGCGCCGTAGCCCTGCCCGCAGGACGTAACGCGTACGTGCGAGCCGTACGTGTGCCAGCGGCCCGTACGCACGCCGGGCGCGGGCTCCGGTCGTACGGCCCCGCGCTCAGTCGTTGGTGATCTCCTCGATGACGGTCGCCCCGAGGCCCTTGATGAACAGGTCGTGGCCACTGAGCACGGTGCCGACCAGGTCGGGGTCGTCGTCCTCGGGGATGTCGTCCTCGAGCGGCGGGGGCTCGTCGAAGGGGTCGGACGGGTCCAGGCCTGGGCCGCCCGGGCCGCCGGGGCCCGGCGCAGGGGCGCCGCCGTGGCCTTCCCGGCGCGGTGCGGGCGGGGCGGGCACGGTCTGGGCCGACTGGGCGGTGCGGGCCGGTGCGTACGCGGCTGCGCCGCCGGGTGCGCCGCCCTGGCCGTACGGTGCCTGGCCGGCGGGGGGCAGGCCCTGGCCCTGCGGCCGGCCCGGTCCGGCGCCGCCGCCCTGGCCGCCCGGCCCCGGGCCCTGCTGCGCCGGGCCGCCGGGAGCCTGCGGCCGCTGCGGGCCGCCTCGGCCACCGCCGCGCGCGTCGCCGCCACCGCCGCCACCGCCCGGGTCCACGAGGGTCTCGATCTTCCACCGCGCCCCGGTCACCGTGCCGATCGCCTGCTTCAGTACGTCCTCGCTGTCGCCGTTGGCGAAGCTGTTGCGGGCGCCGGGGTTGTCGAAGCCGAGTTGCAGCGTCTCCCCGTCGAAGCCGACCACCCGGGCGTTGTTGAGCAGCAGAATCCAGGTGAGGCGGCGGTGCTTGACCGCCTCCAGGATCTGCGGCCACAGCTCGCGGACGCGGGTCGGGTCGCCGAGGGGGGCGCTGGGCGCGGCGGGGGCGGCGGCCGGCGGGGTCTGCTGGTGCTGCGGCGGGGGCGGGGTTGAGCCCGCCGGTCGCGAGGGGCCGGCCGTGGTCGGCCACGCGCCCGGGCGGGGGGACCCGTTGGCCGGAGCGGCCGGGGGCACCTGGGCCGCCGGGGCCGCCGGGGCTCCCGGGGCGGCGGCCGTCGGCCACGCGCCCGGGCGGGGGGCCTCGGGTGCGGCGGGGGCCGGTGCCGGTTCAGGGGCCGGGTGCTGCTGGTGCGGTGCTTCCGGCGCGGGGGGTACGGGCGCGGCTGCGGGCGCCGGGGTGGGGGGTACGGGCGCGGCTGCGGGCGCCGGGGTGGGGCTCGGCGCGGGCGCGGGGGGTACGGGGGCCGGTGCGGGTGCCGACGGGCCCGCCGCCGTACGGCCCAGCGCCGCCCGCGCCGCGGCCGCACCGGACGGACCCGCCGGACCGGCCGGTGCGCCGCCGGGTGCCGCGCCCCCTCCGTACGCCGGGCCCCCTGGGTACGCCGCATCGCCGGCGGGCGCCGCGGGGGCACCGCCGCCGAGGCTGACGCCGCGCTCCAGCCGTTCCAGCCGCGCCTGCAACGAGCGCTCGTCGTCGTACGCGGCGGGCAGCAGCACCCGGGCGCAGATCAGCTCCAGTTGGAGCCGGGGGGAGGTCGCGCCGCGCATCTCGGTCAGCCCGGTGTTGACCAGGTCGGCCGCGCGGCTCAGCTCGGCGGCGCCGAAGACCGACGCCTGCGCCTGCATCCGCTCGACCACGTCCCGGGGCGCGTCGATCAGCCCCTTCTCCACGGCGTCCGGCACGGCCGCGATGATCACCAGGTCGCGCAGCCGCTCCAGCAGGTCCGTGACGAACCGGCGCGGGTCGTGCCCGCCCTCGATCACCCGGTCCACGATCCCGAAGACCGCCGCGCCGTCGCCCGCCGCGAACGCGTCCACCACCTCGTCGAGCAGCGCGGCGTCCGTGTAGCCGAGCAGCGCGGTGGCCATGGCGTACGTCACACCGTCCGCACCCGCGCCGGCCAGCAGCTGGTCCATCACCGACATCGAGTCGCGCACCGAGCCGGCGCCGGCCCGCACCACCAGCGGGTAGACCCCGTCCTCGACCTGGATCGCCTCGCGCCCGCACACCTCGGCGAGGTAGTCCCGCAGCGTCCCCGGCGGCACCAGCCGGAACGGGTAGTGGTGCGTACGCGACCGGATCGTGCCGATGACCTTCTCGGGCTCGGTCGTCGCGAAGATGAACTTCAGGTGCTCCGGCGGCTCCTCGACCACCTTCAGCAGCGCGTTGAACCCCGCCGACGTGACCATGTGGGCCTCGTCGATGATGTAGATCTTGTACCGGCTCCCGGCCGGCCCGAAGAACGCCTTCTCGCGCAGGTCACGGGCGTCGTCCACACCGCCGTGCGACGCCGCGTCGATCTCGATCACGTCGATCGACCCCGGGCCGTTGCGTGCCAGGTCCCGGCAGGACCGGCACTCCCCGCACGGCGTCGGCGTCGGCCCCTGCTCGCAGTTCAGACAGCGGGCCAGAATCCGCGCGCTGGTCGTCTTGCCGCAGCCCCGCGGCCCGCTGAACAGGTACGCGTGGTTGACCCGGTTGTTGCGCAGCGCCTGCTGCAACGGGTCCGTGACGTGCTCCTGCCCGATGACCTCGGCGAAGGTCTCCGGGCGGTAGCGGCGATACAGGGCAAGTGACACGCCTCCGAGGGTATCCGGGCCCACCGACACCGCGCCCCACCCCGAGCTCCCCCACCTCGTTTCGGCACCCCGCCCCAGCCCTTCGGCCGCCCCGCCCCGCGCCCCGGACCCGCCCCAGCCCGGCCCGGCCCGGCCCCGGACATGCAAAGACCCCTCACGCACCCGCCAGAGCTCACCTACCCTTGCTGCCTTCCGGCCCTGGGGGAGTTCAGCGAGATAGCGCCACGCGAGGGGCTGCGCCCACCCTACCCCACCCCCCACCCGGCGAACGAGTTCGCAACCACCCCCCACCACCCTGTAATGTCTCCCCCGGAGGATTCGCCTAGTGGCCTAGGGCGCACGCTTGGAAAGCGTGTTGGGGGCAACCCCTCACGAGTTCGAATCTCGTATCCTCCGCACTTGCCTGAACAGGCAAAACGATGCGGCCCCGCTGTGATCAGCGGGGCCGCATCGTTGTCCGCTCAGCCGCCGTTGTCCTGGTTTTTGTCCACAGGGGGTGCGGCGGGGCGTCCCCAGATGGCTTCGGCGATCTTCTGTGCGACGTCCTTGAGCATGGCGTCGGGCACGTGCAGGTAGCGCGCGCGCATGCTCGCGGACGTGCCCGGCTCCCACCCCATGATCTGATCAATGACGCGGGCGGGGACACCGAGCAGCATGAGCACCGTTGCGGCGGTGTGCCGCGCGTCGTGCAACCGGCCGTCCCGGACCCCCGCATCCCCCAGCAGCCGCTTCCAGTCGTGGTAGTCCGTGTTCGGACTCAGCGGGCCGCCCAGCGGTTTGGTGAACACGTACTCCGACTCGGTCCACAGGTCGCCGGCCGCCTTGCGCTCCCGCTGTTGCGTCTCCGCGTGTGCGCGGAGCATCGACACCAGCGGGCCGGGCAGGGGGACGGCGCGGCGGCCAGCGCGGGACTTGGTGTTCTTCGTCTCGCGGCGGGTCTGCACCCTGTTCGGGCAGTAACCCGCTTTCCGGCCGCACTGGGAGCTCTCCGGGCATCCGTGCTTGTACTTGGGCCGTAGCCGGTTCCGCCGGAGCTTCAGATATTCGTTGTCCAGATCGACGTCAGACCAGCGCAGTCCGAGCGTTTCGCCCTGACGTAGTCCGAGCGCCAATGCCAGCATCCAACGGGCGCTGTTTCGGCGCTTGTTGGCTTCCAGCAAAAGGCGCTGGACCTCTTCCACGGAGTACGGCTCGACCTCGGATTCGTCCTCTTCCACCCGTGGCGGCTTAGCGAGGCTGGCCGCATTCTTCGCCGCGTAGCCGCGCCGTGCCGCCTCACCCAACGCCGTATGGGCCGTTCGGTGGGCCTGGTGAGCCGTACTGGCCTTCCGTTCACCGCTCGCCTGCATTCGGCGGTACAGACTCTCAAGGTGCTCCGGCTGCAAACGGTCAAGGCGGTGCTTGCCGATGCCGGGAACGAGGTGCACACGAACGGCAACCTCGTACCCGTCGTAAGTGTTCTCACTGACCGTCGGTTTGGCGATGTTCTCCACCCAGTGTTCAAGCCACTTACCAACCGTCCACGGCTTGCCCGGCTGTTGCGCCGATCCCGCGTCTCGCTGCCTCTCCAATTTCTTGACAGCTTCCACCAGGAGAGGGCGCGTCTTGCGGGTGATGTGGCGGCGGTACGGCTCCCCGTTGTCCTTGTAACCCATGGGCACGCGGGCGTGCCAACGACCGTCTGCCCCGAGGTAGATCGCGGATTCGCCGTTGGCACGACGAGTGCCTTTCTTCTTCTCCTCTGCCATGGGCAGACTCCTGTATTCGTGCGTGTCGGGATGGAGCCGGGGCGGCGGGCTGTCCTGTCCGGGAGCGCCGCCCCGGGGTGGTCAAGCTGCGTGGTGGTTGGTGCGGAGACGGGTGACGTAGGCGGCCGGCGCATCGGCGGGTACGCGGCGGAGGGTGCCCACGGAGACCGACTCCAAGGCGCCCGTGCGGATGAGCCTGTAGCAGGTGGTGCGGCCGATACGGAGGCGGCGGGCGGCTTCCTCAACGGTGAGGAGGACAAGCTCCCCGTCTGCCTCGGCGGATTCGGTGACGATGGCGGTGGTCACTGCGACTCCTCTTGGTCTGGACGCGGACCGTGCCCCGCGGCGGTGGTGGCGTGGGGGCGCGGCGGGGTGTGGCGTGTCTGTCCGAGGTGTGGATTTCTGCGTCACAGCGTCACGTGCGTCATTCAGCGCTGTGACCTGCGATTTTGTGTGACGCAGGGGTGCGGGTGTGCGTCATCGCTGCGTCACGGGGTGCGTCACGGCGTGACGCAGGTGACGCAGCGGTGACGCAGGGCGGGCCGTCTGCGTCACGGTCTTTCCCGCAGGTGGGAGGCGGTTTTTCGGGCCGTGTGACGCAGGTGACGCAGCGTCTTCCCTCTTAGGACAAGAGAGGGGGTGTCTGTAGTCGTTGCGCGCGGCTCAGGGCGTGAGGAAGGGGCCGCTTCGCGGCGCGACCTTTGGGCGGCCCAGGGGCCGAACAGCAAGAAGAGCACCCGCTCGCGGCGCGCCCGGTGCTCTTCTTGCTTGTCCGGCCCTGGCGGTGGTCTCAGAACGCCGCCTGCTGCTTCGGTCACGCGGGCGGGGCGGGGCGGGTGAGTTCGAGGTAACGCCCCTCCCGCGTACGGCCGCTGTCCATGAGGACACCACGGGCCGCGAGGGTGGGTTGGAGGCGCTTGAGGCGGTCCGAGAGGACCTTTCCGGTCGTCGGCCACCCTTTGGGCAGGGGGCGGCAGTCCTCACCGCTGTAGAGGCGGCTCAGAGCGTGCAGCCACTCGGTGGAGGTCATGCGCTGCTCGCTGCCCGGGGCCATGCTCTCGGCGTGGAGAAGGACGGTCTGCGCCAGCAGGTCGCCTTCGATCACGTCGTCGTTCAGGTCGTCCAGGCTCGCCCGGTAGGCGCGCAGGGCCCCGAGCCCGGTGGCGGCGTCGAGCTGGGCGCACAGGTGCGCGAAGTCCGCCATCCGCAGGTCGGTAGGCGTCTCCGCGACAACGGCGCGAACCTTGACGGTCAGGTCCAGCAGGGACCCGAGCACGACCGGCAGCGCCTCTTCGTACTCCGCCCACAACTCCGCCTCGGTACGGCGGACCCGGGGCCGCTCCAACCGCAGCGGCAGCAGCCGTTCGGCCAGGTCCGGCCGTATGACCCCGACATCGATCCCGGTCAGCAGCAGCGGGCGGCGGTAGCCGACACGGAAGACATCCCCGTTGGTGAACAGGGACCGCTTGACGTTCTCCGCGCCGGTCACGATGCAGCACATCGCATCCGACAGGTCCGGCGTCATGTGGGACAGGTTGTCCAGCGCGGTGACCCACCCGGCCGCCACCGCGGTGATGAGGTTCTCCTCATCCTTCGGCGCGCGCCGCAGGTCCCCGCTCATACCCTCGATGATCCGGATGAGCATCCGCCCGCCGGTGGACTTCCCCGCGCCCTGCGGGCCGGTGAGGAACGGCGCCGGCACCGGCACCCCCGGCGCGAGGCAGCCGATCAACCACGCGATCGCCAGGCACTCGGTCTCCGCGCCGGCGAAGTTGCACAGGCCCAACAGCAGATCGATGCCCTTGCCGTCCGTGTCCCTCGCGGGCAAGGGGAGTTCCCCGGTGAGCTGGGTACGGCGCCAGCACACTTCCCGCGGGTCCGGGACCGTGATGTCCCATCCGGTGGGGTGGATACGGACCGACCGGCCGTCGTCGCGCCCGAGGTCCAGCCACGTCGCACCGTCGAACCCGGGGGCCACACGGATGTGGACCGGCTGCACGTCCTCGGACAGGGCAAGTGCTTCGATCAGGTCCAACGCCTCCTTCAGCGCGGTGCCGTTGAAGACGCCCACGTGGTCGCGGTGCATGTCCACCATGAGTTCCTGGCGGTGGCTGCCGGTGGCGCCCTGGGAGCGGATCGGCCGGGCCACCGGGTGGCCGTTGCGCTGCGCGTACACGGTGCCGTCGGCGGTGCGGAAGTACCGGAAGTGCGCCTGTGCGTAGTCAGCGATGACCTGCCGGGCCGGGTCCTTCTCATCCTCCGACACCGCTCACACCCCCACCCGGGCCCGGGCGTTGGCCCACGCGTCCGAGCAGTGCCGGGCACTCTCGCCCTTGGACTGCGCGGCGGTGAACAACCGGCCGACGTGGTGGTCGGTGAGGCATCCGCACCGCCCGTGCGCGGACAGCACCGCGAGGAAGGTGCGGTAGACCGTGGCGTGCACGGCGTTGGGGGCGGCGGTGATGGTCTGCTCCGCCATCGTGATCCCCCGCTCCAAGTAGCCGGGGCTGCGGTGCGGGCAGCAACCCGCGCCCCCCGCCGGCACCGCGGCGGCAACGGGCCGGACCACGGCCGGCTTCCTGACGGCCAGACCACGCACGGTGTCCGGGAGGCCGGTGAGAGTGCCGGAGCCGGGCCCGAGCCACCGGGCGTAGGACAGGGACGATTTGATGTCCACCCCGTCCCTGACCGCGTTGGCCGACGGCATGGCACCGCGGTAGATCCAGTGCTCGCCGCGCGTCGTGCGAACGGTCCGGGTGGCGGGCAGGTGGGCGCGGGCCCAGGTGATCGCGTCGGCGTGGTCAAGGTCCACGACCGTCAGGCCGGCACCGCCCGGGTGGTACGCAACGGCCGCGGCGTCCCGCCATGCCGACCGCCAGGCCAGAGAGCCGATCACAGCGGGGTCGGTGCTGGCGGCGGCCCATCCGTGGCAGGGGTGCGGGCAGGTGCAGGGGCCGGGGGTCTTCATGTTCGGCCGCCCACCGCACGCGTTCCGCACGCACGCGGGGCAGTTCCCGACAGGGACCTTGCCGGCGCGCAGCGGCAGCACGGGCACGCCGACACCGGCCAGGGCGAGGGCCGCGGACAGCAGCGCGGAGCGGGTCGGTTGGGTCATGCTGGTGTCTCCAGTTCCGTTGATGGGTGCTGGTTGCCGGGGCGGCCTGCGGACTTTGGCGAGACGGCAGGCCGCCCCGGGCGGGGTCAGGACGCGGTGATGCGGGCGCGTCGGCTCGGGGTCTCGCGGGCGGTCAGCGGGGGCCGGGTACCGGCGTGGTAGTCGCCGGCCGGTCCGTTCTGCTGCACGGGCCCGTTCATGAGCGGGACGTGCTGTTCCCATCCGCGCTCGGTGGGTTCGCGCCAACGGCGACTCATGCGGGGATCTCCTGACGGGTCTCGGTGGTGGCGCACGGCACGCAGGTGCCGAGCGAGGGTGGAATGACGTATCCGCGATCGCGCCGGCAGGTGGGGCAGGTGCGGCGGGCGCGCATCATCGCCGCGTGCGAGCGCCACCGGCCCGCCGTCATGGGTTGGACCGGTCGGGCGCTGGCGGGGTCGTAGAGGGAGGCGGTGCGCCATCCGCCGCGGTGGCGGGCTTTGCGGGAGCGCCAGCGCAGTTCGGCGACGACTTCGGCGCGGGCGGCGCTCAGGCCGGCGGCGCGGAGTTGGGTACGGGTCATCAGGCCGTGCGGGGCGCAGCGGTAGCGGTAGACGGGCAGAGCGGGCACGGGCGGTATCCCTCCTGCATTATTACGGTGTGTGATGGGGAGGGAGGCGAAGGGGGGTCTTGAAACTCGCGTTTCCCGGGGTTTTCGCAGGTCCGAGACGTGCGCCTCCCCGCCTCCCCCGATGGGCTTCCTCGCAGATGGGTGCGGGGGAGGCAGGGTGGGGGAGGCGGTCGGGGAGAACTCCCCGCCTCCCCGGTCGCCTCCCCCGCGAGTTGGTTACTCTGCGTCGATATTGGTCGGGTCGGTGTCGGCGTCCTCGGTGAGGGCGTCGCGGACCATGGCGCGGTCGACGACCATCTGTCCGTGGGACTTGCGCACGGCGCCGTGCGGGTCGAGCACGCGGCGCAGGTCGATGAACGTCCAGCCGCTGTACTCGCGCAGGTTGAGTGCGGCCAGGCGTTGCAGGACTTCCTGGGTGCGCATCCGTTCCTGTTCGCCCAGCACGGTGTTGATGTCGGCGAGGTGATCGACCGGCTGTCCGGCCGGCACGACCGGCGCGGACGGCGTGATGCCCTCGCGCAGCGCCAACGCCCGCTGAACCACGGGCGTGACCTGGTCGGCGCTGGTGTCCTTGCGGACGTAGTAGGTGCGCAGCAGCTCGAACGTGTTCTTGGTGAAGCCGACGGTCAGGGTGGTGCCGACATCCTCGGCGGGGCTGAGGGTGGTGGCGGTGATGCCGGCGCGGTGCTTGCCGGTGCCGAGCAGGCCGTCGTTGGCGACGTGGTCGCCGACGGCGAACGCCGCGCGGTGGGAGGTGTTGCGGGTGACGTCCTTCGGGATGCTGTCCGCGGTCGGGGAGACCGTGACCCAGATCAGGGTGATGCCGAGCTTGCGGGCCTTCTTCATCACCTTGATGGCCAGCTCAGCGGCTTCCTCGCCGTACTTCTTGTGCATGAACAGCTCGTGGCACTCATCGAACACCACCACGCGCGGGCGCATCCGCGGGTCCCGCTCGGCCAGTTCCCGGGTCAGCTTCGGGTCGTCCCCGCCCAGCTCGGCGAGGAGCTTGCCGCGCTCGGTGACCTCGTCCCGCAGGTCCCGCAGCGCTTCGAGTGCGGCCTCGATCTGCTCGTCTTCATCGCCCTTGACCAGGGTCCGCAGCCGCGGCTTCATCGGGTCGTAGTCGATGTTGTAGGCCATGACGTACACGTCGATGTCGACCAGCGGATCGAGCATCGCCCCGAGCAGCAGGGCCACGGTCAGGGACGACTTACCCGTCCCCATGATCCCGCCGATCATGTAGTTGGCGGCCATGAGCTTGCCGAACACCGGCTCTCCGCGCTGGGAGACACCGACCGGCACGCCCTTGAAGTAGTCGCCGGTGCCCTCGGTCAGCAGTGGCCACGGCGGGACGGGCCCGGACAGCGACCCCTGGTCGGCGACCCACAGGTCCATGACGCCCGGCTGGTCGCGCGGCTCGGTCGGCCACACCTCCACCGGCAGCCTGAGCAGGTTGTGGGCCAGGATCTTCTTGGTGCCGTTGACCATCTCCACGGTGACGCCCATCGGCAGTTGCAGCCGGGTGTGGTAGCCGTTGCCCAACCTGACGGTCGGGGAGACCCAACGCGGCTGCCACCCTTCCTTGAACGCCTTGTTCATGCTGGCGATACCCAGGTTCCGCAGCGCGTCCAGGATTGCGCCCTCATCGGGCACCACGTCCCGCTTGTCCTGCTCGGATGCGGGCAGCGCCCAGCGGGGTGCGGCCTGCCCGCGCCGGCCGGTGTTCCACAGCGCCAGCACGACCATCCACGGGCCCAGCACGGTGACCGGCCCCCAGACGAGGGCGGCAAGCCAGACCAGGGTGCGCACCACGTCGATGGTGAACATGACGGGGGCGATGACCTGCGTGACGTCGTGCTCGGCGATGGCCAGCACCGTGCCCAGCGCCAGCAGACTCCCGGCGGCGCCGGCGGTGCCGACCGCGGCGGACTTCACCATCCGCGGGCCGGAGGCGAGCAGGTCCATGCGCCGCTTGTGGCGCTGCTCGCGGAACTTCGCCGCGCGCTCCTCCCATTCCAGGGCGGCTTCGTGCTGGCCGGCGGCCTCAGCCGAACGCATCATCCGCTCATGCCGGGCCACGGTCCGGCCGTCCCAGGTCCGTTTGGCCACGATCCTGGTTCCGCCGACCACGTAGGCGCCGTGCCGCAGGGCCAGTCGGACCCCGTTCTTGGTCCGGTCATGCGTGACGACGTGCAGCGTCACACCCGCGGCACGCCGCACCCGCCCTCGCGCGTCACGCGACACACCTGCCTTGGGGGCGGTGTCGGCGGGCGGGATGACGGTCCCTTCCAGCACCGTGCGCGGCCCCTCGTCGGGCGGCGGCGCGGAGTCGGCCGCGGCGGTCGAGGGCGCGGTTTTGGTCAGATCAGGGGGCGTGCGGGGAAGACGAGTGTGGATGTCGATGATCTCGGTCATGCTGATGGTCCCTGCGCTTTCTGCATGGGGAGCGGTAGGGGCCCGGGCCGGCCGGTGTCTTGGCGGATGTGCGGCCGACCCGGGGCGAACTCACTTCTCGGCCGCGGCGGCGGCCTTCTCGGCGCGCTTGCGGGCGCCGTCGAGGATGCGGTCCAACTTCTTCTGCAAGTCGCTCTGGTCGACCTGCTCGCCGGCCAGACCGCGCTTGGTCATCCGCGCGATCAGCCACGCGACCTTCGCCGCTTCGGCACCGGTCAAGGGCGGGTCATTCGGGTGGGTCTGGATCATGGGATCTCCAGGTGAGGGCCCAACTCCCCTCTTATGAAGGGAAGTTGCAGAATCTATGGCTAGCGATATACGGTCCGTGATCTCTGCACGTCTGTGATCTTCGAGAGGCACGCCGTAGTGATGACGCACGCCCGCATGGCCCCGCCGTCCCTAGTCCGTGGAGCTGCGGCGGTCGTGGTGGCGATAGCCGTCGTCATGGTCGGCGGGATGGCTACACCGGCCGCGGCAGCAAGCCCAGAGAAATGCATCCTGTTGGACACGCCCGCCGGTGCTGCGGTGGGCACTCCGCTGGATTCCACGGCGGCATAGCGTCAGGGCTTGCGGAGTGCGGTGGCGATGAGGTGGGCGGGGTGACCGTGGATCATGTGATCCACGCACTCCGGGCAGTCCTCGCGAGGCGCGAGGTGCGCGTGTACCCGGCGGGAGTCGTAGGCGTGCTGCCAGCACTGCCGGCACTGGCCGCGGGGCGGCTTGGTCGCGTCGGCCACCAGCTCACCGCCCCCGGCCGGAGCGGATGTCGCGGTAGATGCCGTAGACGACCAGCGCCACCAACGCGATGCACGCGGCGGCGATGGCCAGCGCCATCGCCGCGAACGCCACGGTGATCATGAGCATCGACGCGCCGACACCGATGGCGAGCCACTTCCCGGCGGCGCCGGCGGTGGAAGGCTGCTGCACGGCCACCGGCGCGGGCGGCGGGGTGCTGGGCTGCTGCTGGGCCTGGATGAGCTGGGCGGTCTGGATCGCGGTGAGGATCATCGCGAACTGCTCGCCCTGCTTCGCGGACGCGACCGCTTCCGCGGACGCCTTGTCCAGGTCGGACATGGGGACGTGCCTCCGTTCATGGCGGGGTGATCAGGGTTAAGGGGCGGGGGTCAGCCGGTGAAGGTGGCCGCGGCGGTCAGGCGCTTCCATGACGCGCGCAGCCGCATCTCCGACGCGGAGTGCCCGGCGGCCCGAAAGCGGCCGGCCAGTTCGCGGTAGGAGGGGGGCGGGGTCTGGTCGGTGAGGATCTGACCGACGATCCGGTCCAGGTCGGCATCCGACAAGGCAGGGGCTTCCAGAGCGGCCGGCAGGGGCTGTACCGGGCCCCACACCGGCAGCTCCCACCCGTCTGTGACGCCCGTGACGGGGGCCGTCACGCTGGCCAGCGCCGCGGCGGTCGCCTCTTGGGTGCGGGCGGTGTTGAGGACTTCCCACGCGGTGGACAGTGCCGCGGCGGTCTCGGCTTGGACCCGGGCGACGCGTGCGCCGGCCTCGGTCACCGCCAGCAGCCGGGTCTGTTCGGTGGCGGCGTCGGCCCGCAGCCGGGCGCGGGCGACCGCGGCGTCATCGCGGGCTTCCTGCTGGATACCGGCGATCATGTCCAGCGCGTCGCGGGTCAGTGCGGTGCGCTCCCACAGGCCGTGCACCAGCCACAGCGCCTTCGCAGCGATCGGCAGCCACGACACCGCCAACCAGGCGCCGGTGTCGGTCGGGGCGGTCACCGCGTGCGCGAGCAACACGGCGGTCGCTACCGCGCCGAAACCCCACCCGACACGGGTCACGCCCGCGGAGTGGTCGCCCTGCGCGGCGAGGCGCCGTTCGTAGGCGAGGGTGGCCAGCCAGCCGCCGTCCAGCCCGAGACCGACCACGCCCGCGACGGGCCAGGGCATGGCCTGACCGAGCCACATCACGACCACGGCCAGCGTGAGCACCATGGACACTGCCGTCATCGCGACCGCGGGCAGCACGGTGAGGAGCTTCTTGAGCGTGCGCTTCATCGTCGGTCACCTCCCGTGCGCGACGGGCGGATACGGGAGCCAGGAACAGCGGGTGTACGGCCGGTGTCGGCGACCGCGTCGACCACGATCACGACGACCAGCAGCCGCACCGGCACGCCGGGGTGAAGACCCATCAGCCAGGCGAGGCCGGCGAACACGGCCAGCAGCCGCAAGCGGCGCAGGGCCAGAAAGAGCGGGCGGGTGGTGGTCATGCCGCCGCCCCCCGACGGGTCTTGCGGCGCGGGCGGGCGGCCGGGCGGGGCGCGGGGGCCAGCGCCAGCAGCTCCGGCATGGTGCTGATCGTGTCGGCGAGCAGCGCGATGCTGCCCGTGTACAGGGCGGGGTCGTCGGCGAGGATGTCGGCCGCGGCCGCCTCACGGGCCGCGCGCTCCGTGTCGCTCTCGCCCGGCACACCCAGCCACAAGTCCAGCGGGGTGCCCAGGGCCAGTTCGAGGAACTCGCCGGTGCTGTCGGCCCGGTGCGGGCCGATGTAGTGGTGCTGCATGGGGAGATCTCCCAACAGGAGGTAAGGGGCCCGGGCCGGCCGGTGTCATGGCGGATGTGCGACCGGCCCGGGCCGCGGTGAAGGTGGAGGTGCGAGCGCCCCGGGCCCGATCCCATCGGGCACCCTCACGGCGTGGATGCCGGGGCTTTGGTGCAGGTCAGACCTTGCTGTCAGGCTCACCGCGAGCAGCGGTGTAGGCAGCAGAGCAGCGCGCGCACAGATCGCCGATCACGTCATCGGGGCCGATGTACAGGTGCTCGCCGCAGTAGTAGCCGCCGCAGCAGTACTCGTCTCCGCCCGGTGTTTCGCCGCACAGGCAGGCAAGTCCGCGGTCGATCTGCTCGGTACAGCCCGGCTCTTCGCAGACGGCTTCGACGCCGTAGCCCGCTTCGATCTCCTCGCCGTTGCGCATGACGGTGTAGTAGGCGTAGCCCATGTGCCTCTCCTATCGGTTGCGTTGAGGGAAGCCGTGCGTGCCCCGGGCCCGATCCGATCGGGCGCCCTCACGGCCCCCGCGGGTGCGGGTCCGGGGCTGGTGGTGCAGGTCAGCCGCTTGTACGGCCGTTACCGCTTCTCGGTCAGGGAGAGGTCGACCACGCGGGCGCGGCCCTCGACCTTCGCCACCCTGGCGACTTCCTTCGCGGCCTCGTCGCGGTTGTCGGCGGTGACGGTGCCGTACCCGTCCCCGACCCTCTCGGACAGGCCACCGCTAGCGGGCTGCACGAGGGTCGCGTACCACTGGTACTTCGGCATGCTGTAACTCCCTGCTGATCTCGGGGCCGGACTGTCCGACTCCCCGTCACCGCCCCACCCCCGACGTGCTGTCGGGAGGTGGGGCGGATCAGGCAGCCGTCAGGCCGACCGGCCGTCGTCGGCGGGGAAGATGACCGCACGGACCGCGCCCTTGACCCTCGGGTCGTCGCGCCAGGTGAAGACCGCATGCAGGTACGTCATGCCGTCGGAGTCAGTGCGCTCCCGCCACCGGTCAGCGGCCAGATAGTCGCACCACACGTCGAACGCGGCGCGCTGGTCAGCGGCGGTGACGGTCAGGCCGTGCACGTCGGCGACCAGGTCGCCCATCGTGTTCAGCGTCCACGCCACCGCCGGCAACCCCATCCGGTAGCCGTAGGCCAGGACGCTGGCCAGCGCGGTAGCGCCGCGCTGCTGCAACCGGTGCCAGTCCCGCCCGGTGTACTCGCCCACGTCGTCACCCCGCCTCAGACCAGGATGATCAGCAGCGCGCCGACCAGAAGCCACAGGTGGTGCCAGCTCTGATCGAGGGCGTAGGCGCCGGTCCCGATGTGCGGGTTGTCGTCGTGGCCGGGCCGCGGTGCCCCGAGGCGGTAGAAGCCGCCGTTGCCCAGCAGATCGGCGAGACGAGCGAGGGTAGACCGTCGGTCGGCCCACCAGTGCGTGACCGCATCCACCCCCAGCCCAGCGGCCACACCCCACACCGACAGGTGCAGACCGAGCAGCAGACCGGCCGGCAGCAGCACGACCAACTTCGTAGCCGTGAGGGTCAGCACGTGGCGGGTGTCGGCCAGGCGACCGGCCCAGCCGGGCCGGCCCTTGGCCGCGGATTGCGCGGAGGTCTGCACCCAGTGGTCACCCACCGAGTGCGCGACCCATAAGGCGATGAAGACCGCGGCGAACGTGGCAGCGTGCATGGAAGCTCCCAACGGGATTGGTGGAGGGAAAGCGGCAGCGGGGGGCGAACCTGGTCAGGAAGGCCAACGGCGCAGCCAGGAAGAATGGGGGGTGCCCCGGGCCCGATCCGATCGGGCGTCGTCACGGCCCCCGCACGGGGCGGGGCCGGGGCTGGTGGTGCGGTCAGCCGCGCTGGGGGTAGTCGTGGCCGGCGGGCGGGTACTGGTCCAGGTCCGGGCTGGACAGCAGACCGTCCCGGACGATCTCGGTGAACTGATCGCCGTGCTTGGGCAGACGCGAGCCGCGCAGACCGACCAGCAGTCGGTCAGTGCGGTCCCAGTCGTCGGTGGAGTCCTCACGCGTGCGACCGAACATGGTGGGTTTCCCTTCGAATCAGCGGGTGGTGTCGTGCGTGCCCCGGGCCGGATCTGATCCGGCAGCGTCATGCCTGGTCCGGGGCTGTGGTGCGGAGTCAGAGCTGGTTGCGCTCCAGCGAGAAGAAGATGGTGGTCGCGCCCCTGTACTCCGGGTGGTCCTGCTTGATCTGGTCACGCAGACCCTTGAAAAGCTGGGCACGAGTCCAGCCCGCAGGCGGGGTAATCGCGTTGCTGAACTCGCACACCGCGAACCCGTTCGGGCTCGGAACCTGAAGCGTCAAGATGAAGTGATGGGTCGGCTGCTCAGCCACGACGGGCCTCCCTCGTCTGGACCGGACTGTCCGGCTCCCCGTCACCGCCCAGCCCCGCCAGACCGGCAGGAATGGGCGGATCAGGCAACCGTCAGGCGGTCAGAACCGAGCACCGGCCGTGATCAGCCGGTTGGCCGCAGCGATCGCCTCGGTCCGACGGGCGGACAGCGCATCCGGGTCCGGAGCTCCGCGCAGGGCGTAGGTGGCGTCGGCCGCCGCGCGGGCCGCCGGGGCCAGTTCGGGAGCGAGGATCGCCAGCATGGTCAGCGGGGCAGTGATCGCGGCGCGGGTGACGTGGCTCTCGGCCCGCGCCGCGGCGTACGCGTCGGGGGTGGCTCCGGTCAGCCGCAGGTCCTCCCGAACCCACATTGCCCGGCGGTGATCCGCCAACGCGGACACCAGCGCCGTGAGCGCCGCACGGCACTCCCGAGCCTGGTCCGCGGCCCGCGCCTCAGCCCGCGCCGCACGCCCGGCTCGCTCCTGCAACACGTAGGCGACCACCGACCCCGCCAGGGTGCCGATGACCGCGATGATCGCACTGACCATCAGTGCCTCCCGGGCTGGTCGGTGAGGTGAGCGGCGTCCGTGTAGGCGTCGCGGATCATGTCCTGCTGCCAGGCCAGGTCACCGCCGGACGCCGGCGGGTCCTGCTTCGCCAAGTCCGCAGCCCACGTGTCGGCCTGCGACTGGAGCTTCTGCGCGGCGTAGTCGGTGCTGCTCACCGGCCCCACCGCCCCCCACCGGCGGCGTTGCCGTTGGTGCGGGTCTGGCCGGACTGCTCACGCGCCGCGGCCTGCGTCGCCGGGCTGTTGTGCTGCGCGTAGTCCTCACGCGCCTGCGCCAGCAGTTCCGCAACGGGGTCGGGCTGGGTCTGGTCGGTGTCACCAGAGCGGAATAGGCTCATCGGTGATCCCCCTTCGGGATCGAAAGGGCGCACCCCGCAAGCTGCCAGGCTGGAGGGGGTGCGCCCGCTGGTGTTCGTACGGCTGATCAGCGGTTCGAGCAGCCACGGCCGCCGCACCGCCGCGCCCCGAAGGGGCGGGCGGCACGGGACCGTGCGTGCTCGCACGCAGCCCGATCCCGACCGACAGGCCCCGCAGGGCCGAACCGGTCCGGATCAGGCGATGACGCGAAGGGCCGCCGCCGCGCCGGTCCCGCGCGGCGGCGCCCCCCGTAATCGGCGACCCATCAGCGGGTCTCCTTTCAAGCAGTGCGGATCTCGGGTGATCCGTTGACCGCGGCCGTCCCCTGCCGGCCGGAAGGCCGGGGTGGTGCAGCAGCGACTCCTTGCCCGCTCCCGAAAGAATCAGCAGGCCAGGCCCCTTTTTGTGCCCCGGGGAGGTCGGTGGCCCCGGCCGTCCTATCCACCGGACGGAGGTGCGGCCCGGGTCACCCCGAGCGGCCTCCCGAGCCCGGAACGGTCACGGGCTGGAGGCGACCCCATCGACCACCCAAGAGCAGATGGCTGGGGCTGCACACGATGCAGTTGTCAATGAACGTCGGTCACTTCGGACCGCTGAGCTGCGAAAACGCCACAGCACCACCGGAACCTCCGGCCTTGTGGGTTCGTGGGTTTGTGGGCAAACCCTCGAACCGAGGATGACACTAGCGGGAGGTCCAGCGGGGCGCAAGTGTTTGCCCACAAACCTACGAACTGCGATGCTGGTGGGATGGAACCTCAGCCGACGGCCGTGCAAGCGCCGATTCACCTCCGCATCGCCGATGACCTGCGCATGGAGATCGAGCGGGGGGCGCTCGCCCCCGGTGACTCGCTCCCGACCCTTGGGGAGATCTGCCAGCGCTACGGCTGCTCAATGAACTCCGCGCGCTCTGCGGTGTCCCTGCTCAAGGCTCAGGGGCTGATCACTGCGGGGCGAGGCAAGGCGCCCGTGGTCCGCATCCCGCCCGGAAAGGTGGTCCGCTCATCCGAACGGCACCAAGCCGAGAAGGATTTGGCTCGCCGCCCGGAGAAGGAGCGGGCCGCCGTAGGCGAAGCTGAGACGAATCTCGGTATGTCGATCGTGGAGCAGGTGTTCAGTTCCACATACGACACGATTGCCGCCGATGAAAAGATTGCCGAAGTCTTCGGCATTCCCCCGGGAGATTCCCTACTGAGGCGAAGGTACGTCTCAAACGATTCGCGCACGGGCCATCTCCTGTCGTTCAGCACGTCGTATATGCCCGTGTCGCTGATCGCTTCCAACCCGGATCTCTTGGACGAGAAAAAGGAACCATGGCCGGGCGGTACACAGCATCAACTCTCCACCGTGGGCGTTGAGATCATGTGCATGGTCGACCAGGTGACAGGCAGGATGCCCACCACCGTGGAAGCACAGCAATGGGGCCTGCCCGATGGGGTTCCTCTGCTCATCTGTCGCCGAATCTCCCTAGACTCCGAGAACCGAACCGTCGAAATCTCGGATGCCGAATACCCGGCGGATCGAACAGAACTCAGATTCGTTACCCCACTGAAGCCTTGGCGGAAGAAGAAGGGTGCAAATTCCTAGCGCAGTCTCAACACGCTATCCGGAGGGTTCACCGTGGCAAACGCACTGTCTGAAGACGAACAGGGATTCATGGAGCGCGCAATTGAGCTGTCGCGCCACTCCCTGGAAGACCAAGGGAAAACGCCGTTCGGCGCCATCATCGTAATTGGCGGTCAGGTCGTGAGCGAGGGAACAAGCAGCGTTGTCGAGTTGAGCGATCCGACCGCGCACGCGGAGGTGATGGCGCTCCGCGGCGCAGGGCGGACGCTGGGGCGCCACCTGTTCGAAGACGGGGTGATGTACGCGAGCAGCGAGCCGTGCCCCATGTGCCTGGTGGCCTGCTACTGGGCGCGTCTGCCCCGAATCGTGTTCGGCGCCACCAGCCATGACGTGGCCGTGAACGGATTCGAGGACTTGCAGCTCTACCGTGAGTTGACCCACCCGGCGGACCGGCGGTCTCTCCAGGAGGAAGTAGCCGGCGGGACCCTCAGCGACCAGGCGGTAGACGTGCTGCGATCGTGGTCCGCGGCGTTGCCCGAGCCGGTTGTGCCCAAGCTCTAACGCCACAGCACGGTCACCTTCGCGCCTCAAGGTAGAGCTTCCACAGGTCGGCCGCTCCGCCGCACTGGAAGAGGGACTGCGGGCATTCCTCGCAGTCCCTCATGTGGTCGACGTAGGCCCGATAGGCGCTTTGGGCCCGCCCTTCGGCCGCAATGCCAGAGACCACGGCAAGTGGTTTCGGTTCGTTACGCGCGTTCCGCTCGGTACGCTCGGCCACGTCGACTCCTCGTAGTCGGCCATCCCCCCGGGCCGGCTCCACGGTCGCGGGGGTTTTCCCTGATCAGACAGTACCGCTACATACCGCTCCATGGTGCACCACGGGACTACCTGCGGATGCCCAGGGCGTAGTTCCGCCTTACGTTCGGGCCCATGAGCGGAGACTTCCCGCAGTACGTCTACGTGCAGGTTGCCGACCAGGTCGAAGCTGAGATCAGGTCCGGCCGGCTCCCAGTGGGGGCACGGCTCCCGAACGAGCGGGATATGGGAGCGCAGTACGGCGTAGCACCCGGGACCGCGCGCCGGGCCGTAGCCGAGCTCCGAGACCGTGGATTGGTCGCGACCTTGCCGAACAAGGGCACGTTCGTCGTGGCCACGGAGGCCGGGAACTAGCAGGCCAACCGGCTCGCGTTGTCCTGATCTTTGTCCAGTGCGCACACGGCCGTCCGCGTTCGCCGACGTACACATGCCGTCCCTGACCTGCAACGCGAACGCCCACGAACGCTCCCGAACGGCCCTGCGGACAGTTGGAAAGCGTGTTGGGGGCAACCCCTCACGAGTTCGAATCTCGTATCCTCCGCCAGTGCCTCACCGGGCACGACGTCCGAAGGGCCCCCTCGCGAACGAGGGGGCCCTTCGACGTTCGCAGTTGCAGTTGACCGCCCGGAGTCCCGGCTCCCGGGGGCGAGCTAGGAGCCAGAGGCGTCTCCTGAGAGGACCGAGCGGGCTCGAGCCAGCGCGTCCGGCCGCATCTCTCCATAGAGAGAGACGGACACGAGCAAGATCCCCATCGACGCCGCCGGCACCCGCGCACCTTCCGGCAGTCGCAGCGCAGCTGGGAGCCACGCCACGAAGGGGACTGCGACTGCGAGCAGTGGTTGCGTCCTTGGAAGTGGTGTACAGGGTTGGACCTGATCCGGGGTTGATCCCGGCGTCTGGGTTGACGGCCGCATAGAAAGACGGCCACCGGCTGATCTTCGAAGTGTCTAAGCCTCGAAGGAGATCAGCACGATGACCGCACCAAACAGTCTGCCCCTCCACGCCCTCATCGAGGACAACCTGGCCTCGGCGAGTCCCGACCTGCTGCGCGCGATGGTCAAGACGTTCACCGACGCGCTCATGTCGGCGGAGGCCGACGTGCTGTGCAACGCCGAATACGGACAGGTCAGCGACGAACGCGTCAACCACCGCAGCGGCTACCGCCCGCGCGAGTGGGACACCCGAGCCGGGACGGTCGAACTGGCGATCCCCAAGCTGCGGACCGGCAGCCACTTCCCGGCCTGGCTGCTGGAACGACGCCGCCGGGCCGAACAGGCCCTCATCTCCGTGGCCGCCACCGCCTACCTCCTCGGAGTCTCCACCCGACGCGTCGAAAAACTCGCCGGGTCGTTAGGCGCCACACAACTCTCGAAGTCGCAGATCAGCGCCATGGCCAAGCACCTTGACGATCAAGTCACCGCGTTCCGCAACCGGCCCCTGGACGCCGGCCCGTATGCGTTCGTCTGGGTCGACGCGCTCACGCTGAAGGTCCGCGAACAGGGCCGGATCATCAACGTCCACGCGCTGGTCGCCGTCGGTGTCAACGCTGACGGATACCGCGAGATCCTCGGCATCGACGTGGCCACCGCCGAGGACGGCCTCGGCTGGCTGGCGTTCCTGCGCTCGCTGACCGCCCGCGGCCTGGGCGGCGTCCAGCTCATCGTCTCCGACGCCCACACCGGCCTGGTGGCCGCGATCGGCGCGGTCCTGCCCGGCGCGTCCTGACAGCGCTGTCGCACCCACTACGCCAGGAATCTGCTGTCCCAGGTCACGAAATCCGCCCAGCCCTGGGTGGCCACTCGCCTGCGGACGGTCTTCGAACAGCCCGACAGCGACGCGGTCCAAGCCCAGATGCGGCACGTCCTGGACGCGCTGGAAGCCAAATTCCCCAAGGCCGCCGATCACCTCGACACAGCCCAGGGCAGACCTGCTGGCCTTCACCGCGTTCCCGCGTGAGATCTGGCGGCAGATCTGGTCCAACAACCTCCAAGAACGCCTGAACAAGGAGATCCGCCGCCGCACCGACGTCGTCGGGATCTTCCCCGACCGCACCGCCGTCATCCGCCTGGTCGGCGCCGTCCTGGCCGAGCAGAACGACGAGTGGACCGAAGCCCGCCGCTACATGAGCCGCGAACTACCGGCCAAGACCAGCCACCCGATCGAGTCAGAAGACAACGAGACCACCCTGCCCACCCAACTCACCGCATAACCTCACAACAAGATCACCGAGTGGCCGTCGAAACACCACCCCAGCGGACGTGACCCGAGCAGCCGATCGCAGCGGCTCCCAGTTGGGAGCAGGCTCGACACCGGCCAGGTCACTCTCGTCCAGCAGATTGCCTACGCGGGCCTCCCCGAAACGTTCGCTGATGGTGTGCAGAAGCCGGGCGATTTCTGCTCGGGCTGCTGGTGGGTCAAGATCGAGCCTTGCCATAGCAGCCCGCAAAGCGGAGACGATCAGGGCGGCATGCTTGCGCTCATCTGCTTGATCGACGGCCACCCCATGTGCTGTTACGGACAGCAACTCGTGCACCCCCTGGACGGTGTAGGTCAGGTGGAAGCGTCGGCCGATCACGGTCATGATCCGGCCCAGGGTGCAGCGCTGGTTCTCCCATCCGGGCACAGCCGGCCCCTTTGCCAGTTCCGCCTCCAATTGCGCGAACTGCTTGTCGCTCAGCCTTGGCAGCGACGCCGGGACCTGCGACCGCAAAGTGCGTGGACCGCCCTCGGCCCACCCGTGACGCCATCACTACACCGAGCGGACAC
>NZ_JBAGKC010000030.1:0-91025 GCF_037034245.1 Streptomyces sp. CA2R106
CGGGGGGTGACGGTGCGGCGGGCGCGCTCTCGAGTTCGGGAGCGCGCCCGCCGCAGGGCCGGGTGGCAGCCCGCGGAGGGTCAGAACTGCACGTCGGCGCAGGAGTAGAAGGCGTTGCCGGTGTCGGCGATGGTCCACACGCCGACGATGAGCTGCTTGCCGGTGTGCCCGGTCGGGATCGTGCCCTGGTGCACCACGGTGGCGGGCGGCTGGGCGCCGTTGTAGGGCACGGTCAGGAACGGGGTGGTGTCGATCTCGGAGCGGGTCAGCGGCTTCGTGGGGTCGTAGCTGCTGTTGGTCAGGTAGTACGAGAAGTCGGTCGTGGAGTGCTGGGCGGTGAGCTTCCAGGTGAAGGTGTAGCTCTGGCCGCCGGTGACCTGGGTGGCGGGCCAGCCGCCGCCGCGCGGGTCGTCGAGCTGGGCGAAGCGGGAGTTGCCGCCGCTGCAGATGCTGCCGTCGGCGGGGCCGGCGGCGGGGAATCCCTTGGGGCCCTCGACGCTCTGCGGTTCGTACTGGATGTCGCCGCAGTTGGTGACGGTGCCGGCGGCGCACAGGGCGGCGCGGCTGGGCGGGGTGCTGATGTAGCCGTGGCTGCTGGCGCTGCCGGTGCTCAGCGCGAAGGCGGACGCGACGCCGACGCCGACGACCGCGGTGGCGATCTTCTTGCGCATGGAGGACTCCTGAGGTGGGGGGGCGGTCCAGGTCAGGTCTAGACCAAGCCGCACGCTAATCATGTCAACTGAGCATGTCCACATCAAAAACCGGCCAACTCGCCGATCGATTCCCGCCCAAGACCCGACAAACCGCGGCCGCCCGCCCCGCGGGGCGGCCACGCCGCAGCCGAACACCGCGACCTGACGAATCGTCAGCCCGCGAGCCGGGTCGCGATGTCCGCGAGGTGGCGCCCCTGGTACTCGGCCGCGTCCAGGGTCGCCTTGTCCGGCCCCTGCCCGCCGCCGCTGGCCCAGCTGGTGCCGTACGGGTTGCCGCCGGCCGGGAAGAGCACCGGGTCGGTGTAGCCGGGCGGCACGATCACGCAGCCCCAGTGGTAGAAGACGTTGTTCAGGGACAGCAGCGTGGACTCCAGGCCGCCGTGCGGGTTCATCGCCGAAGTGAAGCTGGTGGCGGGCTTGTTGTGGAAGACGCCCGCCTGCCACTGTGCGCCGGTCAGGTCGATGAACTGCTTGAGCTGGGAGGTGACGTTGCCGAAGCGGGTCGGGGTGCCGAAGGCGTAGGCGGTGGCCCACTCCAGGTCTTCGAGGGTCGCCTCGGGCACCGTGTCCTTGGTGGCGTCCACGTGGGCGCGCCAGGCCGGGTTGGCGTCGATGGCCGCGTCGGGGGCGAGTTCGGGGACCCGGCGCAGGCGCACCTCCGCGTCCCGGCGCTCGGCGCCCTTGGCCACGGCCTGGGCGAGTTGGTGGACGTTCCCGGTGGCGCTGTAGTAGATGACGGCAACTCGGACGGACACGCGCACATCTCCCGCTCGCTCGACAGTCTCTTCGGTGGTGCGTCAAACGGCCGGCAGGCGGCGCGCATCGCCGCACCCGCGCGGCCCCACGCCCCAACTCTCCGCGCCCACCCCGCCCCCGGCCGCGACCGTCGGCCCGCGCCGCCCGTGGTTCACCCGGACGGACGCGGCGCGGACGCGGCACCCGGCACCCGGCACACATCCCGCTCCCGCACCCGCCCAGCGCACGAACACCCCGCACCCCAGGAGGCAGTGACACACCGCCGCATCACTCCCGCAACATTCGGCCCCCATGCTGGTCGTGATCAACAAGCGCCCTCCCGCGTACGCGGAGGTTCCGGACACCGGTCGGATCGGCGCTTCAGTCGGCGTGGGGCGGGGTAGACCCCTGACGCATCGACTGTCGTGCACCTGACATACGGGACATGGGTTCACCGGTCCTGGGGCGCTGCCGCACAAGTGGGGAGGGCGATGACACGCATGCGCGTGATCCGACGTACCAGAGGTGCCGCGGTCGCGGTGGCGCTGGCGATGGCCGCGGTGGCGTGCACCGGTGGGGGCGGGGGCGGGGGCGGCGGAGGCACGATCTCCGACGGGCAGCACGCGACCGCGAGCAAGCGCCCGGTGAAGAAGGGCGGCACCATCACCGTCGCCGCCGTGGCGGCCACGCCCGACTTCATCTTCCCGCTGGCCCCGGCGACCAACTCCAACGGGTACAACGCCAACCTCACCGAGGCCCTGTGGCCGTACCTGGTGTACGCCGGCGACGGGGCAGCGTCGCAGGTGAACAAGGACAAGAGCCTGTTCTCCGCGCTGGAGTACTCGAACGGCGACAAGCGGGTGACGATCCGCCTCAAGGACTGGAAGTGGTCGGACGGCAAGCCGATCACCAGCCGGGACTTCACGTTCGTGTACAACCTGCTCAAGGCCGACGCGAAGAACTGGCAGGCCCACCAGCCCGGGCTCTTCCCCGACGACGTCTCCAAGGTGACCACCCCCGACGCCCACACCGTGGTACTCGACCTCACCCGGTCCTACAACCCGGACTTCTACACCGACGACGTGCTCAGCACCATCCCGCTGCTGCCCCAGCACGCGTGGGACAAGACCTCCGCCACCGGGGCGGTCGGCGACCACGACACGACCACCGCGGGCGCCCAGGCCGTCTACTCCTACCTGCAGAAGGAAGGGGCGAAGATCGGCACCTTCGCCACCAACCCGCTGTGGCAGGTGGTCGACGGTCCCTGGAAGCTCAAGGAGTTCCGCAGCAACGGTTACTACAGCTACGTCCCCAACCCGGCCTACTCCGGCACCTCCAAGCCCTCGGTCGACAAGCTCGTCATGCAGCCCTTCACCACCGACACCCCGGAGCTGAACGCGCTGCGCTCCGGCGGCTCCCTCGACGTGGCCGGGCTGCCGCTCAATGACGTCAAGCAGGCCCAGGCGCTGCGCTCCAGCGGCTACTCGATCGCCAGCGTGCCCATCCCCGGTGTCGCGGGCATCCTGCCCAACCTCTACAACGCCAAAGTCGGCACGGTGCTGCGGCAGTTGTACGTCCGCCAGGCGCTCCAGTACCTGATCAACGGCCCGCAGATCGTCTCGAAGGTCTACAACGGCTACGCCGACCCGGGCAGCGGGCCGGTCCCGGTGAAGGCCACCAGCACCTGGGCGACGCCGCTGGAGAAGTCCGGCGGACCGTACCCGTACTCCCCCGCCAAGGCCAAGGCCCTGCTCAAGGCGCACGGTTGGAAGGTGGTGCCCGGCGGCACCAGCACCTGCCAGAACCCCGGCACCGGCGCCGGCCAGTGCGGCGCGGGCATCAAGGCCGGCCAGCCGCTCACCTTCCAGCTGCTCTACTCCTCCGGCCGCGCCACCACCGACGAGCAGAACGCCGCCGTCAAGTCCTCCGAGGCGCAGGCGGGCATCACCCTGAACCTCAAGGCCGAGCCGTTCAACACGCTGATCGGCACCATCGGCACCTGCACCGCTGCCTCCCACCCGTCCTCGACGTGCGGCTGGCAGCTGGCCGACTTCGGCTACGAGCCCTACTCGCTCTACCCCAACGGCACCGGCTTCTTCGACACCGGCGGCTCCGGCAACTACGGCGGCTACTCCGACCCCACCATGGACAAGCTGATCAAGGCCACGGAGTACGGCTCGTCGAAGGCGGCGTTCTCCACCTACGAGGACTACACCGCCCGCCAACTCCCCTGGCTGTGGGTGCCGTTGCGCAGCAGCCTGCTGGTGTACCGGAGCAAGCTCCAGGGTGTCGTGCCGCTCAACCCGTTCTCCGGGACGATCGACTACGAGGACTGGGCCTACACCTCATGACGGGCACACGGTGACGGCCTACCTGGTGCGCCGGACCGGGCAGGCGGTCGTGGTGGTGATCGGCGTGATGGTGGTGACCTTCGCGCTGATCCACCTCGAGCCGGGCAGCGCGGCCCGCGCCAGCCTCGGCATGCGGGCCAACTCCGAGCGGATCGCGGTCTTCAACGCCGCCAACGGCCTCGACAAGCCGCTGGCCGTGCAGTTCCTGACCTTCGTCAAGCAGGCGGCGCAGGGCAACTTCGGCACGTCCTACTCGATGCACCAGCCGGTGTCCACGCTGATCGCGCAGCGGCTGCCGCGCGACGCGGTGCTGCTCGGGCTGTCCACGGTGCTGGCGCTGGCGGTCGCGCTGCCGATGGGCATCTACCAGGCCCTGCGGCGCGACCGGGCGGTGGACCACGCGCTGACGGTGGTGTCGTTCGTGCTGTACTCGATGCCGGACTTCTTCTTCGCGCTGCTGCTGGTCGCGCTCTTCTCGGTGCAGCTGCACCTGCTGCCCTCCCAGGCGCCGCAGGCGGAGTCGGTCGGCGGCATCCTGTCCGACCCGCGCGGGCTGGTGCTGCCGGTGGTGACGCTCTGCCTGGTCACGGTGGCGGGTTTCAGCCGCTACATGCGCTCCTCGGCGATCAGCACCCTCGCGCAGGACTACGTCCTGGTGGCCCGCGCGAAGGGGCTGCCCGAGGGGCTGGTGCTGCGCCGGCACGTGCTGCGCAACTCGCTGCTGCCGATCATCACCCTGCTCGGGCTGGCGGCCCCGGCCATCGTCACCGGTGCGGTGATCGCCGAGTCGGTCTTCAACTACCCGGGGATGGGGCTGATGTTCTACCAGGCGGCCACCGGCAAGGACTATCCGGTGCTGCTCGCCTCGACGCTCGTGGTCGGCGTCGCCACCGTCGTCGCCAGCCTGCTCGCCGACATCGCCTACAGCCTCCTCGACCCGCGGATACGCTATGACCACCCATGACACCGGGCCCGCCGGCATCGGGCCCGCCCCGGCGCCCGCGCCGGAAGCCGGCGCCCTCGCCGTCCGGCGCGGCTCCGGCCGCCTGTCGGCCGCCGCCTTCCTGCGCGACCCGCGCGCCCTGATCGGGCTCGGCGTGGTGGCGGTGGTCGCCGCCTTCTGCTTCCTCGGGCCGCTGCTCTACCGGACCGACCAGGTCACCGTCCACCTCGACCTCGCCGAACTGCCGCCCGGCGGCGGGCACCCGCTCGGCACCGACGCCTCCGGCTACGACGTCCTGGGACGCCTCATGGCCGGCGGCCGCTCCTCGCTCGAACTCGGCTTCGCGGTCGCGCTGGCCACCACCTTCATCGGCACCCTGTACGGCGCGTTCGCCGGGTACTTCGGGGGGTTCGTGGACGCGGTGATGATGCGGGCGGTCGACACCTTCCTCGCCCTGCCCGGGCTGGTGCTGCTGCTCATCGTGGTCAGCATGTTCACCCCGTCGCTGGGGCTGATCATCGTGGTGCTGTCGCTGCTGTCCTGGCTGGGCTCGGCGCGGCTGGTGCGCGGCGAGGTACTGACGCTGCGCACCCGGGAGTTCGTGCAGGCGGCGCGGATGATGGGCGGCACCGGGCGGCGGATCGTCGTGCGCCACCTGGTGCCGAACGCGGCCGGGGTGATCATCGTCAGCGCCACCTTCACCGTCGCCGACTCGATCCTCACCCTGTCCACGCTGAGCTTCCTCGGCCTCGGCCTGCCGCCGCCGCACGCCGACTGGGGCACCATGCTCACCGGCGGCCTCGACTACCTCTACGACGGCTACTGGTGGCTGGTGTACCCGCCCGCGGTGGTCCTGATCATCACCGTGGTCGCCTTCAACCTGATCGGCGACGCGGTCCACGACGCGCTGGACGTCCGGCAGCACCGCTCCTGACCGCACCGCACCGCTCCCCCGCCGCCGCCGGCGACGAATCGAGGAACACCATGGCCGCCCTGCTCCAGGTCCGGAACCTGACCACCCGCATCCGCACCAGCCGCGGTGTCGTACGGGCGGTGGAGGACGTCTCCTTCGACCTCGCGGAAGGCGAGACGCTGGGCCTGGTCGGCGAGTCCGGCAGCGGCAAGTCCATGACCGGGCTGTCGCTGATGGGGCTGCTGCCGCCCGGCGGCCGCATCGAGGACGGCTCCTCGGTGCGGCTTTCGGGCCGCGAACTGGTCGGGCTGCCGGCCCGGGAGCTGCGCGCGGTGCGCGGCAACGAGATCGCGATGGTCTTCCAGGACCCGATGACCTCGCTCGACCCCACCAAGACCATCGGCCACCAGGTCGCCGAGCCGGTCCTGCTGCACCGCGGCGGCACCCGCGCCGAGGCCGCCGACCGCGCCGCGGAGGTCCTCGGCCTGGTCGGGCTACCGCACCCGCGCGAACGGCTCGGCGACTACCCGCACCAGCTGTCGGGCGGGCTGCGCCAGCGCGTGCTGATCGCGATGGCCCTGGCCAACGAGCCGCGCGTGCTCATCGCCGACGAGCCCACCACCGCGCTCGACGTCACCATCCAGGCGCAGATCCTCACCCTGCTCGCCGACCTGCGGGCCCGGCTGGGCATGGCGATGATCCTCATCACCCATGACATGGGGGTCACCGCCGGGCACGCCGACCGGGTCAACGTGATGTACGCCGGGCGGATCGCCGAGAGCACCGGCACGGACCGGCTCTTCCACGGCATGCGCCACCCCTACACCCAGAGCCTGCTGGCCTCGGTGCCGCGGCTGGACCAGGACCCGGCCCGGCAGCTGCCGACCATCCCGGGCCTGCCGCCGGACCTGACCGGCCCGTCGACCGGCTGCGCGTTCGCCGACCGCTGCGCGCATGCCACCGACCGCTGCCGCACCGAGCAGCCCGCGCTCACCGGGCCGCCCGAGCACCGCTTCGCCTGCTGGCACCCGGTGGACGGGCCGCGGCCGCAAGGCGACCTGCCCGCCGTACCGCGCCCGGCGGCCCGTCCGAAGAGCGCGGCCGCCGAACCGAAGAGCGCTGCGGCCGGACCGAAAAGCCTGCCCGAGGCCGTGGACGCCCCGGACTCCCCCGCCCGGCCGCTGCTCGAAGCACGCGGCCTGGTACGTCAGTTCGCGGTGCGCGGGGCGCACCTGCCCGGGCGCGGCCGGCGGGTCGTGCACGCGGTCTCCGATGTCTCCTTCACCCTCGGCCACGGCGAGACCTTCGGCCTGGTCGGCGAGTCCGGCTGCGGCAAGACCACGCTCGGCCGCCTGCTGGTCGGCCTGGACCGGCCCGACGCCGGCACCGTCACCCTGGAGGGCATCGACCTCGGGGCGTTGCGCGGCCGGGAGCTGCGGCGCCGCCGGCAGGACCTCCAGATGGTCTTCCAGGACCCCTTCTCCTCGCTCGACCCGAGGATGCGGGTCGGCAGCATCCTGCGTGAGCCGCTGCGCATCCAGGGCATCGGCACCGCACGCGAGCAGCGTGCGCGGGTCGCGGAACTCCTCGCCGAGGTCGGGCTGCCCGCCCGCGGGCTCGACCTGTTCCCGCACGAGTTCTCCGGCGGCCAGCGCCAACGCGTCGGCCTGGCCCGGGCGCTGGCGCTCAGCCCCCGGCTGGTCGTCGCCGACGAGCCGGTCTCCGCGCTCGACGTGTCCGTCCGCGCGCAGGTGCTCAACCTGATGAAGCGGCTCCAGGCGTCGCACGGTCTGTCGTACGTGGTGATCTCGCACGACCTCGCGGTGGTGCGCTACCTCGCCGACCGGATCGGGGTGATGTACCTCGGCCGGCTGGTCGAGGTCGGCAGCGCCGACGACATCCACCTGCGCGCCGCCCACCCCTACACCGCGGGCCTGCTGAGCGCCGTGCCGGTGCCGGACCCGGCCACGGAGCGGGCCAAGCACGGCACCGGCGTCAGCGGCGAGCTGCCGAGCCCCGCCGCGCCGCCGTCCGGCTGCCGCTTCCGCACCCGCTGCCCGCTGGCCACCGACCGCTGCGCCGAGCAGGAGCCCGCCCCGCGCTCCTTCGGCCCCGGCCACACCGCGGCCTGCCACCATCCGCTGCGCGAGCCCGTGCCCGCCGAGCCGCTGCCCGCCTCGGCCTGAGCTCCGGCCGGACTCCCCCGGCTCGTCACGGCTCCAGGCCGGCCGCCCGCCCGGACGGGGGCTGCTCGCGGTCCAGCCGCAGTGCCGCCTCGACCAGCTCGACCGTGTCCAGGGCGGGCAGCCGCGCCATCGGCACCCACGCGGCGCGGTCGGTGGAGCCGTCGGCCTCGTCGCGCAGCTCACCGCCGACCACATGGACCCGGTAGACGATCCGCAGCCCCTGGAAGGCGTCCACCACACCGGAGTCCAGGACCCGGCTGCCGCGGAAGGAGTCGATGCCCAGCAGCCGGTCGACGGCGACCTGGTAGCCCGTCTCCTCCTCGACCTCGCGCACGACCGCGTCGTAGGGGTCCTCGCCGGGTTCGAGCCCGCCGCCCGGCATCGTCCACGCCGCCGGCTTGTCCTCGTACGGCCGCAGGTGCGACAGCAGGAGCAGGCCGTCGCGCACGCACACCCCGTACGCCGCCACCCGCAGCCGGTGCCGTACCTCCACCGGCGGCGCGCCGCCCGCCGGTTCCCGGCCGCCGCCGTCCGCCGCCGTTCCGGCCTCCGCTGGTCCTGTCGCCGTCATCGCCCGTCCTCCGCCCGCGAGTTGTGCCGCCACCGCGTCAAAGGGGTGATCGTCGCACAGTGCCGGGCGGCGGCGCCCGCGGGTTTTCACGGGTCGGGCACCGGGGACGCGCCCGAGGGCGCCGCGGCCGGCTCCTCGCAGGCGCCGGCCTCGCAGTGCACGACCAGCGCGGCGATGTCGTCGTCGAGGGCGCCGCCGCTGAACCGCACGAGCTGCCGGTGCAGCAGTTCCAGCAGGCGGGGCGCGGGTACCGCGGTCTGCCGCGCGACCCACTCCTGCAACGGGAAGAAGCCGCCGGCCACGTCGCGGGTCTCGGTGACGCCGTCGGTGTAGAACAGCAGCCGGTCGCCGGGGCCGAGCCGCAGGGTGTCCACGGTGTACTCGCCGCCGATCAGCGCGGCCATGTTCAGCGGCGGGGACGGCGCCGACGGGTCCAGCACCCGGCTGCCGGGCCGCGTCGCCGCGCCGGCTCCCGTGCCGGTTGCGCCGTCGGGGCCGCCGCTGAGCAGGATCGGCGGCGGGTGCCCGCAGTTGACCAGCGAGACCTCCCGCCGGCAGGGCCGCACCTCGGCGAGCACCGCCGTGGCGAAGCCCTCGCCGGCGTCCGGCGCGGTGACGGTGTCGCTGTAGCGCCGGATGCTCGTGTCCAGGCGGCGGGCGAGCCGGCCGAGGTCCGGCACGTCGTACGCGGCCTCGCGGAAGCCGTTGGTGATGGCGCTGGCCACCCCGACCGCCGACAGGCCCTTGCCGCGCACGTCGCCGAGCAGCACCCGCACGCCGTACGGGGTGTCGACCGCCTCGAAGAAGTCGCCGCCGATCCGCGCCTCCTCCGCGGCTGCCAGGTACAGCGTCTCGATCCCGACCCCGCCGAGCCGGTGCGGCACCGGCCGCAGCACCACCGCCTGCGCCGCGTCGGCCACCGACCGCACCTGCGACAGGGTGCGCTCGCGCTGCAACCGCACATGCGCGGCGTACGCGGCGGCGGCGGTGACGGCGGCCAGCGCGAACGCGGTGAAGGCCGTCGCGGGTTCGGCGAAGGCGATCTGGATGGCGAACATCGCGGCCAGCGTCAGGACGCCGAGCAGCAGCGTGGCGGACACCGACCACATGGACGCCGCCAGCGCGGGCGCCGCGGGCAGCAGCCGGCTGACCGCGAAGTCCTGGGGCGTGAGCACCGCGAGCACGCCGATGAGGAGCGTCAGCAGCGCCGGAGACCACCACGCCAGCCGGCTCTGCCGGGTGCCGGACGCCCGGGGGCGCCCCCGTCGGTGAGGGATCGTCACATACAGGAGCGTATCGTCACGTTCGTCCCTTCTTACGGTAATACGGCCCCGGTCGGCGGGGCTGGGTGCGGGCCGGCGGGGCCGCGGCTGGGATGCTGTCGGACGGACCGCCGCCCGGCGGGCGCGAGCGGAAGGCGGTGGGGCCCGTGCGGGCCGTGGTGTTCGAGGAGTTCGGGCGGCCCGGCGCCGTCCGCGAGGTCGCCGACCCCGAACCGCCGCCCGGCGGCGCGCTGGTGCGGGTCGCCGCGACGGGGCTGTGCCGCAGCGACTGGCACGCCTGGCAGGGCCACGACGACTCGGTGACGCTGCCGCACGTGCCGGGCCACGAGTTCGCGGGCGAGGTCGTCGCGGTCGGCGCCGGGGTGCACGGGCTGCGGCCGGGCGCGCGCGTGACGGCGCCGTTCGTCCACGCCTGCGGCCGCTGCCCGGCGTGCGCGCGCGGCGACCAGCAGGTGTGCGCGCGGCAGGAGCAGCCCGGCTTCACCTACTGGGGTTCGTACGCGGAGCTGGTGGTGGTGCGCCGCGCCGACGTCAACCTGGTGGAGTTGCCCGCGCGGTTGCCGTACACCACGGCCGCGGCGCTGGGGTGCCGGTTCGCGACGGCGTACCGGGCGGTGGTCGCGCAGGGGCGCCTGCGGCCGGGCGAGTGGCTGGCCGTGCACGGCTGCGGCGGGCTCGGCCTGTCGGCGGTGATGGTCGCGGTGGCCGGCGGGGCGCGGGTGGTGGCGGTCGACCCGTCGCCGCAGGCGCTGCGGCTGGCCGGGGAGTTCGGCGCGGCGGTGTGCCTGGCGCCGGAGCCGTCGGCGGCGGCCACCGCGGAGGCGGTGCGCGAGGCGACCGGCGGCGGCGCGCACCTGTCGCTGGACGCGCTGGGCTCCGCGGCCACCTGCGCGGCGTCCGTCGCCGGGCTGCGGGCGCGCGGGCGCCATGTGCAGGTGGGGCTGCTGGCCGGCGGCAGCGTCGAGGTGCCGATGGGCCGGGTGCTCGCCCTGGAACTGGAGTTGCTCGGCAGCCACGGGATGGCCGCGCACGCCTACCCGGAGATGCTGCGCCAGGTGTCGGCGGGCACCTTGCGCCCTGACCTGCTGGTCCGCTCGGTGATCGGGCTCGACCAGGCGCCTGCCGCGCTGGCCGCGATGAGCGAGGGGTCGCCGTCGGGCATCACCGTCATCACCCCCGGACCGTGATCGCCCCAGGACCGTGATCGCCCCCGGCCGCACCGGCTGACCCGGCCGCTCCCGGTACCGTACGATCCCCCGCATGGGTGACGTGATCAGGGGCGTGCGGCTGCTCGCCGACGGTCAGCGGTGGGTGCTGCGGCACCGGCGCGACTGGCGGTTCGGCATGCTCCCGGCGCTGATCGCGCTGGTCGGCTACGTCGTCGCGCTGGTGGTGCTCGCCCTGTGGGCCGGGGACCTGGTCGACTGGGCGACGCCCTTCGCCGACCATTGGGCCTCGCCCTGGCCCGGCCTGTTCCGGGGCCTGCTCACCGCGCTGCTGTTCGGCGCCGGGCTGCTGCTGTCGGTGATCTCCTTCACCGCGGTGACGCTACTGGTCGGCGACCCCTTCTACGAGGCGCTCTCGGCCCGGGTGGAGCGCGGCGAGGGCGACTGCCCGCAGGCTCCGGAGCGGCCGCTGTGGCGGGAGGTGTGGACCGCCGTCCGCGACAGCGCCCGGGTGCTGCTGTGGGCGGCCGTCTTCGGGGTCCTGCTGTTCGCGGCCGGTTTCGTCCCGGTCGCCGGGCAGACCGTCGTGCCCGTGGCCGGCTTCTGCGTCTCGGGCTTCTTCCTCGCCCTGGAGCTGACCACGGTCGCCTTCGAGCGGCGCGCGGTGGACCTGACCACCCGCACCCGCCTGCTGCGCCACCGCCTGCCGCTGGTGCTGGGCTTCGGCGTCCCCCTGGCGGCGGCCTTCCTGGTGCCCTTCGTGGCGGTGGTCCTCATGCCGGGCGCGGTGGCGGGCGCCACGCTGCTGGTCCGCGAACTCCTTCCGCCGCCACCGCCCCCCGCCCAGCCCGACGCCCCCACCGCCGCCGCGTCGCCGCAGGAACCCGGCACCCCGGGCGCCGCCCCCTCCTAAGGCTCGCGCCCGGCGCTGTCAGCAGCCGCAGGCCGCCGTTCCGGCCGGGGCGGTGAGCGGGTCGGCCGGGCGCAGTTCGGTGCCGTCGGCGGTGCGCACCGGGAACCCCTCGCGGGTCCAGTACTCGATACCGCCGATCATCTCCCTGACCTCGTAGCCGAGCCGCGCCAGCGCCAGCGCCGCGCGGGTGGCGCCGTTGCAGCCCGGGCCCCAGCAGTAGGTGACGACCGGGACGGCCGGGTCGAGGAGGTCCGCGGCGCGCGCGGGGATCTCGGCGGTGGGCAGGTGCACCGCACCGGGCACGTGGCCCTGCGCCCAACCCGCGGCGGCGCGCGAGTCGACCAGGACGAACCCGGGCGCTCCCCCGGACAGCGAGGCCCGCCCGGACAGCGACGCCCGTACGTCGGACACGTCGGTCTGGAACGCGAGGCGGTCGGCGAAGAAGGCGGCGGCCTTCTCAGGTGTGTATGTCATGCCCGAAAGGCTACGAAGCGCGCGCCGGCGCCGGAACCGACGATCCACGGTCCTCGGTGCCATGTGCCGGGGAAAGCGTGGTACTACTCGGCCATGACCGCTGATCCCCCGCTCCTGGACCGGACCGACCTGCGCATCCTGGAGGCCCTGCAGCACGACGGCCGCGCCAGCTACGCGGAGTTGGCGCGCACGGTCGCCATGTCCGCCAGTGCCGTCACCGAGCGGGTGCGGCGCCTGGAGGAGAGCGGGGTGATCCGCGGGTACTCCGCCGTGGTCGACCCGGAGCGCCTCGGGCTCGGCATCCTGGCCTTCGTCCGCCTGCGCTACCCGACCGGCAACTACAAGCCCTTCCACGACGTCCTGGCGACCACCCCCGAGATCACCGAGGCCCACCACGTCACGGGCGAGGACTGCTTCGTCCTCAAGGTCCTCGCCCGCTCGATGCGCCATCTGGAGACGACCACCGGCCGCATAGCCGCCCTCGGCCCGGTCACCACCACCGTCGTCTATTCCAGCCCCCTCCCCGACCGCCCCGTCACCTCGGCCCTCGCCTGAGCTGCCGGAGCCCCGCGGATCAGCCCTCGCCGTCCAGCACCTGCCGCTGCGCCGCCGTCAACTCCCCGGCGTCGGCCCGCCGCAGCACCGACACGTGCCGCCCCGCCTTGCACCACCCGATCCGCCGCGGGCCCAGCCGGACCGTCGTCAAGGACACCCCTGCGATCCAAGTGCCGCGGAACACATGGCCCTTGGCGCACATCACCACGGTGTCGCCCATCTCTCCCCCTTCGGAAACGCGTCACACACCTGTCCCCTACCCCTTTGCGGCCGCCTTCGCCCCTCCGGTCCGGCGCCGGCTGTCAGCCGCGACCCGGCGCGGCCAGGTGGGCCAGGACCGCCCGGGCGGCCGTGGTGACGGCGTGCCGGGCCTCGTCGGTCGCCTCGCCGGTGTCGAACCCGTGCTCCGCCGAGGGCGCGTCGACCACCTGGACGCCCACCCCCGCCTCGCGCGCCGCCAGGAGGAACTCCTCGACGGTCGCGGCGAACTCGGGCCGTTCGCGGCCCACCCGGGTCAGCACCACCGGCAGGCCGCCCGCGCCGCGCACCGCCCGCGCGGGCCGGAAGCGCGGCTCCACCCCCCACCCCGGCAGCGGCGCCAGCACCGGATACGTCAGTGCGACGCACCGCAGCCAGTCCGCCGGCTCGGCCAGCCAGTCCGCCGCGAGCAGCCCGCCGACCGACAGGAACCACAGCGCGACCCGCCCGCCGTCCACCCGCGGATGCGAGCGCGCGCGGGCGACCGCGTCACGTACGTCCTGCGCCGCCGTCCGGAAACCGGCCAGGTCGTGCAGCCGGTGGTCCACCACGACGCCGACCGCGCCGAGTCGCGCCACCAGCCGGGCGTGGCCGGCCAGCCCCGGCCAGTCGCGCGGGGTGGGACGCGCGCCCGCCGGCACGGGCCCGCCGTGCACGAACACCACGGCGGGGCAGGGCCCGTCGCCGTCGGGCAGATGGAAGTCCACCCGGCCGGTCCGCTCGCGCGGCCGCGCCGGCACATCGACCACGAACGGCCGCAGGTACCCCGGCCGCCGCTCAGCCGACGGCCCGCGGGCGGCGGTCCCCTCGCCCGCCGCGGCGCGCAGCAGCACCTCGGCCGTCGCGCCCGGGGTGGACAGCATCGGCCAGTGCCCGGTCGCCATCTCCAGGTATGTCAGGTGCGGGGCGCCGAGATAGCCCAGGCTCGGGTCGCCCAGCGCGAGCGCCTGCTCGACCATCGCCAGACTCGCCCCGTTCGCCGTGCACAGCACCCCCGTGGTGGGCACGGTGCCGGCCGCGCCCGCCGCACCGGTCAGCCGCAGCGGCTGCGCCAGCGCCGCCCACGGCTGCGGCACCGCCCGCCCCGCCAGCCGCTCGGCCCCGGCCTCGCCGAGCCCGTGGAGGCTGCCGTACTCCCGCCACCCCTCCCGCGACGGCGGCGCCACGTCCCCGTGCGTGCGCACGCCCTCCGCTTCGTCGGCGCACCTGCGCAGCAGTTCCGTACGCAGGGCGTGCGGCGGTACGAGCGCGGCCGGCGGGTCCCCGTCCCGCGGCATCGGCGTGTCGACCAGCACCACGCGCGCCACCCGGTCCGGCCGCCGGTCCGCCGCGCCGACCACCGGGTGAACGCCGTAGCAGTGGCCGACCAGCACCACCCGGCGGGCGTCCGCGCGCTCCACCGCGCGCAGCACGTCCGCGATGTGCGCCTCCAGGCCGGCACCCTCCGGCCCGGCCTCCCCGCCCATGCCGCTCAGCGTCAGCGCGACGGCTTCGGCTCCCGCGGCCCGCAGCCGCTCCGCCACGTCCTGCCAGATCCATCCGCCGGTGTGCAGCCCCGGCACCAGGACGAACGCCGTGTTCCCGGCCATCGCCCGCCTCCTCACCTGTCCTGTGCGCGCGGCCGCGCGCCGGCCGGGGCGGCGGCCTGCCGCCCGGTCCGCCGGTACCCTAGGAACTCCCCCTGAGGGAGGTTCAAGCCATGCCACCGGGCGAGTTGTGGACCATCGGCGAGTTGGCCGGTCGCGCCGGCGTCACCGTCAAGACCGTGCGGTTCTACTCCGACCGGGGCCTACTGCCCGCCGCGCACCGCAGCGCCGGCGGCCACCGCCGCTACGGACCCGGCGCGCTGGACCGGCTGCACACGATCCGCTCGCTGCGGGCGTTCGGGCTGGGCGTCGCGGAGATCGCGCGCGTGCTGCGCGAGGACGGCGGCGGGCCGGACGCGCTGCCGGTCGGCGGTGCGCTGGAGGCGGCGGTCGCGGGCCGTCTGCGCGAGGTCGGCTCGCGGCTGGCCGCGCTGCGCTGGCAGCAGACGGCGCTGCGGCTGCTGCACGACTGCGACCCCGCCGAGCGGGCCGAGCGGCTGCGGCTGCTGGGCGCGGTGTGCGCGACGCAGGCGCCGCCCGGCACGGCCGCGATGGCCCGCTTCTGGCGGCGCTGGCTGCCGCCGCGGATGCCGGCGCCGGTGGCCGCGCGCGTCGTCGACATCGCCGTCCCGCAGCCCCCGGACGACCCGACGCCCGAGCAGGCGCTCGCCTTCGCCCGGCTGCACGCCTTCGTCTCGGCCGAGTGCACCGGCGGCGGCAGCGGTCAGCCGGCCGCGCACCGGGCCGGGTCCGGGCACCGGCCCGCGGTGCTCTACCAGGGCCTGGAGGAGGCGTACGACCTGGCGGCGCCGCACCTGCGGGCCGGGCGCGCACCGCACGCGGGCGAGGCGCTGGACTGCTTCGTCGCCGCCTACGCCGCCTCCCTGCGGGTCGCGGACACCGGGGCCTTCCGCCGCGGGCTGCACGGCGTCCTCGCCGCCGACCCCCGCATCGACCGCTACTGGGACCTGGTGGCCCTCGTCACCGGTCCGGACCGGCCCACGCCGGGGGCGGCCCACGCCTGGCTCACCGCCGCACTCGCCTGACCCGCCGCCGCCGGCCCTACACGACGCGTTGGAGGGCGACCATGGCGATGTCGTCGGCCAGGCCGGCGGCGGAGTGGCGCAGGAGGTCGGCGCGGATGTCGGTGAGGAGGGCGCCGGGGGCGTCGCGGGTCCAGCGGGTGAGGCGGTCGGCCAGCGGGTAGAAGGCGCCAGCCGCGTCGCGGGTCTCGATGACGCCGTCGGTGTAGAGCAGCAGGATGTCGCCGACGGTCAGGTCGTGGCGGTCGACGTGCTGGTCGGAGCGGGTGAGGTCGCCCAGGCCGAGCGGCAGGTCGGGGACGGCGGGGAAGAGCTGGTGGACGGTGTCGCCGCGGATGAGCAGCGGCGGCGGGTGGCCGCGGTTCGCGATCCGCACGGCGGTGCCGTCGGCGTCGATGTCCACGACGACGGCGGTGACGAACCGCTCCAGGAAGTCGTCGCCGACCGCGTCGCCGGGTTCGCAGGGGTCGCCGCCGCGCTCCAGGTCCACCAGTTCCGCGTGCAGCGCGCGGTCGAGGTAGCCCGGCAGCGCCCCGAGCGGGACCCTGGACCGTACCGCCCGGCGGAAGGCGCTCATCAGCAGGCCCGCGACCTCGACCGCGGCCAGGCCCTTGCCCTGCACGTCGCCGACGAGGACGCGGGGGCCGCCGCGGTCGTTCGTGCCCGCCGCGTACAGGTCGCCGCCGATCGCCGCCTCCTCGTCGGCCGCGAGGTACATCGAGGAGATCGTGACCGGGCCGAGCCGGTCCGGCAGCGGGCGCAGCAGCGCCTGCTGGGTGACCTCCGCGACCTTCCTGGCCTGGGCGAGCTGCCGTTCCCGGCGGCGCCGGACGCGGGCGGCCAGCACCGAGCCGGCGCCGACCAGGACCGCGGTGGTCATGATGACGGGGAAGTTCGCGGCGGTGAGGCTGGACCCGTTGTCGTCCGCCGCCCAGCCGACGGCGCCGAGCGTCAGGAGCGCGATCACCAGGACCTCGACCGGCCCGAGGAACACCGCCGAGAGCGCCGGTACGGCCACGAACACGCCGCTGATCCGGATCTCCTGGCCGCCCAGGATGTCGACGGCGAGCAGGGCCGCGAGCGTGGCGAGCGCGACGGCGAAGAGGATCGGTGGCGGCCTCAGCGCCCGCCGACCGACCGGCTGCCCGTCGGCGCCGCTCGACTCCATGCCTCCAACCTACTGCCGGGCGCGCCGTACTTCCCGTCCAGGCACGGCCCCGCCGTCAGCGGGCGGTGAGCACCAGCAGCGCCTGGTCGTCGTCGGTGGGCACCCCCGCGGTGTGCCGGGCGACGGCGCTGGTCACGGTGGAGACCATGTCGGGCGCGGTGACCGGCTGGACGCGCGCCAGCGCCCGGGTGATGCCGGCTTCGCCGAACTCCCGCCCGCCGCGGTCGCGGGACTCGGTGATGCCGTCGGTGGCCAGCATCAGCGACTCGCCGGCGCGCAGCCGCAGCGCGGCCGGCTCGGGCACGGCGTCGGGGAACGCCCCGAGCAGCATCCCCTCGCTGCGGACCGGCTCGGGCGGGCGGCCGGGCCGGTGGTGCACCGGCATCAGGTGCCCGGCCCGGACCAGGTCGATGTCGAGCCGGTCCGGGCGGGGCAGCAGATGCCCGTAGACGAGGGTGACGAAGTCGCCGCCGCTGTCGGGGGCGCGTTCCAGCAGCGCGGTGTTGATCGCGCCGGCCACGGCGACGGGGTCGCCGAGCAGCGGGGCGACGGCGCGGGCGGTGTGCCGGACGAGCGCGGTGATGGTGGCGGCGGGGGCGCCGCGCCCGCACACGTCGCCGATCATGAACGCCCACCGGTCACCGGGCAGCGCGAACACGTCGTAGAAGTCGCCGCCGATGTCCAGGCCCTCGCCGGCGGGCCGGTAGTACGCGGCCAGTTCGCCGCCGGGCAGTTCGGGCATGTCGGCCAGCAGCAGTCCGGCCTGGAGGTCGTGGGCGAGCCGGGCCCGGTCGCGGTACTGGCGGGCGTGGCGTGCCACGGTGGAGGCGCGGTGGGCCAGTTCCTCGGCCAGGGCGACCCGGCGCCAGTCGAGCGGGTCGTCGCCGGTGGTGAGCAGGGTGAGCGTGCCGTAGCCGCGGCCGCGCTCGCGCAGCGGGATGCGGACGTGGCCGGTGACGTCGAGGGCCGCCCAGGGGCCGGGCAGGTCGGGCGCGCCGCGGGCGATGCGGGTGCTGCCGGGCGGTTCGGCGGCGGGTACGGCCCCGTCGGCGTGGACGTCGAGCAGGTGCTGCGCGCGCGGCTCGGCGGCCAGTGCGGCGATCCGGCGCATCCGCCCGTCGGCGACCGCGTCGACCACGCAGACCGGCGCGAGGTCGGGCACGCACAGCTCGGCGAGGTGCCGGAGGGTCTGCTCGTAGTCCAGGTCGCGGCCGAGCGCGGTGCCGGCCTGGAGCAGGAACGCCAGGTCCTCCCGGGCGGCCTTCTCCTTGGCCTCGGCGATGGCGCGGGCCTCCTCGGCGCGGTGCCGTTCCACGGCGAGCGCGGCGATCCGGGCGAACGCGGAGCTCAGCGCGAGGTCGGAGGGCTGCGGGGCGCGCGGGGTGCGGTGGTACATCGCGAAGGTGCCGAGCAGGCGGCCGGTGGAGGAGATGATCGGGGTGGACCAGCAGGCGGCGAGCCCGGCGCGGTGGGCGAGGTCGCGGTAGTCGACCCAGGAGGGGTCGGTGGCGATGTCGGTGGCGACGACGGGCCGGCGCCGGTGCGCGGCCGTGCCGCACGAGCCCATGCCCTCGCCGGTGGGCAGGCCGTCGATGGCCTCGTTGTAGAAGTCGGGCAGGCCGGGCGCGGCACCGTGCCGCAGGTGCAGGCCGTCGGTGTCGGCGAGCAGCACGGAGGCGATCACCCCGGGTGACAGCTCCTCGATCGTGCGGGTCATGCCGGCCAGGACCTCGTGCACGGGGGCGTCGCGGGCGATCTGCTCCAGCAGGGCGCGCTGTTCGGCGGCGAGCGCCTGGGCGTGCCGGACGGGCGTGATGTCCACGCCGAGCAGCCGTACGCCGCACACCTGCCGGCTGCCGTGGCGGTGGCGGGGTTCCACGGTGAGGTCGAAGTACGCCTCGTGGCTGTGGCCGCCCGCGTCGAGGCGGACCAGGATGTCCTGGCCGGAGTAGCGGCGGCCGGTGCGGTAGACGTCGTCCAGGAGCGCGGTCAGGCCCTGCTCGGCGAGTTCGGGCACGCTGTGGGCGAGCGGGCGGCCGAGGGCGGCGGCGTCGGTGCCCAGGATGTCGTGGAAGGCGGGGTTGGCGCTGCGCAGGAGGTGCGCGGGGCCGTCGAACTGCGCGAAGACGGCGGTGGAGCGGCCGAACGGGTGGTCCGGTTCGGCGGTGCGGTCGTCGGCCGCTGCGGCGGCGCGGGCGCCGGGGGCTTTCATCGGCGTCGGCTCCCCTCGCTGAGGCGCACGCGCGGGAGGGCCGCGCGCTGGTTCTTACTGTCGCATGAATGTCGTATTGCCGTAAATGTCTGGTTCATGGCGGCCGGGTGCGGCGCGGCGCGGCTGCGCGCGGGAAACCGGCGACCCCGCGCGGAAAACGGGCGGCGCCGGGCGGACCGGCGCTGTTACCGTCGGGGCATGAAGGTCACGCCGCTCACCACCACCGCGACCGCGCGAGCGACCAGCTCGCCGGTTGCCGCCGCCTGACCTCACCCCTCTCCCCCGGCGACCGGAAAACGGTCCGCCGGTGCGCGCGGCGCGCGCTCCTTTCCCGCTTCGGCACTCCTGCCCAGGGCCTCCGGCGGCCGTTCGACCGGCCGCCCGAGCCCGAAAGGCGCACCGCCATGGACAGCGAGCAGACCGTCCGCACCTTCCTCGACTTCTTCCGCGACCGCGGCCACCACATCCTGCCCGGCGCCGGCCTGGTGCGGCCGCCCGGCGACCCGGTGCTCTTCACCACCTCCGGCATGCACCCGCTCACCGACTACCTCACGGGCCGCCCGCACCCGGCCGGCCGCCGGCTGGCCGACGTGCAGCGTTGCCTGCGCACCACCGACCTCGACGAGGTCGGCGACCCCACCCACCTCACTGCCTTCCAGATGCTCGGCTCCTGGTCGCTGGGCGACTACGACAGCACCCGCAGCGTCACCTGGGCCTACGAACTGCTGGTCGACGGCTACGGCATCCCACCCGCCCGCCTGCACGCCACCGCCTTCGGCGGTGACACCGGCCGCCCCGGCGACGCCCTCGGGCCCGACACCGCCACCGAGCGCGCCTGGGGCGGGCTGGGGGTGCCGGTGGAGCGCCTGGGCCCGGACAACTGGTGGACCAACGGCCCCACCGGGCCCTGCGGCCCCGACTCGGAGATCTTCGTGTGGACCGGTGGCGGCGACCCGGCCGGCACCCCCGGCACCGACCCGCGCTGGGTGGAGGTGTGGAACCACGTCTCCATGTGCTGGCAGCGCGGCGCCGACGGCTCCCTCCACCGGCTGCCGCGCGGCAGCGTGGACACCGGCATGGGCCTGGAGCGGCTGGTGACCATCCTCCAGGGCAAGCCGTCGGTCTACGACTCGGACGTCTTCGACGCCTGGCGCGAGGTGCTGCCCGGGCTGTGGGAGGGCGACCCGGCCACCCACCGCGTCACCGCCGACCACCTGCGCTCGGCCGCCGTCCTGGTCGCCGACGGGGTACGGCCGGCCGCCACCGGGCACGGCTACGTCCTGCGGCGGCTGGTCCGCCGGGTGCTGGCCCTGCTGTGGCGCGAGGACCCGGACCGTACGCTCGCCGACCTCCCGCCGGAGCCGGTCGAGGTCTCGCTGCGCCACTTCGGGCTGCGCTCGGACCGGGTGCGCGAGGTGCTCCTCGACGAGGAGCGGCGGTTCGCCGCGCAGCTGATGCGGGGTCGGCGGGTGCTGTCGCAGGGCCGCTTCACCGGCCGGCTCGGCGAGGACGACTACGCCTACCTGCACGACACGCACGGCCTGCCGCGGGACCTGGTCGACGCCCTGCGCGCCGAGCGCTGAGCGCTGAGCGGGCGGGGCCGGAGCCCGGGGCCGCCGGGTCGCGGCAGCACGGCGCCCCCGCCGCGGAGTTCTCCGCTGCGGGGGCGCCGTATGCCTGGAGGTCAGGCGGAGGTCGGTGCCACAGGGTGCGTCGGTGTCACGCGGCGGCCGGGACGGTGCCCGACTCGGTGATGACAACCTTCGCGCTGGGGGCGCCGCTGCCCGAGCCCTTGCTCTCGATCTTCTTGACCAGGTCCTGGCCCTCGACGACCTCGCCGAACACGACGTGCTTGCCGTCCAGCCACGAGGTCACCACGGTGGTCACGAAGAACTGCGACCCGTTGGTGTTCGGGCCGGCGTTCGCCATGGAGAGCAGGAACGGGCGGTCGTGGCGGAGCTGGAAGCTCTCGTCCTCGAACTTGTTGCCGTAGATGCTCTTGCCACCGCGGCCGTCACCGCTGGTGAAGTCACCGCCCTGGAGCATGAAGTCGGGGATGACGCGGTGGAAGGCGGAGCCCGCGTAGCCGAAGCCGTGCTCGCCGGTGGCCAGCTCACGGAAGTTGCGGGCGGTCTTCGGCACCACGTCGTCGAACAGGCGGAAGACGATGCGCCCGGCGGGCGCGCCGTCGATGGAGATGTCGAAGTAGACGTTGTCCTTGTTGTCCATGGGCTCCATCCTGACATCCCTGACCGGCGCCCGAGCACAGGGGGCGGTCGAACGCCGGGGCGTTTCCGTCACCTTCCGGACGATCCCGGCCGGTCCCCCGCCGGCGGTGCGCCTCACGCCAGCGCGGTCGACTCCCGCGGCACGAGGTGGCAGTCGATGCGGTGGATTCCCGGCGGCACGTCCTCCTCGATGGAGGCCAGCAGCAGTTGGGCCGCGGTCCGGCCGACCTCCGTGAGGCTCATGTCCACCGACGACAGCTGCGGGCGGCTCGCCTCGACCATGACGTCCCAGTTGTCGAAGCCCACCACCCCGACGTCCTGCGGGACGCGCACCTCGTTCTCCCGCAGGACGTCGAGCACGCCGCGGGCGATCTGGTCGCTGCCGCACGCGATGCCGTCGAACTCCTCACCCGCGCGCAGCAGCTGGATCGCGGCCTGCCGGCCCCAGCCCTCGGTCCAGTGCCCGAGCAGCGGTTCGTGCACCAGCCGCCCGCCCGCGCCGGCCAGCACCTCCTGGGTACCGGCCAGCCGGACCTTCGTGGCGACGTCCCGGCCCGGACCCGAGATGAACGCGATCCGCCGGCGGCCGGTGGCGACGAGGTGCCGGGCCGCGCTCCGCGCGCCCTCCGCGTCGTCGGGGACGACCGAGACGTCCTTGCCGCGGGTCGACCACTCCAACGCGTAGACCACCGGGACCAACAGGTCCGCGCCGATCGGCTCGCGCGGCGAGGCGCCGCTGCCGACGACCAGGATGCCGTCCACCCGGCGGCGCAGCAGCGACTCGGCGAAGAACTGCTCCCGGATCGGGTCCCCGCGCCCGTCGCACAGCAGCAGGGCGACCTCCCGCTCGGCCAGCGCCTCGATCACGCCCAGCAGCACCGGCACCGCCAGCCGCCCGAAGGTGTCGCCGGCGATCACCCCGACCATGTCGGTCCTGCCGGTGTACAGGCTCGTCGCCAACTGGCTGCTCTGGTACTTCAGCGCCTCGGCGGCCTGGAGCACCCGCTGACGGGTCTCATGGCGCACGGCCCCCTTGCCGGAGAGGGCCTTGGAGACGGTGCTGATCGACACGCCGGCCCGCTCGGCGACGTCCCTGACCGTCGCCTTGCGCGGCCGCGCGCTCTCCTTGTTTTCCTCGCTCACGGACACACGGTACCTGACGGAGGAAAAGTTTTCCGCGCTCCCCGCGCCCGCCGACCGACGCCATCCGGTGACACGATCTGGCACGAATACGGCTGATTTCAGGGGTGCTTGACGGCGTAGCGGCTGGTCACAGCAGCCGTCGGTGGACCTTCTCCTTCGAGTCTGCTTGCTGCCGACCAAGTCATTGCCAGCAAGTTTCGGGTGGGTTATGTTCAGAAACGGAAACCGGTTGCCGTCACGTGGCCGGCGCCACTTCTCCGCCTGCGGCCGCGCACTGGCTCCCCCCAGCGCCTCCGCGCCTCCCCCCGCCCTTCCCATCTCCTGACCCCCGCCCCCCGGCGCGGCGCCGGGCGCGCACCGCCGCGCCGGGGGGCTACTCACGACGAGGTTGGCCATGAACGGACACACAAGAACGGCAATGAGACTGGCGGCCGTCGCCGTCGCCGCGGTGCTCACCGCGACCGGGTGCGGCGCGAGTTCGGGCGGCGGCTCCCCGTCGCCGTCGTCGGTGAAGGCGAAGGACACCGGGGCGAAGCTCAAGCTCTGGGTCCGCCCGGGCAACGAGGCCGTGACCGACGCCGTGGTCAAGGCGTACAACGCCACCCACAAGAACCAGGTCGAGATCACCCATGTCCCGGCCGACCAGTACATGACGAAGTTCGCCGCGGCGGCGCAGTCCGGCGCGCTGCCGGACATCCTGGCCACCGACGTGGTCTACATGCCGCAGGTGGTCAGCACCGGCGCCGTGCTCGACCTGTCCGGCCTGCTCAAGGCGGACGGCGCAGCCGGCCACCTCGCACCGGCGCACACCGAGGCGGCCACCAAGGACGGCAAGGTCTACGGCGTCCCCTATGTCGCCGACACCTCGCTCTACCTCTACAACAAGACCCTCTTCAAGCAGGCCGGGCTCGACCCGGACAAGCCGCCGACCACCTGGGCCGGTATCACTGCCGCCGCCGACGCGATCACCCGGCTCGGCCACGGCGACAAGGGCTTCTACCTCTCGGGCAACGCCCCGAGCACGCTCGCCTACGACGTCTCACCGCTCATCTGGGCCCAGCAGGGCGAAGTCGTGGGTTCTAATGAATCGTTTCAGTTCAACAACGCCCCCACCCGGAACGCGCTGAAGTTCCTCCAGACGCTCTACCAGCACGGCGACATCCCCCAGACCGCCAAGACCGACACCGGCGACGGCTTCTTCTCGGTCTTCGCCTCCGGCAAGATCGGCATCGACCTCGCGGGCGGCAACGGCGTCAACACCACCGCCATCGACGCGAAGTCCAAGGGCTTCACCTTCGGCCTCGCGCCGATACCCGGCCCGACCGCAGGACAACTCGGCACGTTCTCCGGCGGCGACGCCGCGTCCATCTCCGCGTCGTCCAAGCACGTCGACGAGGCATGGGACTTCATCGACTGGCTGGTGTCGAAGAAGACCCAGCAGGACGTCTACCTCAAGCTGCCCGCCCTGCCGGTCCGCACCGACGTGCAGGTTCCCGGCTCGCTCGGGGAGCAGTTCGCGGTGCCCGCGTCACTGGTCCCGCACGGCCGGGTGGTCGCGTCGCCGTACTACAACGACGTGGTCGCCGACCCGCAGGGGCCCTGGCTGACGATGATCCGCTCGGTGGTCTTCGACGGGGCCGATCCCGCGGCCGCCGCCAAGACCGCGCAGTCCGCCGCCGACGCGCTGACCCACCAGTAGCGGGAGGCAGTCGCCATGGCCACCACCGCCACCCTCCCGCGCCCTGCGCGCCTTGCACGCCTTGCGCGAAAGCCCGGCGCACAGCCGCCCGGACGCCGGCGCGGGGAGAACCTGCAGGGCTGGGCGCTCGCCGCACCGAGCGCCGTGATCATCGGCCTGTTCTTCGTGCTGCCGTTCGGCCTGATGATCTGGATGTCGTTCTTCCACTGGCCCGCGTTCGGGGCGCACACCCCGGCGGGCACGTCCAACTACAGCCAGGCGCTGTCCTCCGGGCAGTTCTGGCACGCGGTCCGGTTCACCGCCGAGTACACCGCCGTCACCTCGGTGATCGGCATCGCGGTGTCGCTGGCGCTGGCGCTGCTGGTCCGGCCGAGGTTCCCCGGGCGCACCGCGGTGCGGGCCCTGCTGTTCGCGCCGGTCACCATCGGCTTCGCGCCGGCCGGCCTGCTGTGGCTGTCGATGAGCAACGCGCGCACCGGCGTGCTGCCGTACCTCGCGCAGCACCTCGGGCTGTCCGCCGGCGGTTCCGACTGGTACGCACACCCGTCCACGACGCTCGCCGTGGTGGTCGTCATGACGGTGTGGAAGACGGTCGGCCTGGCCATGCTGGTGCTGCTGATGGGCATGGACTCGATCCCCGACGAGATCTACGAGGCGGCCCGGCTGGACGGCGCGGGCCCGGTCCGCGTGCTGAAGGACATCACGCTGCCGCTGATCAGGAAGCCGCTGTCGCTGGTCGTGCTGCTCACCGTCACCACGACGTTCCTCGGCTTCGACCAGTTCTACACGATGACCAAGGGCGGCCCCGACGGCTCGACCCTGACGGTCGTCTACTACCTCTACAAGTCCGCCTTCCTGAGCTTCCAGCGCGGCTACGCCGCCGCGGTGGCCGTGGTGGTGGTCGCGGTGATGGCCGGGATCTCCGTGCTCCAGGTCCGGCTGCAACGCGGAAAGGGCTGACCGCCATGGTGATGTCCGAGGCGGCGCGAGCGCGCCGCTCCCCCGTCGCGGTGCGCGAGCGCAGCCGCAACCCGGTACGGATCGCGCTCGCGGCGGTGCTGGCGCTGCTCTTCGCGTTCCCGATCGTGTGGACCACCGTCGGCGGGTTCAAGTCCGCCGCGGAGGCGAACGCCTGGCCGCCGAAGTGGTGGCCGGCGCACTGGACGGTGGCGAACTTCGCCAAGCTGGACAGCTCCGGCACGTCGCTGGGCACGTACGTGCTCAACTCGCTCGCGGTGACACTGATGACGGTGCTGATCACCACGGCTGTCGCGGTGCCGGCCGGCTACGCCTTCGCCCGCTACCGCTTCCGCGGCAAGAAGGCGCTGTTCGGGCTCACCGTCGGCATGCTGCTGGTGCCCTACCCGGCGCTGCTGGTCTCGCTGTTCACCGTGATGATCTGGCTGGGGCTGACCAACTCGCTGCTGGGCCTGGCGCTGGTGTACGCCACCTTCCAGATGCCGTTCGCCGTCTACATGATGCGCAACTCCTTCGAGAGCGTGCCGGAGGAGATCGGCGACGCGGCCGAGATCGACGGCTGCTCGAAGCTGAGCGCGCTGCCCCGGGTGATGCTGCCGCTGGTCAGGCCGGGCGTGGTGACGGTCGCGCTGTTCGCCTTCCTGGCCGGCTGGAACGAGTTCCTGGCCGCGCTGGTGCTGCTGAACGACAACTCCAGCTTCACGCTGCCGGTGGCCCTGGTGAACGCGCAGAACGGCCCGCTCAACACCATCGACTGGGGGGCGCTGCAAGCCGGGATCACGGTGACCATGCTGCCCTGCGTCGTGTTGTTCATGCTGCTCCAGCGCTACTACGTCTCCGGCCTGATGGCCGGGACCGGGAAGTGAGCCCGGCCGCCGGTCCGGGCGCGGAACCGCCCGCCGGCGCGCCGTGTGAACGCTCACATCGATGCCCGGGCAGGCGCCCGCCCCAGGCGGCGCCCGGCCCGGTGCGCCCGCAGAGAGAATCGGGAACCCCCATGTCCACGCAGTCCGCCGAATATCCCATCGACCGCATCGCCACCCCGTGCCGCGACGAACGCCTGGTCGTCGCCCCCTCGTTCACCGAGGGCACCTTCGACAGCCACGCCGTGGACTGCCCGTTCGTGTTCTCCCGGGACGGGCGGCAGGGCATGACCTACGTCGGCTGGGACGGTGTCGGCTACCAGACCGCGCTGGCCTGGAACGACGCCGAGCACGGCTGGGGCCCCGGCCAGGTGGTGCTCGCCCGCGACGCGTCGGACCCGCTGCGCCGCTACAACGCGGCCCTGACGTCGATCGCCCGCGACAACGACCTGTGGTCGGCCGGAGAGCTGCGCGACTTCGACGGGTGGCACTACGGCACCTTCCACGCCTACCCGGCGGCCGGCTACGAGGCCGGCCCCGCCTCGATCGGCTTCGTCCGCAGCCGCGACCTGCTGCACTGGGAGCAGACCGGCGCCGTACTGGACCCCCGCGACGGCGGCGCCTGGGAGCGCGGCGGGCTGTACAAGTCCTGGCTGCTGGAGCACGAGGGGCTCTTCTACACCTTCTACAACGCCAAGGACCGCGACCAGTGGCCGTGGACCGAGCAGACGGGCCTGGCGGTCTCGAGCGACCTGACGCACTGGACCCGCCATGACGCGAACCCCGTGCTGAGCGTGGGCGGTCCGGGCTCGTTCGACGAGCGGTTCGCCTCGGACCCTTGCGTGCTGCGCGACGGGGACTTCTGGATCATGTTCTACTTCGGCCTGGCCGAGGACGGGCACGCCCGCGAGGGCTTCGCCACCTCGCGCGACCTGCGGACCTGGGTGAAGTCCAAGGAGATCCTGCTCGACGTCGGCCCGGCCGGCTCCATCGACTCCCTGCACACCCACAAGCCCGCCGTCATGAGCTGGAACGGACGGCTGGAGCACTACTACTGCGCCGTCACCCACCGCGACCCGGTCCGGCTGGGCGGCTACGCGCAGCGCGAGATGCGCGGCATCACCCGCGCCACCGGCGCCGGCACCCCGCCGCCGAACACCGACAGGAGCCCCGCATGAGAAGGACCGCACGCACCCCACGCACCGAACGGACCCCACGCGCCCCACGAGGCGCGGCCACCGCGGAGGACCGGAGAACCGGAAGAGCGGGGCCCCGGGCCGAAGGGGCCTGGCGCACCGCGGCCGGCCGAGTGGTGCTGACCTTCGGGCTGCTCGTCGGCTCCCTGCTGAGCGGCCTGCTGGCCGCACCGCAGCACGCCGCCGCGGCCCAGGCGTCCGTCGTCGTCGACAAAGCGGCCCGGACCGTCACCATGACCGACGGCGGTTTCCGCATGGTGTACTCCTACGGCGGCAGGTCGGTCGTCACCTCCTTCACCATGGGCGGCACGCAGTTGCTGGACGCCGGCATCTACAGCTCGGTCCGGCTCGGCGCCGACGGCTCCGAACTGGCCAGCACGGCGCTGGCCGCCGACCCGTCGGTCACGGTGCACGGCCGCAGCGTCACCGCGTCCTTCACCATGGCGAACGCGCGGGTCGCGCTGGAGGAGACCTGGCGGTTCGACCTGACCGGGACCGGGATCGAGCTCAGCTCCAGCCGCGGCTACGACTGGCTGGACACCTCCGACCGGTCCGTGCGCCACAACGGCCAGCTCACCTTCGGCTGGGCCCGGGTGTGGGACAACATCCGGCGGCCCCAGGACGGCGGCGACCTGCCCCTCGGCAACGCCTACACCGGGCAGAACTCGTTCTTCCTCTCCCAAAACCTGGACCGCTACGGCGTCGAGGAGTCCGACTTCACGATGCTGCGCGGCTCCACCCGGCAGGCGCTGAGCGTGACGGCGACCGGCAACCGCAACATCGCCACCGAGTTCTCCTACACCGGCGACGGCAACACCTACCAGGAGACGGAGCTGTCCACCTCACCCACCTGGAACTACACCGCGGGCAGCGCGGCCAGCGGCCTGGTCTACGGCGGCCACAGCTCCAACGGCACCGACGCGTACGTCTTCGCGCCCGTCACCACCTCCCCGTCGCAGCGCGACACCGTCAGCTACACCTTCGCCGCGGACGACTACGCCCGCTACTACTCGCTGGGCGGCACCATCAAAGGCGTCGCCGACACCGCCGCCCTGACCTCGCTGCTCAACGACTTCGGCCGCTCCGGCGTGATCGACAAGAACTTCGGCATGTCCACCGTCGGGCTGCGCGACCCCGGCGTGGGGCCGTACGACATGGTGTACGCCGACCGGACCGTGCAGGGCTACTACGACCCGGCCATGACCGCCTCGCAGCAGCGCCTGCTGACGTACTTCCGCGACACCGCGCAGTCCTCCTCCGGCCACATGGCCGGCCGCACCTACCACCTGGACCACCCGTGGGGCGACGGCAGCCTGTACGACGCGGACCCGTCGTACGCCTCGGCCGTCGCGGACATGTACCAGTACTCGCCGGACCGGACGTGGCTCGCCTCGATGCGCTCGTCGGTGGAGCGGTCCCTGGCGTTCATGGTCGACCAGCAGTACGACCCGGGCGACGGCCTCTTCCACAACGACCTGACCAGCAGCGCGTCGAAGAAGGGCATCCGCGAGTGGAACGACGCGCAGTACGTGTCGTACGAGAGCGGCTACGTCAACGAGTTGATGTACCAGGCCCTGGTGCAGTGGTCCGGGCTGGAGAAGGACGTCTTCCACGACACCGCGCAGGCGGGTGAGTACGCCTCGATCGCCGCGAAGCTGAAGTCCCAGTTCAACCGGGACGACACCGACGGCGGCCTGTGGGACCCCGGGACGGGCATGTTCGCGTACTGGCGCAACGCCGACGGCACCGTGCAGGGCAAGGTGCAGCAGACCCAGATCAACCTCCAGGCGGTCTACTTCGGGCTGGTCGACCTCCAGCGCGGCCGGCAGATCCTCGACGGCATCGACACCCAGATGCGCCGCTACGGCCTGACCATGCTGCCGGAGAACTTCATCGCGCTGAACCGCGACACCGAGAGCTCGCACGGCAACGGGTTCGAGACCGGGCTGGAGAACGGCGCGATCTACCCGATGATGACCGAGGAGTACATGCGCGCCGCCGCCGTGCTCGGCGAGCGCTCGCGGTCGCTGACGTACCTCGACAACACGCTGGAGCGCTACACGCAGGACGGCTTCGACGGATGGAGCCGGCTGACGTGGTTCCTCACCGCGCGGGCCGGCGGTCAGGAGGCGTGGTTCCCGGCGAACGCCAACGGCGCCACCGGCCTGTACAGCGACGTGCTCGGCATCCAGCCGACCGCCGCGGGCGTCACCGTGGCACCGAACATCCCGGCCGCGATGAACGGCACCGCGGTCTCCCGGACCATCCACAGCGCCGACCGGCTCTCGGTCACCTACCACAACGAGTTGAGCGAGACCGTCGACTACAGCGCCGCCCGGCAGCCGGTCACCCTCCAGTGGTCCGGGCAGACCCCGCACGCCACCTACACGGTCACCGACAACCACGGCAGCCACCGCGCGACCGCCGACGACCTCGGCACGGTGCGCTACACCTACACCGGCGCCGGCGCGCACACCGTGACCCTGACCCGCGGCAGCGCCGCCGGCTACGTGCTGACCACCCCGCCGACCCCTGACGACCTGGCGGCCCACCAGCCCGTCACCGCCACCAGCAGCATCGAGGACGGCAACTACGGCGCGGCGACCGCGGTGGACGCGCAGCCGTTCAGCGTCGCCGGCTCCTTCGGCTGGGCGAGCGACTCCGACCAGGCGGAGAACCACACCGAGTCGCTGACCGTGGACCTGGGCAGGACGACGTCCGTCGGCAGCGTCACCCTGTGGCCGAAGAACTTCGACCAGACACTGGTGGGCAGCGACTTCCCGATCGACTTCACGATCGACGTCTCGACGGACGGCACGCACTGGACCACGGCGGTGGCGAAGACCGGTTACCCGAAGCCGGTCGACGGCTCCCCGCAGGCGTTCGCCTTCGGCCCGCAGAGCGCGCGCTACGTCCGCGTGCAGGGCACCGACCTGCGGGCGGACGAGAGCGGCGCGTACCAGATGCAGCTGGCAGAGGTCCAGGTCTACGCACCCTGACCCCTTCGCACCCTGACGCCGGACCGGCCCGCGTCCTCCCCCGAGGTGCCCCGCACACCGGGGGAGGACGCGGGGCCGCGCACGTCGCGTCACCCGCACGGACATCCCCGCGGCACGCCCCACCGGGCTCCGCGCGCGGCAGAAATGAAACGATTCACATCAGAAGGAGAACGCCATGCCCGGACCCGAGTCCGACCCGCGGCGCCACACGCCAGGAGAGGTCCACGACGACACCCGGCAGGACGCCGGGGCCGCCGGTACCAGCCGCCGGCAGTTCCTGCTGCTGGGCGGCGGGACGATCGGCGCCCTCGGCCTGAGCGCGGCGGGCGTGTCGAGCGCCGCCGCGGCCGCCGCCAAGGGGGCGCCCGCGGCCGCCGCCCGAGGCGTCACCCCCCTCGGCCTGCGGGCCGCGGCGATGACCGACCCGCTCGGCATCGACGTCGAACGACCCACCCTCAGCTGGCGGTTGGGGCTGCCGGCCGGCGCCTCGCCCACCGCGGCCGCGGTGCGGCAGAAGGCGTACCAGGTACAGGTCGCCACCAGCGCCGCCGCGCTCGGCCGGGGGCGCCCGGACCTGTGGGACAGCGGCCGGGTGAGCGGCGCGCGCACCTTCTCGGTCCCCTACGGCGGCAAGCCGGTCCCGGCCCGTACCCAGGCGTTCTGGCGGGTGCGGGTGTGGGACGAGCAGGGCGGCGCGACGGCGTGGAGCGCGCCCGCGGTGTGGGAGACCGGCCTGCTCGACGCCGGCGACTGGGCGGCGCGGTGGATCGGCAACACCGAGTGGGAGCAGCCCTACGGCGTCACCGCGCAGCTGGCGGCACCCCGGACCGCGCGCTACGTCCGGGTGACCGTCACCGACCTGGGCCGTCCCGCGTCGGCGCTCGACGACACCGCCCACTGGAAGCCGCAGTTGCAGATATCCGAGATCGCCGTGCGGGACTCCGCCCGCCCCGGCGTGGACCTGGCGCACGGCGCGCCCGTCACCGCGTCCGACACCCTGACCGTGCCCGGGCAGTGGGCTCCGGAGTACCTCACCGACGGCAAGCTCACCTCGACGCAGGCGCCGTACGGCTACCAGAGCAGTGTCCGGTCCGACACCGACATCTCCGACGACCCGGTGGTGCTCACGCTCGACCTGGGCTCGGCCGTCACGTTCGACTCGGTGGTGGTCTACCAGCGCTGGGACGCGCCCAGCCAGTGGGGCATGACCCCGGACTACCCCAGGACGTTCAGCGTCTCGGCCGCCGACGACCCGGCCGGGCCCTTCACCGGCGTCGCCGACGTGAAGAAGGACGACAAGCCCTACCCGCCCTCCAGCATGCACGACGCGCCAGCCGCACTGCCGCTGTTCGCCAAGGACTTCACCGTCTCCGGCGAGGTGGCCAGGGCCCGGCTGTACATCTCCGCGGCCGGCATCCACGCCGCCACCGTCAACGGCCGCGCCGCGGGCACCGCGGTCCTCGAACCGCCGAACACCAACGTCCTGACCGAGGTGCCGTACGCCACGTACGACGTCACGAAGCTGCTGGCGAGCGGCCGCAACACCGTGGGCGTGGAGATCGGCAACGGCATGTGGGACGTCTTCAACACCCTCGACAACCCCAGCCGCTACATCAAGGCCACCGCCGGTTTCGGGCCGCCGCGGCTGATCGCCCAGCTGGAGATCCGCTACACCGACGGCCGCAGCCACACCGTGGCCACCGACGGCAGCTGGCTGACCGCGCTCGGCCCGACCACGTTCAGCAACTGGTACGGCGGCGAGGACTTCGACGCCCGCCGCGTGCAGCCCCGCTGGGACCACCCCGAAGGCGACCGCCGCGCCTGGCAGCAGGCGGCCGTCACCGCCCCGCCCGCGCCGGACACCGCCCTGGTGGGACGGCTCGCCCCGCCCATCGAGATCGTCGACGTCCACCCCGCCGTCGCGATCACCTCGCCCTCCGAGGGCGTCTACGTCATCGACTTCGCGACCAACAGCGCGGGCTGGCAGCAACTGCGGATGAGCGGCCCGGCCGGGACGACGGTGACGATGCTGCCCGGCGAGAAGCTGACCGCGGCCGGCACGGTCGACCAGTCGACCACCGGCAAACCGATCTACGACACCTACGTGACGGCCGGCTCAGGCGAGGAGATCTGGCAGCCGCGCTTCGTCTACCACGGTTTCCGCTACCTGGAGGTGCGGGGCCTGCCCCGGGCCCCCTCGCTCGGTGACGCCAAGACCCTCGTCCTGCGCACCGCCAACCCCGAGGCGGGCTCCTTCACCTGCTCAGACGACCTGCTCAACAGCATCCACACCATCATCGACCGGTCCGTGCAGAGCAACATGTACTCGGTGTTCACCGACTGCCCGCACCGCGAGAAGCTCGGCTGGCTGGACCAGACCGGCCTGGCCCTCGGCGCCGCCACCCGCAACTACGACATCGAGGCGTACGGCCGCAAGCTCGTGCGCGACATGATCGAGGCGCAGGCCCCCGACGGGATGGTGCCCACCACCGCACCGGAGATCGCCCTGTTCGCCGGCGCCTACCGCTACGACGCCAACTGGGGCGGCTCCATCGTCCTGGTGCCGTGGCAGCTGTACCGCGCCTACGGCGACACCTCGACCCTGCGCTCCGCCTACCCGGCGATGAAGCGCTACCTGGACTACCTCGGCGGACTCGCCTCGGGAGACCTGCTCGACGGCGGCCTCGGCGACTGGGAGTCGGTGGAGACCACCACCCCGACCAAGGTGGTGCAGACCTACGCCTACAAGCGGCTGGCCACGACGCTGGCCCACATCGCCGGCGTCCTGGGCGAGAGAAGCGACGCGAAGCGGTACGACGCGCTGGCCGCCCGGATCACCGCCGCCTTCAACGCCACCTACCTCGACGCGTCCGGCGCCACCTACGCGTCGGGCAGCCAGGCCTGCAACGCGCTGGCGCTCGACGCCGGCTTCGTACCGGCGGCGCGGTCGGCGGCGGTGCTGGCCACGCTGATCGCCGCCATCCGCGCCGCGGGCAACCACCTGGAGGTCGGCGAGGTCGGCCTGCCCGCGGCCCTGCGGGTGCTGGCCGGCGCCGGCCGGCACGACGTCATCTGGGACATCGCCACCCAGACCACCTACCCCAGCTACGGGCACATGGTGGCCACCGGCTCGACGTCACTGGCCGAGTCGTGGGGCGGCATGGGCACCAGCGCCTCGCAGAACCACTGGATGCTCGGCGCGCTGGAGGAGTGGTTCACCGCGGGGCTCGGCGGCATCACCCAGACCGCCGACTCGGTGGCCTTCTCCGAACTCGCGCTGGCCCCGGCGGTCGTCGGCGACCTGACCACGGTCGACGCCACCTACGACACTCCGCACGGCCGCGTCGCCAGCTCCTGGCGGCGCTCGGGCACGTCCCTGTCGCTGGCGGTGTCCGTGCCGCCCAACACCAGCGCCACGGTGGCGGTGCCGCTCGCCCCGGCCGGCGGGGCGAAGGCCGTCGTGACGCCGTCGCGCGGCGCGGTGCTGGTGCGCCGCGACGCCGACACGGCGGTGTACCGCGTCGGCACGGGCGCGTGGTCCTTCCGGGCCGCACGGCCGTGAACTGACGCCCCCCGCCCGGCGTCCCCGCGGCCCGCGAAAGCGGCCCGGGGGCGCCGGTGACGGGGCCAGGGGGGCGGCGGTGGGCAGCGCGACGGGTCCGGAGGCTGTCGCGCACACGGGAACACTCCTGCGGCGGACGGGTCGGCAGGCGCTCCGGCCCCGCGCGGTGACGACCGGCGCCAGGGGCGGTGGCCGTGCTCAGCGGTTGACGGCGTCGACCGCTGACCGCGCGGCCGCCACGATCTCCGGGTCGGTGACGAAGTGGGTGTCGGTGCCGGCCGAGCCGCTCGCCGGACCCATCGGCACCCACGTCCCACCCCGCCGGGCGGGCGCGGCCCGCTTCGCCGACAGGTGGACCGCCGCCGCACCGGTGGCCGCCAGCGCTGCCACGTCACCGGGCCCGACGCCCGCGCCGGCCATCACCTCGGTGGCGGGGACGGCCGCGGCGATCGCGGCGATCGTCCCGGCCCCGGCCGGCGCGGTCACCGCCCCGCCCGAGGTCAGGATGCGGGTGGCGCCCAGCGAGGCCGCCAGGACGGCCGTGGCCACCGGGTCGGCCGCCTGGTCGATCGCCCGGTGCACGGTCACCCCGACCGGGCGGCCGGCCGCGCTCCCCGCTTCGGCGGCCGCGTCCAGCAGCCTTCGCATCGCCCCGGTGTCCAGGGCACCGGCCGAGGTCAGCGCGCCGACCACCACGCCCGCCGCACCCGCGGCCACCGCCTCGCGCACCTCGGCGGCCATGAGCGCCACCTCCTCCGCGTCGTACACGAAGTCGCCCGGGCGGCAGCGGACCAGGACGTGCACCGGGGGGCCGACCGCGCACGCCGCCGCGACCAGCGCGCCCGACGGGGTCACTCCGCCCAGTTCCAGGGCCGAGCACAGCTCCACCCGATCGGCCCCCGCCTGCCTCGCGACCCGGGCGCCGGCGGGGCTCGCGACGGCGATCTCCAGTTGCAGACGCCGTGCGGAGCTCACTCGTCGCCCCCGGTCAGCGGCTCGTCCGAGGGCGCGATCAGGCGGGCGGTGAGGTCCGGCGCGGCCATGTCCGGGTCGAAGGGGAACATCGGGCGGCGGATGCGGTGGTGGCCCAACCGCACCAGGTCCTGGTCGACACCGCCGGGGGTGAGCGCCATCTTCCAGTCCGCGGCCATCGCGAACAGCTCGGGTTCGAGGTAGCCGATCTTGACGATGACGATGTCCGCGCCGCGCGGGTCGAGCGCCAGGTCGGTGAAGTCGTGCTCGTGGTGGTAGGGCTTGCGCAGTTCCGTGAGGATCACGAAGACGCTGCCGACCCGCAGCACGACCTCGGTCCGCGCGTCCCGGTCGCCGTCCCGCACGGCGTGCACGACGCCCGTCATCGTCAGCGGTCCCTCGTGCCGGTCGTCGACCTCGGCGCCCGCCGTCACCGTCACGGTCGCGCCGACTCCTGCCTGCCGGGCCCGCGCCACCGCCGCCGGGCCGGGCACGGAGGCGTACAGGACCGTCGGGCCGCCGGCGTCGCGGAACTCCGGCCGGGCCAGCACCCGGGCCAGTCCCCAGGTCACGTCGCCCGCCCCGCCGGCCGTGGGGTTGTCGCCGGTGTCGCTGACGAAGTACGGGCGCCGCGCCGAGGACAGCGCCTGGTCCAGGCACTCGTCCAGCGTGCCGGTCGGCGCGACGAACCCGAACTCCCTCCGGCGGTCCCAGAACCCCCGGGCCAGGCGCTCCGCGCCCGCGGCGACGGCGTCCCGCGAGGGACCGGTGACGACCACCGCCGCGCGGTTGCGGGGCTCGTCGGCCCACGCGTAGCCGACCCAGATCGCCGCGTCGGTGACGCCGTCGAGCGCCTCCACCTCGGCGACCGCGGCGTAGACGCTTTTGGCCGGCTCGATCCGGGTCGAGGTCTGCTCGCCGGCCAGCAGCACCGGCACCGGCACCCACGCCTTGAACGGCCTGGGCGCGCCCGTCACCAGCAGGTCCACCAGGTTGCGGACCGCGCGCTCCTTGGTCTCCATGTGGTCCTCGTGCGGTGCCATCCGGTAGCACGTGATCAGGTCGCTGCGGTGGGCCAGTTCGCGGGAGACGTTGCCGTGCAGGTCCATCGAGGTGGACACGATGACGTCCGGACCGACGGTGGCCCGGATTCGGTCCAGCAGCACCGCCTCGGCGTCGTCGACACCCTCGACGGTCATCGCGCCGTGGATGTCGTACCAGAGGCCGTCCAGCGGCGGCAGGTCCGCGAGGCGGGCGATGAGTTCGTCCGACAGTTCGGCGAAGGCCGCCGCGGTGACGGTGCCGCCCGGCAGCGACTTGCCGACGAGCGCGCCGTGCCATGCGGCCGCCTCCCGCAGCGGCTCGCCCGGTGCGAGGAACGGGTAGCGCTCCAGCACCTGCTCGCCGCGCGACGGGTGGAAGGCGGGGGCCTGGGTGCGGGCGGGCGAGAACGTCGAGGACTCGATGCCGATCCCGGCGATGGCGATGACCGGGCGGGCTACGGGAGTTCGGGAACGCGGCATGGGCTGCTCCTGCGGTGGTCGGGGTCGGGGGTACGTCGGCGTGGCGGCAGTGGCGGCCGCGCGGCACGCGCGGTCGCCGGTCAGCCGTCGAGGCGCGCCGGGCCGCGCGGGTGGGTCCTGGGCAGAGCACCTGCGCCGGCGGGGACGGCCTCGGTCGCGTCGTGCAGCGCCCGGGCCATGGCGCGTTGCAGGGCGAACAGGCCGGCGCCGAACAGCCCGGCGTCCGCGCCGAGGCTGGCCCGGGCGATGGTCAGGTGCTCGGTGACGAGCGGGTGGCAGCCCTCGTAGAGGCGGCTGCGGACCGCGGCGACGAACGGCTCGAGGGTGGACAGGATGCCGCCGAGGTACACGGCGTCGGGGTTGAAGAAGTTCACGTTCGCGGCGAGGACGGTGCCCAGGTAGCTGCCGGCCTGGCGCACGGCGCCGGTGGCCAGCGGGTCGGAGTCGGAGGCCAGCCGCACCACGTCCGCCAGGGACGCGACCGCCGCGCCGCGCTCGCGCAGGATGCGGACCAGCGCCGCTCCGGAGGCGACCGTCTCCAGGCAGCCGGTGTTGCCGCAGGAGCACGGGGTGTCGCCGGCCGCGTCGATCCGGACGTGGGTGATGTCGCCGGCCGCGCCGGTGGCACCCCGGTAGAGCTTGCCGTCGACGATGATGCCGGTGCCGATCGCGGAGCCGATCTTCACCATGATCGACTGGCGCCGTTCCACGGGCTGGACGGCGTGCTCGCCGACCGCCATGCAGTTGGCGTCGTTCTCCACCGCGGCCGGCACGCCGAACCGCTCCTGCAGCCAGTCGGCGACCGGGAACCTGTTCCAGCCCGGCATCCGTGAGGGCAGCGTGGCGGCCCCGGACTGCACGTCCACCGGCCCGGGCAGCGAGACACCGACACCCCGCAGCCTCCTGCGCCCGTGCCCCTCGGCCAGTGCTTCCAGGGTCTCTGCCAGTTCCGGCAGGGCGACCTCGGGCCCGTCGGCGATGGCGAACGGCACCGTGGAGACGTCCGTCAGCTCCCCGCCGGGCAGCACCACGCCGATGCGGGCGTGCCGTCCGCCGAGGTCGGCGGCGACCGCGAACTCGTCGGTGGCGCCGATCCGCAGGATCTTGCGGGGACGGCCGCCGGTGGACGCGCTGGTGCCGTGCTCGGCGACCAGTCCGCGGCTGACCAACTGGCCGACGGTCAGCGAGATCGTGGACGCCGACGCGCCCAGCCGCTCGGCGAGTTCGGCGCGCGAGGTGCCCTGCCCGGAGGCGATGAGTTCCAGGACGCGCTCGGCGAGCGACGGTGTGCCGGGGGCGCTGTTCCTGTGCGGCGGACTTACGTCGGGCATGGAGAAACTTACTTCCGATTTGACGGTGGACGGCGCCGACAGTACGCCCGGAAGACTTCCGGAGGAAGGGGCGTCCGCCCTCCGGAGAATCCCGGCCGCCGGACCGGAAACCCCGCCGCTGCCGGGAAATCGGGCCTCTTCGGTCGATGCGGCCGACCTTTTTTCGAAACAGCAGAAACATACTTGTTATCTACAGGGGTTTGTTTTTTCGACCGGAGACGTCGTTGACTGTTCCGCACCCGCCGGTCCCAGAAGTTTCCGGTATATCCGGTTCCAGCGGTCGTCCACCTGAGGAGAATCATGTTTCCTGTCCGCACGACGGATCGCCGCCGCTGGGCCCTGGTGGCGGGCGCCGCGCTCGCAGCCGGCTCGCTGCTCGCAGGCTGCAACGGAGCGAACGGCTCGTCGTCGTCCGCGTCGTCCGGTTCCATCAACTACGCGCTGCCCGCGAACTTCACGCCGAACTGGATACTGCCGATCGGCACTCCGGCCCACCTCAACACCAACAACGTCTCGATAGCCGCCTCGTTGTGGGAGCCGCTGGTCGCCTACGACGGCTCCACCGGCACCATCAACTGGAACAAGAAGGCGTCGATAGCGTCCGCGGCGGACTTCGCCGCGGACGGCAGGAGCGTCACCGTGACACTCGGGGACCGGCACTGGAGCGACGGCAAACCGATCACCTCCCGGGACGTCCAGTTCTGGTTCAACGTCATCAAGGCGAACAAGGCGCAGTGGGCCGGCTACAGCGCCGGAAAGGCGCCCGACAACTGGACCGGTCTGAAGGTCCTGGACGACCACCGCTTCACCCTGACGTTCGACCGGTCCTACAACGACCAGTGGATGCTGGCGAACGAGCTGAGCCAGATCACGCCGCTGCCGCAGCACCTGTGGGACCGCACCTCCGCCTCCGCCGCCGTCAGTGACGCCGACACGACCACGGCCGGTGCCAAGCAGGTGTGGACGTTCCTGAACTCGGCGGCGAAGAACATCTCCAAGTACGCCTCGGACCCGCTGTGGAAGACCGTCAGCGGGCCGTACACGGTCCGCTCGTTCTCCACCGCGGGCAAGGTCGTGCTCACGGCGAACAAGAAGTACGACGGCGGCGAGAAGGCCCACATCCCGACGGTGAACCTGCTGCCGTTCACCACGACCGCCGCCGAGGAGAACGCGCTGCGTTCCGGGCAGGTCGACTACGGCTACATCAACGCCACCGACCTGGACCAGAAGGCGTCCTTCACCGGTCAGGGCTACACGGTCAAGCCGTGGACCGGCTGGGCGGTCACGTACATGCCCTACAACTTCGACAACCCCGCGATGGGGGCGGTGTTCAAGCAGTTGTACGCGCGGCAGGCCGTGCAGGAGTCCATCGACCAGGACAGCCTGGCCAAGGTCATCTTCAACGGCACCGCCGTCCCCGGCTACGGGCCGGTCCCGCAGGCGCAGAGCTCCGACTTCGTCTCGGCGGCGCAGAAGGACAACCCGTACCCGTTCTCCACCGCCAAGGCCAGGGCGCTGCTGACCGCGCACGGCTGGGCCGACCAGGGCGGCACGATGACCTGCGTGCGGCCCGGCTCCGCCGCGAGCCAGTGCGGCACGGGTGTCGCCAAGGGCACCGAGTTCCGCATGCAGGTGCTCTCCCAGTCCGGATCGACCGTCACCGACAACATGATGAGCGCCATCCAGTCGTCGCTCGCCAAGACCGGCATCGGCTTCTCGATCAAGACCGCGCCGGTCAACTCGGTGCTCGCCCAGACCCCGCAGTGCACCTCCGACCAGGCGTCCTGCAAGTGGCAGCTGTCCTTCTTCGGCACCGCCGGCAGCTGGTACTTCCCCGCCTTCCCCACCGGCGACTCGCTCTTCCAGACCAAGGGCGGCTCGAACTTCGGCAGTTACTCCAACCCGCAGGTCGACAAGCTGATCGCGCAGTCGACCACGTCGACGTCCGACACCGCGGTCCAGCAGTACAGCGCGGCCCTGGCCAAGGACCTGCCGGTGGTCTGGCTGCCCGAGCCCGACTACCAGATCTCGGTCATCAGGAACGGCCTCGGCGGCTTCGCCCAGGACTCGCTGGCCGACTTCCACCCCGCCCAGTGGCAGTGGACCGGCAAGTGAGCCCCGTCCGGGTCCCACGACGGCACTGATCCAACCGTTCGGAAGTCGATGAACACTTACCTGTACCTGGCCAGACGCGTCCTGCAGGCCATCGCGGTGATCCTCATCGTGACGGTGGCGACGTTCTGCCTGCTGCACGCCCTGCCCGGGGGTCCCGCGCGCGGAATCCTCGGCCCGCAGGCCACTCCCCAGCAGATCGCGCAGTTCGACCACGCCCAGCACCTCGACCAGCCGCTGCCCGTGCAGTACGGCGCCTACCTCGGCCGCCTGCTGCACGGGGACCTCGGCACCTCCTACACGCTCAACGAGCCGGTCTCCCAGCTCATCGTGCAGCGCCTGCCCAAGACGCTGGTCCTCACGGTGCTGTCCGCGCTCGTCGGGCTGCTGCTGGCGGTGCCGCTGGGCATGTGGCAGGCCGTCCGGCGCAACAAGCCGGTCGACTACGTCATCACGACGCTGAGTTTCGTCGCCTACTCCACGCCGGTGTACTTCCTCGGCCTGATCCTGGTGCTGGTCTTCAGCCACGTTCTGCCCTGGTTCCCCGCGCAGGCCCCGCAGGGCGACTCCCTCGCGCAGGTCTTCGCCGATCCGGCCGGGCTGGTCCTGCCCGTGGTGGCCGGCGCCGCCTCCGTCGTGGCGGTCTTCAGCCGGTACATGCGAGCGGCCACGCTGGAGAACCTCTCCGAGGACTACGTCAGGACCGCCCGGGCCGGCGGCTCGCGGCGCGGCGCGATCCTGCGGCGCCACGTGTTCCGCAACTCGCTCACCCCGGTCGTGGCGATGCTCGGCTACTACGTACCGGTGCTCTTCGGCGGCGCCCTCGTCGTCGAGCAGCTGTTCAACTACCCCGGCATGGGGCTGCTGTTCTGGACCGCCGCGCAGTCGTCGGACTACCCGGTGCTGCTCGGCTGCGTGCTGGTGATCGCCGTCGCCACCGTCGTGGGCACCCTCCTCGCCGACATCGTCCAGCGGATCATCGATCCCCGAGTGAAGGGGGACCGCGCATGAGTGCCGTACTCCAGCCGGGCCGGCTGCCCGGCGACGGGCCGGCGGCCGAGCCGGTCGACCCGGTCGCCGCCGCGGGACTGCGCCTGGCGTTGCGCAGGTTCGCCCGCAACCGGCTGGCCGTGGTCGGTCTCGCCGTGGTCGTGCTGTTCTTCCTGTTCTGCTTCGTCGGCCCGCTGCTGTACTCCACCGACCAGATCCACACCACGCTCACCGAGGTGAACCTCGCACCGAGCGGGAGCCATCTGCTGGGCACCGACGCGGTCGGCCACGACGAACTGGGCCGGCTCATGTACGGCGGCAAGGTCTCCCTCGTGGTGGGTCTGGCCGCGGGCGTCCTGGCCACCGTCATCGGCACCCTGTGGGGCGCGGCCGCGGGATACGCCGGCGGCTGGGTCGACGCGGCCATGATGCGCGTCGTCGACGCCGGCATCGCGATCCCCGCGCTGTTCATCCTCCTGGTGGTCTCGGCCATCTCCACCCCGGGCGTCCTCGGACTGATCGTGATCCTCGGCCTGGTCTCCTGGCTGGTCCCCTCCCGCCTGGTGCGGGCCGAGACCCTCACCCTGAAGAACCGCGACTACGTGCACACCCTGCGCGCGATCGGCGGCACCCACACCCGGGCCGTCGGGCGGCACATCCTGCCCAACTCCGTCTCCACGATCGTGGTGGCGGCCACCTTCCAGGTCGCCGACGCGATCCTGCTCGTGGCGTACGTGTCCTACCTGGGGCTCGGCCTCCAGCCGCCGAAGACCGACTGGGGCGGCATGCTCTCCGCGGGCCTGACCGCCACGTACTCCGGCCGCTGGTGGCTGATCCTTCCGCCGGGCCTTGCCGTCATCCTCGTGGTGTGCGCCTTCAACGCCATCGGCGACGGGCTCCGTGACGCCTTCGACGTGAGAGGACGCCGATGAACGCCGCCGAACACCCCACCGCGGCCGCGGGGGACGCCATCCTCGACCTGGACGACCTCGGCGTGGTCTTCTCCACCGAGACCGGGGACGTGCCCGCCGTACGCGGGGTGTCACTGCACGTCCGGCCCGGCGAGACCCTCGCCCTGGTCGGCGAGTCCGGGTCCGGCAAGTCCACCGTCGCGCTCGCCTCCATCGGCCTGCTGCCGGACAACGCCCACGCCACCGGACGGGCCCGGCTGGGCGCCACCGACGTGGTGGCCACCGGCGAGAACCAACTGGCCCGGCTGCGGGGCCGCACCGTCTCCATGGTCTTCCAGGAGCCGGCCACCGCCCTGGACCCACTCACCCGGATCGGCGACCAGATCGCCGAGGTGATCCGCAACCACCGCCCGCTGTCCGCCCGCGAGGCACGGCAGGCCGCCGTCGAACTGCTGCGCCGCGTCGGCATTCCCGAACCGGCCCGGCGGGCGTCCGCGTTCCCCTTCGAACTGTCCGGCGGCCAGCGCCAGCGCGTGGTCATCGCCATGGCGATCGCCAACGACCCGGTGCTGCTCATCGCCGACGAGCCCACCACGGCCCTCGACGTCACCGTGCAGGCCGAGATCCTCGACCTGCTGCGCCGCCTCACCGCCGAGACCGGCACCGGAGTGCTGCTGGTCACCCACAACATGGGCGTGGTGGCCGACTTCGCCGACCGTGTCGCCGTCATGCTCCAGGGCGAGATCGTCGAGACCGGACCCGTCGAGGACGTCCTGCTGCGCCCGCGCCACGACTACACCAAACGGCTGCTGGCGGCGGTGCCGCGCCTGACGGTGGCGGAACCCGAAGGGGCGGCGCCCCGGGGCGTGGCGGCGGGCACGGGCGCGAAGTCCGGCGCCTCCGCGACGTCCGGATCTGCCCGGTCCGGATCTGCCCGGTCCGCGGGAGCCGCCGGGGCCGCCGAGTCCGTGGTCGACCTGCGGGCGGTGACCGTGGCCTTCGGCCGCGGGCGCGGCGCGGTACGCGCCCTGGACGACGTGTCCTTGAGCGTGCGGCCCGGCGAGACCGTCGGCCTGGTCGGCGAGTCGGGATCGGGCAAGTCCACCGCGGCCCGCGTCGCGCTCGGGCTGGTGCGCCCCACCGCCGGCAGCGTCACCCTCTTCGGCGCCGACCTGCGGAAGGTCTCCGCGCGGTCCCGCCGCTCCCTGCGGTCCGGCGTCGGTGTCGTCCTTCAGGACCCGGTGGCTTCGCTCGACGCCCGTATGTCGGTGGGTGAGTGCGTCGCGGAGCCGTTGCGCGTCCACCGCCGCCGGATGTCGTCGAAGGAGCGCCAGGACCGCGTCGCGGACATCCTGGACCGGGTCCGGCTGCCGCGCGGTTTCGCCCGGCGCACCCCCCGCGAGCTGTCCGGCGGCCAGCGCCAGCGGGTCAGCCTCGCCCGGGCGCTCGTGCTCGATCCGCGGCTGCTGGTGGCCGACGAGCCGACCAGCGCGCTCGACGTCAGCGTGCAGGAAGCAGTCCTTCAAGTGATCACCGAACTCCAGGACGACCTCGGCTTCGCGTGCCTGTTCGTCTCCCACGACCTCGCCGTGGTGCAGGACTTCGCCGCACGCGTCGTCGTCATGCGGGCCGGCCGGATCGAGGAGCAGGGCCCCAGCGAGGTGACCCTGCTGCATCCGGTGACGGACTACACCCGCCGCCTGCTGGCGGCCGTCCCCGTCCCCGACCCGGTGCTCCAGCGCCGCCGGCGCGCCGAACGGCAGACCGGGGCCGAGGGGCCCGGCAGGGACGGATCGGCCGCCGGCGGATCGGGCGTGACCGCGTGACGACGACACCCGCACCACCGCGGCTCACGCGCGCGGTCTTCGCCGGGGTGGACATCGGCGGCACCACCACACAGGTCATCCTGTGCACCGAGTCCCTGGAGGTCCTGGACCGCGTCGAACTCGCCACGCCCGCCGCCGAGGGCGGAGGCGCCATGGTCGGGACGGTGCTGGACGGGCTGCGGCTGCTGCTCGACCGCGTGCCGTCACGGCTGGCCGGGGTCGGCGTCGGGGCGGCCGGCATCGTCGACACGCGTACCGGCCATGTGCTCGTCGCCAGTGACTCGTTCACGGACTGGGCCGGGTTCGCGGTGACCGGCACCATCGAGGCGGCACTCCACGTGCCCGCCTTCCTCGACAACGACGTCAACGCCTTCCTGCGCGGTGAAGTCGCCCGCGGCGCCGTCGCGGGCGAGTCGCACGCGCTGGGCATGACGCTCGGCACCGGCGTCGGCGGCGCCCTGTGGGTGGACGGCGCCCTCATGGACGGACCGCACGGCGCGGCCGGGGAGATCGGCCACATCCCCGGCTTCGGCGAGCTCCTGTGCTCCTGCGGCGGCCGGGGCCACCTGGAGACCCTCGCCTCGGGCCGCGCGCTGGCGACGCGGTACGCCGAGCGCACCGGACGGGACACCGACGCGCGCGGGGTCGCCGCCGCGGCCGCCGCCGGCGACCGGGACGCGCTCGCGGTGTTCGAGGCGGCAGGGGCGGCCCTCGCGCGCGCGATCCTGATCACGGCCGGCATGGTCGACGTCACCACGGTCGTGATCGGCGGCGGCGTCAGCCGCGCCTGGCCGCTGCTGGAGCCGATGGTGCTCGCCGCCCTGGCCGCCGAACCACCGGTCAGCGGCTGTCCGATCCGGCTGGTCCCAGCACTGCTGGGCAGCGACGCGGTCGCGATCGGGGCGGCGTCCCGGGCGCGCGCGGAACTGCGCGCGGAGTCGCCGGCCGGCGCCGCACCGGCCGCCGACGCTGCGCCGGTCAGTGGGTACGGGCCGCGCGCTCCGCGTTCTTCTCCTTGATCCGCACCACTTCCCTGCGGAACTCGGCCTGCACGGCGCGCTCCTGGACCAGCCACTCCGGCTGGTCCTGCTTGAGCGCCTCGATCTGCTCGGTGGTGAGCGCCCCGGTGACGCCGCCGCGTGCCAGGCCCGTGATGGACACGCCGAGCTTGGCGGCGACCACCGGCCGCGGGTGCGGTCCGCTGCGCCGCAGTTCCACCAGCCACTCGGGAGGATCGGTCTGGAGTGCCTTCAGCTCGGCGCGGGAGACGACACCCTCCTGGAACCCGGCGGGCGTGGCCGGGAGGTACACGCCCAGCTTCTTCGCCGCCGTCGCGGGCTTCATGGTCTGGGTGGTCTGCTGCGACGTCATGCCGTCAAGGATAACGAGCGTGCGTGCCGCCTTTGACCAGCAGCGGATAGCCTGGTGGCGTGACAGGCTCGGAAGCACCCTCCTCGTTCCGGCTCGCATACGTTCCGGGTGTGACACCGAGCAAGTGGGTGCGGATCTGGAACGAGCGCTTGCCGGAGATCCCGCTCACCTTGGTGCAGGTGACCGCCGCGGAGGCGTTCGGCGTGCTGCGGGACCGCGGGTCCGGCGCGGACGCCGGATTCGTCCGGCTGCCGGTGGACGGGCCGGACCTCAGCGCGATCCCGCTCTACACGGAGACGACGGTGGTCGTCGTCCCCAAGGACCACCTGTTCGCGGCGGTCGACGAGGTGACCGTGGACGACCTCGCCGACGAGATCGTGCTGGACCCGCTGGACTCCACCCTCAGCTGGGAGAAGCTGCCGGGGCAGCCCGCGAGAGAGCGCCCCGCCACCACCGCGGACGCCGTGGAACTGGTCGCTGCGGGCGTGGGCCTGCTGCTCGTCCCGCAATCGCTGGCCCGGTTGCACCACCGCAGGGACCTCACCTACCGGCCGGTCCCGGGCGCCCCCGAGTCCCGCGTCGCCCTGTCCTGGTCGCAGGACGAAACGACCGACCTGGTGGAGCACCTCATCGGCATCGTGCGCGGGCGCACCGTCAACAGCACCCGCGGCCGTCCCCTTCCGGGCCGGACCGCACAGGGCGGCCGGACCGCGCAGACCGCACAGGGCGCCCAGGGCAAGAGCCCTGGCAAGGCGGCGGACGGGCGCCGGCAGCCCGCACGCGGCGGGTCCGGCTCCAGCGCGAAACCCACCCGCAGGAGCGGCAGTACGGGCGGCGGGCGCGGCAAACCCCGCCGCCGCTCGTAGCCCACCGGACAAGGGGCCCCGTCGGTTCGGGGCTGCCGACACGAGGAAGGACCAGGACCCCATGACGACGAAGCAGCCGTCCGCCGGCCGCTTCGGGCCCGGCAGGTCCGATCAGACGGCAGGTTCGTTCGCGGAGCTGGACCTCCCGGACGCGCTGGTGCGGGTGCTGGAGGCGCGCGGGGTGCGGGAACCGTTCCCGATCCAGGCGGCCACCCTGCCGAGCGCGCTGGCCGGCCGGGACATCCTCGGCCGCGCGCGGACCGGCTCGGGCAAGACCCTGGCCTTCGGGCTCGCGCTCCTCGCGCGCACCGCGGGCCGCAGCGCCGCACCGAAGCACCCTCTCGCGCTGGTCCTGGTGCCGACGAGGGAACTCGCCCAGCAGGTGCACGAGGCGCTGGCCCCCTACGCGCAGGCGGTCGGGCTGCGCTCGGCGGCCGTGGTCGGCGGACTGTCGGTGAACCGGCAGGTCGCGGCCCTGCGGGCGGGTGCCGAGGTCGTGGTGGCGACGCCGGGACGGCTGGCCGATCTGGTGGCCCGGCGGGACTGCCACCTGGACCGGGTGCGGATCGCCGTGCTGGACGAGGCGGACCAGATGTGCGACCTGGGTTTCCTGCCGCAGGTCACGGAGATCCTGGACCGGATGCCGCCCGGAGGGCAGCGGATGCTGTTCTCCGCGACGCTCGACCGCGACGTCGACCAGCTGGTCCGGCAGTACCTGAGCGAGCCGGTGCACGCCGCGGTCGACCGGGCGGAGGGCTCCGTCGCGACGATGGAGCACCACGTACTGCACGTCCATCCCGCCGACAAGCTCGCGACGGCGACCGAGATCGCGGCCCGCGACGGGCGCGTGCTGATGTTCCTGGACACCCGACACGGTGTGGACCAGTTCACCCGCCACCTGCGGAGCAGCGGTGTACGGGCGGGCGCCCTGCACAGCGGGAAGTCGCAGCCGCAGCGCACGCACACGCTGGCCCAGTTCAGGGACGGCGGGATCACCGTGCTGGTGGCCACCAACGTCGCCGCCCGCGGCATCCACATCGAGCACCTGGACCTCGTCGTCAACGTGGACCCGCCCGCCGACCCCAAGGACTACCTCCACCGCGGTGGGCGCACGGCGCGTGCCGGGGAGTCCGGCAGCGTGGTCACCCTGGTCACGCCCGGCCAGCGCCGGGACGTGAACCGGATGATGTCGGACGCCGGCATCCGGCCCACGGTCACCGAGGTCCGCTCCGGCGAGGCGGCACTGACCGGCATCACCGGCGCCAGGCGTCCACCGGTGCAGGACAGGGAGAAGACCGGCAAGGCACCGTTCCGGGGGCTGGGCACCGGTACGGGGCGCCCCAAGAAGGAGTCCCGCAAGGCCGCGGAGGCGCGCGCGATGGCCGAGGCCCGCAGGGCCGCGCGCGTACGCAAGGCCCGCTGACCGCCGGGCGCAGGCGGAGTGCCTGCGCCCGGCGGGCCCCCGGTGAGGGTTACAACCCGCTGTTCCCGTCGCCCTTGGTGACGGTGAAGCCGGGTGATCCGTCGAGGTACAGGCCGCCGGAGGAGGCGCCGGTGACGGTGGTGTTGCTGATGGTCATGGCGCCGGTGACGTCGTAGATGTCGATGCCGTAGGTCCCGGCGCCGTTGATGGTGTCGTGGTCGAGCGTGATGTCGGCGATCTTGTGGTCGTAGCTGAGCAGGACGGCCTGGTAGGTGCTGTCGGTGATGGTGTTGCCGGTCACAAAGATCGGCTGGAGAATGTCGCCCTGGTCGGCGGCGTAGATCCACAGCGCGCCGATGTCGGTGCTCCAGTTCTTGTGGTAGGAGCCGGTGCGCTGGAGGAGGTTGTCGCGGACGGTGGTGGGTCCGGAGAAGTTCTGCCCGAAGTAGGTGGTGACGGTGATGCCGGAGCCGTTGACGACGGTGTCGCTGACAGCGTTGTTCTCCACGGTGTTGCTGCCGCCGCCGTAGACGCCGATGCCGTTGGCCAGCACCGGGAGCTGGACCGTGTTGTGGGAGACCGTGCAGTGGGTGACGTCGCCGCCCTCGGTGTCCAGCGCGATGTTGTCGTCGCCGGTGTTGCGGACCGAGGACTGCTCGACGCGGCTGCCGTCGGAGCCGCCGTGGAGGTGGATGCCGTCGGCGAAGACGTCGCGGGCCCGCACGCCCGAGACGAGCAGACCGGTGCCGGGGGCGGCCCAGATGCCGACCTTGGCGTGCTCGGTCCACACGTCGTAGATGAGCGATCCGGCGGTGAAGGTGCCCTCGATGGCCGCGGCGCCCTGGTTGTTGTTGCGCCAGGTCTGGTCGCCGGAGATGGTCAGGTCGGCGATCTGGTTGCGTCCACCGGTGGTGAACAGGCCGCCGTCGCCGTTGGGGGCGGTGGACTGGAGGGTGGTGTACCAGGGGCCGGCGCCGCGCAGCGACACGTTGGCCAGGTTGACCCGGCCGGAGATGCTGTAGGTGCCGGCGGGCAGCCACAGGCCCTTGCCGGCGGCGGCCGCCTGGCTCGCGGCGCTGGTCAGCGCGGAGGTGACGTCGCCGCTGCCGGGGGTGACGCCGTAGGTGCTCGCGGAGACGTAGCCGGCCGGCATCGTGTAGGCGGGGTCGACGAGTTCGGTGTCGATGACGTCGACGGTGTAGGAGGCGGCGGTGTCGGCGGCGTCCTTCTGCAGCTTCAGGACGGTGCCGGCCGGCCAGGTGGTGGCGTTGAGGTAGCGGACCTCGTCGTAGAAGTGGTGCCCGGTGGTGGAGTCGGGGGTGTTGGTGTCGTTGTAGCCGTCCCCGTACAGCCAGGAGAAGGCGTCGGTGGTCTGGAGGTCGGTGACCTTGGTGCTGCCGGCGTACAGCGACAGCGGCTTGGTGCCGGAGCCGTCGGGGATGCTGTAGCGCACCACCACGGAGTTGGCGGGCTTGGTGAGCGTGATCTGGACGTACTGCCCGGTGCTCTTCAGTTGCACCGCGCTGCGCGCGGTGGACTCGGCCGCCAGGCTCGGGTAGTTGCGGCCGGCCGGCAGGACGCTGCCGGTGGTCGCGGCGCTCGCGGCGCGGTACTCGGTCCAGGGCACGGTGGCGCCCTGGGCGGCCGGGGCGGTGCCGCCGTCGACGGAGACGCTGTCGATGGCCACGTCGCCGGTGTCGCCGCTGTCGTGCTGGAGTCCGACGAGGTTCAGGCCGCCGCGCAGGGGCAGTTGGCTCGTCACGTAGGCCCAGTCGTTCGCGGCGGGCAGGCTGAGCTGGGTGGAGCGCACGCCGTTGAGGTAGAGGGAGAGGGTCTGCGCCGAGCCGGTGGTGTTGCGGTAGGTGACCGCGACCGGGTACGTCCCGGCGGACACGGCGAAGGTGTCGACGACGGTCTGCGCGCCGGTGGCGGTGAAGCCGGTCAGGTAGCCGCTGCCGGTGTATCCGGACAGTGCGGTGGCCGTCGAGGGGCCGCCGGTGGAGAACGCGGTCTCGGCCTGGTACGCCTGGCCGGGGGCGCTGCCGCTGCCGCCGCCCGGGGACGTCGGCGGGGACGTGGTCGTGGTGCCGACGGTGATGTTGTCGAGGTTGACGTTCCCGTTGTCGGAGCTGTCGAAGCGGTAGGCGATCGAGTTGGCGCCCGCGGCCAGGGTGAGGTTCTCGGTGCGGGTGGCCCAGGTGTCCCAGTCGGCGGTGGCGGCCAGGGAGGTGGCGAGGGCCTTGGTGCCGTTGACGTAGACCGACAGGGTGCGGGTGGAGCCGGTGCCGTTGGCGTACCGCAGGGTCACCGGGGTGCTGCCGGCCGCGCTCGCGGTGACGGTGAAGGTGGCTGCGGCGGAGCCCTGGTTGCCGTCGGTGAAACCGCCGACGAAGCCGCTGCCGCTGTACCCGGTGTGGTCGCTCTGCACACTGGCGCCGCCGGACAGCGTCGCCGACTCCGCTTCGTACTGCCCGGCCGCGGGAGCGGCGGCAGGGGTGACGGTGATGTTGTCGAGGTTGACGTTGCCGTTGTCGGAGCTGTCGAAGCGGTAGGCGATCGAGTTGGCGCCCGCGGCCAGGGTCAGCGGAGTGTCGGCGGTGGCCCAGGTGTTCCAGTCGGCGGTGGCCGGCAGGGACACGGTGGCCTTCTTCTGTCCCGCGACGTACACCGACAGGGTGCGGGTGGAGCCGGTGCCGTTGGCGTAGCGGACGGTGGAGACGTAGGAGCCGGCCGCGCTCGTGGTGACGGTGAAGGTGGCTGCGGCGGAGCCCTGGTTGCCGTCGGTGAAACCGCCGGCGAAGCCGCTGCCGGTGTACCCGGTGTGATCGCTCTGCACACTGGCGCCGCCGGACAGCGTCGCCGACTCCGCCTGGTAGGTCGTGCCGGTCGAGGCCGCGGACGCAGGTGTCCCGGGCCAGCCGAGCAGCGCGACGACGACGGCCAGCAGCGCGGCGACCGACAGCAGCGGTACGACCGCCCGGCGGTGTACGGCGAAAGGATGGTGGGGCATGAGGGGTCTCCCGAATCGGGGAGGCGGAATGAGGTGACGCGCAACGTAGCGCGGCGTTAACCGCCGGGCAATACGTTCCACCGGAATTCGCGGACCGCCGCGCGCCATATTCCGGGCGTTTTCGGGTTTGCGCGGCGGGAGTTCCCAGCAGGGGCGGCGAATTCGGTGGAAGCGCGTGAAAACGGGGCGCGGCGACAGCGCGGGTGCGGTGTCCGCTTCTTGCCGCGCGCTTGCGCGCCCTTCCGCGGGCGGGCCGTCGACCCGTCCGCTCCCCCGCCGGAACCCGTCCCGCCCGTGGGCAGCCGCCGCCTGCACGCCCCTGGGACCTGGGCGGAAGCCCCGGCGGAGCCCCGGCCGTACCGCCGCACCGCACGTCGTGGTTTTGCACGCCGTTTCGTAAGCTTTTTGCGCACACGTTCCATCAAGCGGTCCCCGATTTGCGTCTTTGCATTTACGTATTGCCATGAGGTGAAGAGGCACGTAACTTGTGCGTCACCTCGGGGGAGGCAGAGCCCCTGCTTCCCCATTTCCACTTCAGGGACGATCCATGACCGGTTTCCCGGCGGGCAGCAGAGCCCGCATCGCCGTCGTCGTCGCCGCGGCGGCGGCATTGGCTCTCACCGCGAGCGGCTGCGGCAGCACCTCGAAAGGCTCCGCGTCCAAGGACGGTAGCGTCACCATCACGGTGAACGACATGCCGGCCAAGACCGACCCGGTGAACCGCAAGATCTTCCTGCAGGACGTGGCCGCCTTCGAGAAGGCGCACCCCAAGATCAAGGTGGTGCCGCACGAGGGCCAGATGGACCCGCAGACCTTCGCCACCAAGCTGGCGGGCGGGCAGCTGGAGAACGCCTTCTACGTCTACTTCACCGACCCGGCCGGCCTCATCGCCAAGCACCAGGCCGCGGACATCACCGACTACCTGACGGACTATCCGGCGTCCGCGCAGGTCAAGCCGGCGCTGCGCAAGGTCTTCCAGGACGCGCAGGGCCACAGCTACGGCGTGCCCGAGGGCAACTACTCGATGGGCCTGGTCTACAACCGCAAGCTGTTCCAGCAGGCCGGCCTCGACCCCGACCAGCCGCCCACCACCTGGGACGAGGTCCGCGCGGACGCGAAGAAGATCGCCGCCCTCGGCCACGGCACCGTCGGCTACGGGGACTACAGCAAGTCCAACACCGGCGGCTGGCACTTCACCGCCGAGATGTACTCGCGCGGCGGTGACGTGGCCAAGCAGCAGGGCGACGGGAGCTGGAAGGCCGACTTCGACAACGCCACCGGCAAGGCCGTCCTCCAGCAGCTGCACGACATGCGCTGGACCGACGGCTCGATGGGGCAGCGGCAACTGCTGGAGTGGGCCGACCTGCTCCAGATGATGGGCTCGGGCAAGCTGGGCATGTACCTGGCCACCTCCGACAACATCCCCACCATCGCCTCGCAGTACAAGGGCGACCCGAACGACTACGGGCTGGGCCCGATGCCGGACGGCAAGGGCACGCTGGCCGGCGGTGGCGGGTTCATGTTCAACCCGAAGGACTCCCCCGCGCAGATCAAGGCCGCCCTGGCGTGGGTGATGTTCAAGTACGAGAACCCCGACCGGATCACCGCGGGCCAGCAGCGCGCCGCGGCCAACAAGCAGCCCGTCGGCCTGCCCGAGCCGAACATCTGGACCGGGGCGGCGGAGCGGACCAAGGCGGCGGCGGACAAGAAGTACGCCAACCAGCCGGTGGCCAACTACGCCCCGTTCGAGAAGGCGGCCGGCTCCGTCCCGCTGAACCTGGAGCCGCCCAAGGCCCAGCAGATCTACGCGGTGCTGGACACGGTGATGGCCAAGGTGCTCACGCAGAAGGACGCCGACATCGACGGTCTGCTGTCGTCCGCCTCCCGGCAGGTCGACTCCCTGCTCGCCGGGCAGTAGGCAGCCCCCGCCCACTCCGTCCCTTCGTCCGCGGGCCGCGCGCAGCCCTGACCGCACCGCGCGGCCCGCGGACCGCCGCCGCCAGGCCGCGGTGCCCGCCCGGCATGCCCGCCGCCGCCGTCGATCCCCGTCGCGGCGGCCGCGGGCCGGTACCCATCCAGCTTCGAGGAGAACCCCTATGGCGACGTCCCTGGCGCCGCACCGTCCCGACGCGCGTCCCCATGTACGCCCCGACCCGCGCACGGTGCGCGGCTCGCGGTTGCGGCGGCGGATCGCCGACAACGCGATGGCCTACGCCTTCCTCGCCGCCGGCATCCTGTGCTTCGCGTACTTCTCCTGGTACCCGCTGGTGCGCGGGGTGATCCTCAGCTTCCAGCAGGACAACCTGATCACCGACCCGCAGTGGGTGGGGCTGACCAACTACCGCCACCTGTTCGCCGACCCGCTGTTCTGGACGGCGTGGAAGAACACCGCCGAGTTCACCGGCCTGGCGCTGGTGCTGGGGTACGCGGTGCCGTTCGTGATCGCGGTCCTGCTCAACGAGCTGCGGCACTTCAAGGGCTTCTTCCGGGTGGCGGTCTACCTGCCGGTGATGCTGCCGCCGATCGTCAGCGTCATGCTGTGGCAGTACTTCTACGACCCGGGCCAGGGCCTGTTCAACACCGTCCTGCGCGGGGCGCACCTGCCCACCTCGCAGTGGGTGCAGTCCCCGCACACCGCGATGATCTCCCTGGTGCTGGTCTCGACCTGGGCCAACATGGGCGGGGCCACGCTGATGTACCTGGCCGCTCTGCAGTCGATCCCCGGGGAGCTGTTCGAGGCGGCCGAACTGGACGGCGCCGGCATCTGGGCCCGGCTGCGGTTCGTCACGCTGCCGCAGATGCGGTTCATCATGCTGGTCCTGCTCCTCCTGCAGATCATCGCCACGATGCAGGTGTTCATCGAGCCGTTCCAGATGACCGGCTTCACCGACCCGTCCACGATCACCGTGATGACGCTGATCTACCGCTACGCCTTCGCCGTCAACAACGACTTCGGCTTGGCCGCGGCCATGAGCGTGCTGCTCTTCGCCGTCCTCGGGGTCTTCGCCGCGCTCTATCTGCGGCTGACCCGAGACGCCGACTGACACCCGGGGAAGGAACCCACCCCATGTCCACGACCACGCCTTCCTCGCCGGCGACCCGCAGCCTGCTCTCCGACCAGGAGCTCGCCCGCCCCCGCAACCGGCGCGTGTACTTCGCCGTGCTGACCGTGACCGTGCTGGTCTTCTGCGCGGCCTTCCTGTTCCCGCTGTACTGGATGGCCTCGTCCGCACTGGAGACCCCCAAGCAGTTCGCCGCCCAGACGCCCACCCTGTTGCCGAAGTCCGTCCACCTCGCCGCCTACCACGACGCCTGGACGCAGATGGACATCGCGCACTTCTTCCTCAACACCGTCTACTACGCGGTCGGCGGCTGGTTCATCCAGATCGCGGTCGACGTCTGCGCCGCCTACGCGCTGTCCAAGCTGCGCCCGGCCTTCGGGAAGGTGGTCTTCGCGGGGATGCTGGCCAGCCTGATGCTGCCGGCCGCGGCGCTCCTGGTGCCCGCGTACCTGACGGTGACCGACCTGCCGATCCTGCACGTCAGCCTCCTCAACTCGCCCTGGGGGCTGTGGCTGCCGGGCGCGGCCAACGCCTTCAACATCTACGTGCTGCGGCGCTTCTTCGACCAGATCCCCGGCGACATCCTCGACGCCGCCGCCATCGACGGCGCCGGCCGGCTCCAGGTGCTGCTGCGCGTGGTGCTGCCGCTGTCCCGCCCGGTCCTCGCGGTGATCTCCATCTTCTCGGTCGTCGGGATGTGGAAGGACTTCCTGTGGCCTCTGCTGGTGCTCCAGGACCCGGACAAGCAGACGCTCTCCGTCGCCCTGCACCGGCTGTCGACCTCCACCACGCAGGTCCCGCCGACCGAGATGATCGCCGGGCTGGCCATCGCGGCCGTCCCCATGATCGTGCTTTTCCTCTTCTTCCAACGGCACATCCTCGGCGGCCTGTCCGCCGGCGCCCTCAAGGGCTGAGACCCGCCGGACGGTACGACCCGCCGCCGGCGTACCGGCCCCCAGCCGAACCGACACGCCCGGGGCCCAGCCGACCCCGCCAGGCCCGGCCGCCGCGGCCGGGCCCGCCCCGCCGCGCCCGCGAACGGCGCACGTCCTCTCATCCAAGGAGCCAGCCCCCGTGGCCACAGCGAACGACACCGCCGCCCAGCAGTCCCCGTGGTGGCGGGACGCCGTCATCTACCAGGTCTACCCCCGCTCCTTCGCCGACTCCGACGGGGACGGCGTCGGCGACCTGACCGGTGTGCGCGAGCGCCTGCCCTACCTGGCCGGCCTGGGTGTGGACGCCCTGTGGTTCAGCCCCTGGTACGCCTCCCCGCAGGCCGACGCCGGCTACGACGTCGCCGACTACCGCCGGATCGACCCCGCGTTCGGCACCCTGGCCGACGCCGAGGCCCTGATCGCCGAGGCCCACGCCTTCGGCCTGAAGATCGTCGTGGACATCGTGCCCAACCACGTCTCCGACCGGCACCCCTGGTTCCGCGAGGCGCTGGCCTGCGGTCCCGGCGCCGAGGCCCGCGACCTGTTCTGGTTCCGGCCCGGCCGCGGCCCGGCGGGCGAGCTGCCGCCCAACGACTGGCAGTCGGTCTTCGGCGGACCGGCCTGGACCCGCACCACCAACCCCGACGGCACCCCCGGCGAGTGGTACCTGCACCTGTTCGCCCCCGAGCAGCCGGACCTGAACTGGAACAACACCAAGGTGCGCGAGGAGCACGAGAGCGTCCTGCGGTTCTGGTTCGACCGCGGCGCCGACGGCGTGCGCATCGACTCCGCCACCATGCCCGCCAAGGACCCGGCCCTGCCCGACTTCGACCCGGCCGCCCCGCCGCTGCCGCACCCCTACATCGACCGGGACGACGTCCACGGCATCTACCGCTCCTGGCGCGCCCTGGCCGAGACCTACTCCCCGCTGCGCGCGCTGATCGGCGAGGTCTGGCTCGCCGACCCGGTCCGCTTCGCCCACTACCTGCGGCCCGACGAGATGCACACCGCGTTCAACTTCGACTACCTCAACAGCCCCTGGGACCCGGCCGCCCTGCGCACCGTCATCGACGCCACGCTCAGCTCCCACGCCTCGGTCGGCGCCAGTCCCACCTGGGTGCTGTCCAACCACGACGTCACCCGGCACGTCACCCGCTACGGCCGGGCCGACTCCTCCTTCGGCCACGCCCTGCGCCAGCACCGCACCCCCACCGACCTCGCGCTCGGCACCCGGCGCGCCCGCGCGGCCCTCCTGCTCGCGCTCGCGCTGCCCGGCGGCCACTACATCTACCAGGGCGAGGAACTCGGCCTGTGGGAGGTCGAGGAGATCCCCGACGACCTGCGGCAGGACCCGATCTTCCACCGCACCGGCGGCACCGACGTCGGCCGTGACGGCTGCCGCGTCCCGCTACCGTGGTCCGGCGACCGGCCCCCGTTCGGCTTCAGCCCCGACACCGCCCAGGCCGCACCCTGGCTGCCCCAGCCCGCGCAGTGGGCCTCCTGCACCGCCGAGGCCCAGGACGGCCGGCCCGGGTCCATGCTCACCTTCTACCGCACCGCCCTCACACTGCGCCGCGGCGAACCGGGCCTGCGCACCCTCGACTTCCGGTGGCTCCCCGTCGACGATCCCGCCGTCCTCGCCTTCACCCGCGCCGACGGCTTCGTCTGCCTCGCCAACCTCTCCCCCGCCCCCGCGCCGCTGCCGCCGGACGCCCACCTGCTCCTGGCCAGCGACGTGGACTTCGACCCGGCGACCGGCCACCTGCCGCCCGACACGACCGTCTGGCTGCGCCGGCCCTGACCGTATTTCCCCCATTCCCCCGCGCATTCCCCGCGAAGCGGCCGCCCGGCCCCGAACGCCCCGCACCGGGCGGCCCCTTCGTCCCGGCCCACGACCCACGACCGACACGCACGGAGTGATGCCCCATGGCTCGTAGACTTTCCGAGGTGGCCCGTCGGGTGGGCGTCAGCCAGGCGACGGTCAGCCGCGTCCTCAACGGCAAACCCGGGGTGTCGGATGCGACCCGGCAGGCGGTCCTCACCGCCGTCGACGTGCTCGGCTACGAGCGGCCCACCCAACTGCGCGGGGTACGCGCACGACTGGTGGGCCTGGTCCTGCCCGAACTCCAGAACCCCATCTTCCCCGCCCTCGCCGAAGTCGCCGGCGGCGCCCTCGTCCAACTCGGCTTCACCCCCGTCCTGTGCACCCGCACCGCCGGCGGCCTCACCGAGGCCGAATACGTCAGCATGCTGCTCGACCAGCAGGTCTCCGGCGTCATCTTCTGCGGCGGCATGAGCGCGGAGGACTACGACGCCCTGCTCCGGCGGGACGTCCCCGTCGTCCTGCTCAACGCCGCCATCGACCACTCCGGACCGCGCACGGGGCCCACCGCCGGCTTCCCCCAGGTGTCCACCGACGACGTGTCCGCGGTGCAGCAGGCGTACGCACACCTCACCGCACTGGGCCACACCCGCATCGGCCTCATGGTCGGCCCCGCCCACCACACCCCGTCCCGCCGCAAGGCCGCCGCCTTCCGGGCCCTCACCGGCAGCCCCACCGGAGGCTCCCCCGGCGCACCCACCACCCACCCCGTCGGACACGCCATGTTCTCCTTCGAAGGCGGACAAGCCGTCGCCGCCGAACTCCTCACCCACGACATCACCGCCCTCATCTGCGGCAGCGACGTCCTCGCCCTCGGCGCCACCCGCGCCGCCCGCCGCAAAGGACTCACCGTCCCCGCCGACCTCTCCGTCATCGGCTACGACGACTCCGCCTTCATGAACTACACCGACCCACCCCTCACCACCCTGCGCCAACCCATCGAAGCCATGTCCCGCGCCGCCGTCGCCCTCCTCGTCAACCAGATCACCGGCGAGAGCTCCACGCCCAGCGAGTTCCTGCACGCCCCCGAACTGGTCGTCCGCAACTCCACCAGCCCGGTACGCGGGTGACGCGGCCCGGCCGGACCGCGGGGTCCTGACGCGCGGTGCCGATCGCTCACCCGTCCGAGGCCGGGCCCGGGCGGGTCGGCTCCCATACGGCGGCGTCGTGCGCGAACAGCACGCGGCGGGGGTCGAAGTCGGCGAGCCGGTCCAGCCAGGGGCGGTAGGAGGGCAGTGGGGGCGGTACGCCGTCGAGCGCGGCCTGACGGGCGAGGTGGCCGGCGGTGAAGTGGGAGGCGAAGTCGTTCGCCTGGCCGGCCAGCACCACGGTGCCGTCGCGTCGGCGCACCACCAGCGACTGGTGGCCCTCGGTGTGCCCCGGGGTCGGCACGATCCACACGCCGGGCCACACCTCGGCCTCGCCGGTGAACTCCTCGTAGCGCACGCCGGGGAAGTCCACCAGTTCGCCGAACGTGTAGTCCCCGCCGCGCGCAGCGGCCAGTTCGGACGCCTGGACGAGGATCGGCGTACGGCCCAGCGAGGGGTTCCCGCCGCAGTGGTCGAAGTGCAGGTGGCAGTTGGCCACCAGCGCCACGTCCGCGAGACCGGCCCCCGCGTCCGCGAGCGCGGCCGCCAGCTCCCGGCGCCGGGGCCGGTAGTGGGCCTCGGTCTCCGGGTCGGCGGCGCCGATGCCGGTGTCGAACAGCAGCAGCCCGGCCTCGTGGCGGACGAGGTAGGCCAGTACCGGCTCGACGCGTGGTTCCCGGCCGCCGGTCTCGACCGCGGGACGGACGAAGTACCCCAGGTCGAGACGGCGTACCGCGATGTCGTCGCTCATCGGCTCATCATGCCGCGCGGAGCCGTTTGACGCCGACGAGGAAGCGGTAGCGTTCGCGCGCGGCGAAGTCGGCCGTTCCCCACACCGCGGGTCGCCCGACCTCCGCACACAGGTGGAGGACCTGCCCGTCGCCCACCCAGACGCCGACGTGGGCGCCGTACGCGTCGCCGTCCTTGTTGAACAGCAGCAGGTCGAGGGGGCGGGCCGCCGCTGCTTGGACGGTGTGCCGGGTGTCCTCCCACAGGTCGCTGGAGCGCAGGGCGGGCAGGGAGCGGCCGAAGTGGGCGAGCACCGCGTAGGCGTACAGCTGGCAGTTGGCGCCGGCGGCGAGGCCGGGCAGCGCCGCGACGGCCGCGGAGCCGGGGTGGCGGGCGCCGGCGTAGGGGACATGCCAGAAGGGGGCCGGGAGAAGGGAGAGGAGGGGGTGGGCCGGGTGCGGGTGGGAGTGCGGGTCCGATCGGGCGGAGGGCTGGAGCGGGTCGGGCTTGAGCGGAGCGGGCTGGACCGGGCCGGACTGGACCGGGTCGGGCAGCTGATCGTCGGGCGTGGTCGCCACCTCGCTTCCTCGGGTGGGGCGCGGGAAGCGGCCCCGGTTTCAGGATAGGGAGGTGCGCAGCGCGGTGACGCGCTGGACCGCCGCGTCGAAGGCGGCGGCGGGGAGTTGGCCGCTGGTGTAGGCGCCGGCGAGGGCCTGTGCGGCGTCGTCGCCTTGGGAGGTGTCGCGGGCGGAGCACAGCAGCAGGTCCATCCCGGCGCCCGCGGCGAGCAGGGCGCGCTGCGCGGTGTCGTAGGAGGCGCTGATCGCACCGGCTTCCAGGGCGTCGGTGACGGTCACGCCGGTGTAGCCGAGCCGGCCGCGGAGCTCCTGCTGGACCACGGTGGCGGACAGGCCCGCGGGTGCGGTCGCGTCGAGCGCGGGGTAGACGGCCCAGGAGACCATGACGAGTCGGACGCCGGCGGCGATCGCGGCCTGGTACGGGAGTTCGTCCACGCCGCGCAGCTTGGACAGGCTCTGGGTGAGGGTGACGGGGCCGGCGTCGGTGTCCTGGGCTGCGGTGGCGGCGCCGAGGCCGGGGAAGTGCTTGGCGGTGGCGGCGACGCCGGTGGCCTGCTGGGCGGTGATAAACGCCTTGCCGAGGGTGGAGACGGTGCTCGCGCTGCTGCTGTAGGAGCGCTGGTACTTGTCGACGAAGTTGCCGGCCGTGTAGTAGACGTCGAGCACGGGCGCGAGGTTGACGTTCATCCCGACGCCGGCGAGGTTCGTGCCGGCGCCGGTGCCGGCCTGGGTGGCTGCGGTCTGCGGCTGCGCGGCCTCGCCGACCTGCTTCTCCGACAGCGCGGGGGCGCCGGGCAGGCGGCGTACCTCGCCGCCCTCCTGGTCGGTCATCAGCAGCAGCGGCGCCTTGACCGGGCTCGCCGCGTTGGCCGCCGCCAACTGCTGCACGACGGAGGCGATCTGGCTCGCGCTGGAGATGTTCTCACCGAAGAAGATCACTCCGGCTGCCTCGCCGGCGCTGATCGTGGCCAGCAGGGCGCTCGGCACGGTGAGCCCGGGGTAGGAGTAGATCACCCGCTGGCCCGCGGTCTGACGGGCGGTCAGCGCGGTGGGGGCGGCGGATGTTCGGTCGCGGGTCCGCCCGGCTGCCGCGGCGCTCGTGGCGCCGGCCGAGGCGGCTGCCACGGCGGCGCCCGCGGCGGCCAGCACCGTGCGGCGGCGGACGGGCAGGCTGCGTGGTGCGTCCATGGGTGCCTCTTCCCGTGGGTGTGGGGGCGCGGGATTTGTGCAGCGTTCATGACACCGTCGGGACGGTACGCCCTTCCCGCCACGGCCCGGAAGGGCTCCGGCGAACGCCAATGGCCTACGCCAAAGGCGGCGTTCGGGACCTGCGGCGACGCGGTTTCCGGCGCGGATTCAGGGGGCGGAACCTTCACGGGCGGGGGCCTCGCGGGAGTTGTCCACAGCCGGACGGGTGGCATTGCGCGGGACGCCCCGGTCATGCGTCATCGTGGAGCCATGACACAGAGCGATGAGATGCGATACGGAACGTCACCAGTCGAGTCGGGGCAGGCCGAGGTCGGGGAGAGGGCCCGTCCGGCCGGGGCGAGGGGCGCTCCCCCGGTCCGCGGGCCCGCGCGCGCCGCGCCCGGGGCGTCGGAGGCGAAGACGCGGCCGCCCCGGTGGAGCCGGGCGTGCCAAGGGAGTTCGGCCGCACCCACCCCTACCGAGTTGGCGGTGCACGGACAATTTCTGCGGCCACGGGGCCATAATGTGCCCGGGTTCGCCACGTGTGGCGCGCTCCGGCTCCTGCTGCTCATCCTCCCGTCGGCTCACCGACGTCCGGATGCGGCCCGGGCCGTCCACACTGCATGGCGCACCACCGCACCGTTCCCGTACGACAGGCCGCGACGGCCGGGACCGCCGGGCCGCCATGGTCCGGGCGGGCCGGCGGCAGGCCCGCCCGGAGGACTCATGGCCCAGTTCCTGAACCGCCCACGCCGCCCGAGACGCGCGGCACGGACCCTGGCCGCGCTGGTGGCGGCCGCCGTGTGCGCCACGCTGCTCGCGGCAGGCGGCAGCCCCGCGACCGCCGCGGCCAGCACCCGCGCGGACGGCGCCGCGTCGTCCTGGCTGCCGCCCACCCCCGACCAGTGGCCGCTGGTGGTCGACGAGAAGACGACCGCGCCCAGCACCCTGACCCACGGGGTGGACCACTACTCCGACACGCTGCAAACGGTCGGCGGGGCGCAGCGCGCGCAGGTCCTCGACGTGTCGCTGACCGACCGGAACGTACGGCTCGGCGTGGTGGAGTCGCACGACCGCCTCACCGACCCGTCCGACGAGGTGCCCTCCTCGATGGCGCGGCGCACCGGCGCGGTCGCGGGGATCAACGGCGACTTCTTCGAGATCAACGCCAGCGGCCGGCCCGAGGGCATGGTGGTGCGCGACGGGCGGCTGCTGAAGAGCCCCGAGCCGAGCCGCCCGGCGGACTTCTGGGTCCGCCGCGACGGGAGCATCGGCATCGGCACCGAGACGTACACCGGCACCCTCACCGACCGGACCAGCGCGGCGAGCACCGCGCTCACCGGGGTCAACGCGGTGGACGACCTCGGCGCGGGCGCGCTGCTGCGGGTCACACCCGACCTGGGCCCGGCGTCCATCGCGGCGGCCACCGTCGTCACCGGCCGGCTCGGCGCCGACGGTGCCACGCTGACGGTGGACACGGTGCGCAGCGGCGTCACCGACCTGCCCCAACTCGCCGACGGCCAGGAGGACCTGGTCGGCTCGGCCGCGTACGGGGACTGGCTGGCCGCCCATGTCCACGCGGGCGACGAGGTCGCGACCACGGACACGCTGGGGCCGGACAGCGATGTGGTGCAGGCGCTGAGCGGCGGCGCGGTCCTGGTGAAGGATGGTCAGCGCGCGGTGCCGCTCCAGGCCGGCGGCGACAACAACGTCGACAACCCGGTGACGGCGGTCGGCGTGACCAAGGACGGCAGGCACGCGATCTTCGCGGCCTTCGACGGCCACCAGGCCGAGAGCGTCGCGCAGGGCCTGACCCGGCCCCAGTTGGCCGGCTGGATGATGCAGCACGGCGCCTATGACGCGATCCTCTTCGACGGGGGCGGCTCGACCCAGATGGTCGGAAGGCTCCCCGGGCAGGACCGGGCGTCGGTGCTCAACACGCCGTCGGACGGCCACGAACGGCCCGTCGCCAACGGCCTGTTCCTCTACAGCCGGGAGGCGGCGGCCGGTCCCGCGGCGCACGCGGTGGTGAATGGCGGCAAGCCGCTGACGGCGCTGGCCGGCACTTCCGTGGACGTGCCCGCCTACGCGCTGGACACGGCGGACAACCCGGCGGCGGACCCGGTCTTCCTGAGCGTCAGCCCGCCGGGCCTCGCCACGGTGCACGGCACCACGCTGGCCTTCGCCGGCCGGCCCGGCCGCGGCACCCTGCACATCCGCTCGGGCCGTGTCGCCTCCTCCGTGCCGCTGTCGGTGGTCGGCGCCCTGCACACGCTGGCGGTGACACCGGCGCAGGCCGACCTCGGCAACGGAGCATCGCAGGCACTGGCGGCGACGGCGACCGCGAGCGGCGGTGCGAGAGTCAGCCTGCCGCCGTCGGCCGTCACCTGGTCCGTGGACAAGCCGGAGTTGGGCGCGGTCGGCGCCGACGGCACCTTCACGGCGGCGTCCGCCGGCACCGGACTGGCCACCGTCACGGCCGCCGCGGGCGGCACCAAGGCCACCGCGTCGCTGGCGGTCGGCTCCACCACGGTCCCGGTGGACCCGCTCACCGACCTGTCCAAGTGGTCGGTGACCAGCGACTACATGAACGTCTACCCGCGCAAGGTGCCCAGCCCGGGGCCGCACTCCACCACCAACGGCAGCATCTCCCTGGACTCCGCCACCACCGCGGCGCCGGGTGACCGCGGCTCCATGGACGTGCACTACACCTATCCGGACAAGACCGGCACCTACGACCTGAGCGTCTACCTCAACGACCCGGACAGCGAGCAGATCCCGCTGCGGGGCGGCGACCAGGCGCCGATCGGGCTCGGCGTGTGGGTGAAGGGCAACGCCGACCTCGCCTCGCGCCCCGGCGACGGGCTCACGCCGGGCATCGTCACCCTCAACGTGGGCATCTGGCAGGCGAGCAACCAGCCGACCAGTTTCTACCCGACCGGCATCACCTTCGACGGCTGGCAGTACGTGGTGGCGAAACTGCCGCAGGGCCTTCAGTACCCGCTGCGGATCAACTACCTGGGGCTGGTGACGATCAAGCCGGGCGCGGACCTGACCGGTGACGTCCACCTCGCGGACCTCGAGGCGCTGTACTCGCCGCGCCCGCCGAAGACGGCCGCGTACACCGCCATCCCGAAGAACCCGTCCTGGCTCCGGTTCACCGACGTGTCGTCCTTCCGGCCCGGCGGCACCACGGTCGCCGCGTTCGACGACGCGCACACCACCGCGGCCACGCCCGGGGCGACGGGCACGGTGGCCCTGAAGTCGCTGCCCGGCCTTTTCGGGGCGCTGCCTGCCGCCGCCCGGCCCCAACAGGTGCAGGCGCTCGGCGACATGTCCGACAACGGGACGACCGGCGACCTGACGAACCTGCGCACCCTGCTCGACGGCCTCGGCGTGCCCTACCGGGACGCGGTCGGCAACCACGAGATCACCCAGGGCGCCGACCCGGAGAACGGCGACTTCACCAGCGTCTTCGGCCCGACGCACTACGCGTACGACGCGGGCGCGGCGCGGATGATCGTGACCGACAGCGGGCACATCGGCATCACCGCCTCCGACGCCTACCAGGTGCCCGACGAAGGCGGGTCGCAGTACCAGTGGCTGGCCCGGCAGCTGACCGAGAACACCAGCAAGGTCGCGGTCGTCGTCACCCACACGCCCGCCTATGACCCGCACCCGCGGGCGGACAGCCAGTTCACCGACCGGTGGGAGGCGCAGATGTACGAGACGCTGGTGCGGCGGTACCAGCGCACCCATCCGGCGGTGCACGTGCTGATGATGTTCGGGCACGCGCGCGGCTTCGCGGAGGACCTGCGCGAGCCGGACGGCACCGACGGGCCGGACGGGGTGCCGAACTTCGTGGTCGCCGACCTGGGCACCCCGCCGTACGCGACACCCGACGAGGGCGGGTTCTTCAACTACGGGCTGTTCCATGTCCTGCCGGACGGCACCGTGCAGTTCGCGGTGCAGCCGCTGCTCGCCTCGGTCGCGGTGTCCGCGCCCGCGCCGTCGCTGGCGGTCGGCGGCAAGGAGCAGCTGACGGCGACCGGCACGTCGATAGCCGGCGACGACCTGACGGCGCTTCAGGTCCCGGTCACGGACCCGGTCTCGCGCCGCTGGGCCAGCTCGGACCCGCGTGTCGCGACGGTGGACGCGGCCACCGGCGAGGTGACCGGCCACCGCGCGGGCACGGCGCGGATCAGCGTCACGGCGGGCGGGATCACCGGCACCGCGACGGTGGCGGTGACGGCCCGGTGAGCCGGGCGCGGCCGCCCGCGCGCGTCGGGCGGCCGCGCGGGCCGGGCCCGTTCGGGCGCGGGGGCGTGCGGCGGGCGCACGCGGTCTCCCTCAGCCGCGGCCGCCCTCAGCTGTGCGGGGTCCGGGGCGGTGCGACCGAGCCGCGCGGCTGGGCGGCCGGGGGCAGCACCCGGCGCCGGCTGCGGCGGCCGGAGGCGATCGCCTTGACGGTGCGCTCGACCACCAGGTCCACCAGGAGTTCCACCGGCCAGCGGTAGGTGGACAGCGGCGGGGTCAGCAGGCGGGAGAGCGGGTGGTCGTCGTACCCGACGACCGAGATGTCGGCAGGCACCTCCATGCCCAGCTCGCGGGCGCCCGCGTAGACGCCGTAGGCCATCGAGTCGGCCATGCACAGGAAGGCGGTCGGCGGGTCCTGGCCGGTCAGCACCGCGCGGGCGATCGCGGCGGCGCCGTCCAGGTCGTGCGGGGAGCGGTGCAGCGTGACGTGCAGGCCGAGCCGGCGGGCCACCTGCTCGGCCACGGTCTCGGCGGGGCGGTCGGGGGTGGTCAGCCCGCCGGGCGTCAGCACCGCGATCCGGCGGTGCCCGGCGGCGGCCAGGCCGTGGAGCGCGTCGGTGAGGCCGGCTTCGTTGTCGAAGACGACCTCGGCGTGGGCGGCGGCGCCCGGCAGCCCGTCGCCGATGGAGATCAGCACGGTCCGCTCGGCGACCTCCGCCCAGTGCGCGGCGGCCGGGTCCACCGGCAGCACGATGAGCGCGTCCACCCGCTGGTCGGCGAGTTGGGAGGCGAGAGTGGCCTCCAGCGCGGGGTCGTTGGAGGCGTCCACGATGAGGGCGTGCCGGCCGTCGCCGAGCAGTTTGCGGCCGAGCGCGGCGGCGGTGGCCTGCTGCCACACGTCGGTCAGGGAGCGGCAGAGCACGCCGATGTAGCCGGTGCGGCCGGAGGCGAGGGCGCGGGCGATCGGGTCGGCCTGGTAGCCGAGCCGTTCGGCGGCCTCGCGCACCCGCTGCTGGGTCTCGGGGGGCACCTGCATCCCACGCAGCGCGTAGGACACCGTGGCGGTGGAGAGCCCGGTCTCCTCGGCGAGATCGCGCTGGGTGACCCTCGCTGGTCGTTGCGGCACGCGTCCAGTCTAGGGGGCGCACTTGACGGCGCGTGGAGTTAAGCGCTTCACTGAGGCGCTTAACTGAAGCGCATCAGTCGACGTGAGGAGGGTATTGTCCGGCTACGGTCGCTCCCCCGGCGGCACTCCCGACCCCGCGTGCTCCGCCGTCCCCGCCGCACCGGCCGACGCTCCCGGTGCCCCCGGTGCTCCCGGTGCCCCCGGGCCCACCGATGTGCACCAGCACCTGTGGCCCGCCGGGTTCGTCGAGTTGCTGCGCGCCCGCTCCCGGCCGCCGCGCCTGGACGGCTGGACGCTCCACCTGGCCGGCGAACCGCCGTACGAGGTGCGGCCCGAGGACCACGACCCGGCGCTGCGGGCACGCCTGGACCCGGGACTGCGGCGGGTGGCGGTGTCGCTGTCGAGCCCGCTGGGCATCGAACTGCTACCGCCCGAGGAGGCCGCTCCGCTGCTGGACGCCTGGCACGCGGGGGTCCGGGAGTTGCCGGAGCCGTTCACCGGCTGGGCGTCGGCGCAACTGACCGCGCCCGACCCGCGGGCGCTGGCGGCTCTGCTCGACGACCCGGCCCCGCCCGGTGGTTCGGCGGCCCCCATGGCCGCGGGCCCCGCGGCCCGCGGCCTGGTCGGGCTCCAGGTGCCGGCCGGCGCGATGGCCACGCCCCGGGCGCTGGAGCGCCTCGCGCCGCTGCTCGCGGTGGCCGAGGCGGCGGGCAAGCCCGTCCTGGTCCACCCCGGACCCGAGCCGGCACCGGCCTCCGCGTCCGCCGCCGCCGAGCCGCTGCCCGCCTGGTGGGCGGCCGTGGTCGGCTACACCGCCCAGCTCCAGGCGGCGTGGTGGGCCTGGCACACCGCCGGGCGCGCCCTCCTCCCGCGGCTGCGGATCTGCTTCGCCGCCGCGGCCGGCCTCGCCCCGGTGCACCACGAGCGGGCGGCCATGCGCGGGGGCGGCCCGCTGCGCCTGGACCCGGGCGTCTTCGTGGACACCTCCTCCTATGGCCGCCAGGCGCTGGACGCCGTGGTCCGCGTGCTGGGCATCGACGCGCTCGTCCTCGGCAGCGACCGCCCGTACGCCACGGCGGCCGACCCCCGACTGGGCGCGGCGGCGGAGTACGCCGTCCGCGTCGCCAACCCGCTGCACCTACTCGAAGGGATCAGTCCGTGACCGCTCCGCCGTCGTCCCTGCCGTCGCCCGAGGACCAGGACACCGCCCCGGTCAAGCGTGCCGAGCCCTGGCTCGGCGTGTCGCCGTCGATCGGCCTCGACACGCTGCCCGGCCGCGACCTCGACAAGCGCGAACTCCTCGAGCTCGCCTGCTCCGTGGCGGCCGACCCCGCGCTGTGGCGCCGCCATGTGCTCTTCTCCGACGACCGGCGCCACTACGTCTCGCTGCACCGCGACGCCCATGTGGACGTCTGGGTGCTGTGCTGGACGCCGAGCAACGACACCGGCTGGCACGACCACGACATATCCTCCGGCGCCGTCGCGGTCACCCAGGGCGCCCTGGTCGAGCACAACCTCGCGGTGGGCGTGCCGAGCCTGGCCACCGAGGTCCCGGCCGGGCAGGTCTACTGCTTCGGCCCCGACCACATCCACCGGCTGACCGGGCTGGACGCCGGGAGCGTGTCGATCCACGCGTACTCGCCGCCGCTGTGGAGGATGGGCCAGTACACCGTCAGCCGCACCGGCATCCTGCGGCGCACCTCGGTGTCGTACGCCGACGAGCTGCGCCCGCTGGACGACATGGCCTGACGCCTGGCCTGACACCTGGTCGGACGGCAGCGAGGGCGGCGCACAAGCGGAGCGATGACATCCGCCTGCGCGCCGCTTTTCGCGCGCCGGTGCGGCGAGTTGCCCGGTTTGGCGTCGAACACCCCGTTCACCTCGGGGTACTTGGCGCGGTCTTTGCCGATCGTTGGCACGAACCAGTGCCACACCACCAGTGATTGTCTGCACACTGTCAATCACTGGCGGCACGCGCACCCCACTGACCGCCGCCAGTCAACGCCCGTACCGCGAGACCCGCGAGAAGGAGCAGCATGTCGGCAACGAAGCGCTTCACCGCCGCAACAGCCGTCAGCGCGGCGGTCCTGTCGGCCCTCGCCACCGCACCGGCCGTGGCCAGCGCCGCCCCCACGGTCTTCCAGGCACCGGTCGGCAGCCACCGCCTCATCGGCCCCGACGGCCGGATCGAGCACAGCAGCAGCTCCAACTGGGCCGGTTACGCGGCCACCGGACAGACCTTCACCAGCGTCTCGTCCAGTTGGGTGCAGCCCGCGGTCAGCTGCTCCAGTTCGACGACGTACTCGTCGTTCTGGATCGGCCTGGACGGCGACGGCAGCAACTCCGTGGAGCAGACCGGCAGCGAGGGCGACTGCTACGGCGGCACCGCCGAGTACTACGCGTGGTACGAGATGTACCCGGCCTACCCGGTGAACTACAGCAACACGGTCAAGGCCGGCGACCACTTCACCTCGACGGTCAGCGTCAGCGGCACCACCTACACGCTCAAGCTGTCCGACACCACGCAGGGGTGGACGAAGACCACCACGAAGACGCAGAGCGGCCTGTCGAACGCGTCCGCCGAGATCATCGCCGAGGCGCCCTCCAGCTCCAGCGGCGTGCTGCCGCTGTCGAACTTCGGCACCGCGTCCTTCACCGGCGCCACCGCCAACGGCCAGCCGATCGGCAACTTCTCCCCCGACCAGATCAACATGGTCTCGGGCAGCACCACGAAGGCCAGCACCTCGTCGCTGAGCAGCAGCGAGAACTTCTCGGTGACCTGGAAGCACAGCTGAGCCGCCGCTGATCCCCCCGGCGACGCCGCACCCCGTGAGGACCGCGGCCCGCGCACGCCCTCGGCCCCGCCCGGACCTGCCCCGGGCGGGGCCGGGTGGCTTGCGTACGGCCCGCCCGGCGAGGCGGGAGGGCGGGAGCGGAAGGGGTGGTTTCGGGGCGTACCGGTCGGGTACCCGATGGAGCCCAGCCCCGGCCGGGCGCGCAACTCTCAGCACCGCGCCGCCCGGCGATCGACCAGGGAGGCCATCACCGCATGACGGACCAGGGAACCAACAAGACCGGCTTCGCCCGCGACGACGAGCTGAAGCGGGAACTTCAGGACGCGCTGCGGGCGAACCGGGCGGTACAGGCCGACGAGGAGCTCGCCGAGCCCCAGCCCTCCGACCAGGACCCGGCCCTGACCGCCCCCGCCCGAGGAGGCGCCGCGCCCGCCGGGATGACGCCGCAGGGCGTCTACGTACGCAACGACCTGGCCCGGCACCTCGACCGCAGCGTCTACCCGGCCCGCCGCAGCGCCCTGCTCGGCGCGCTCCACCGCCACAGCGCGCCGGACGCCCTCGTGGACCGGGTCGCCGCCCTGCCGCCGGACGAGGTCTACCCGAACGTCCAGGCGGTGGTCCAGGCGCTGGGCTACGGCGTTGAGAACCACCGCGACTGACCGCGGGCACCCGAACCCGGCCGCGGGTACCGGTGCCCGGGCCGCCACCCGCCCGGGCGGGGCCGCCCTCCCCCGTCCCGGGCGTCCGGCCGCACGGCCTACATTCTCGGTATGACTGGTGAGCCGGCGCCCGTTGCGGGCGCGGACAGGGCAGACAGGGTGGACAGGGCAGAGGAGGCGGACGGGACGCACGGCGTCCGGACCGCCTCCGTACGGGCCGGGCGCCCCTCGGACGCGGCCGAGGTGGTCCGGCTGCGGCGCGTGATGTTCGCCGCGATGACCGGCGCGGACCGGCCGGGCCCCTGGGAGGCCGAGGCACGGCGGCAGCTCGCCGCCCAGCTGGCCGGCCCCGAGCCCGCGACGGGCGTGTTCGTGGTGGACGCCGAGGGCGGGGCGGGCCTGGCCGCGTGCGCGGTGGGCACCATCGAGCGGCGGCTGCCGTCGCCCTCGTCGCCGGCGGGCCTGTTCGGTTTCGTCTTCAACGTCTGCACCGACCCCGCCCACCGCGGCCGCGGCTACGCCCGGGCGGTCACCGAGGCGCTGCTCGACTGGTTCGCGGCGCGCGGCGTGACCCGGGTGGACCTGCACGCCACGCCCGAGGCCGAGCGCCTCTACCGGGCGTTGGGGTTCGCCGCGCACTCCACCGCGCTGTCGCTGGACGTCTCGGCCCGCACCGGGCGCTGACCGCCGGCCGCCGCCGGGCCCGGGACCGTACGGCTCACCACCGTGCGGCCCTGGACCGCGGCGGCGGAGCGCCGTCCGGTGCGCTCCAGCGCCGCGGAGACCACGGCCAGCACCAGGGCCGCGCCGGTGAGCGCCGCGCCCACCCAGTTCGCCGCGGTGTAGGAGTGGCCGGCGGAGATGACCAGCCCGCCGAGCCAGGCGGCGATGGCGTTGCCGAGGTTGAAGGCGCCGATGTTCAGCGCAGAGGCGAGGGTGGGTGCGCCCGCGGCCTGGTCGAGCACCCGCTTCTGGAGCGGCGAAACCGTGGCGAAGCCGAGCACGCCGATCAGGAAGACGGTCACCGCGGCCGCGGTCTTGTCGTGCGCGGTGAGCGTGAAGGCGGCCAGGACGGCGCCGAGCGCGGCCAGCGCGGTGAGCAGCATCGGCATCAGGTGCCGGTCGGCGAACCGGCCGCCGACCAGGTTCCCGGTGACCATGCCCAGCCCGAGGAGCACCAGCAGCCAGGTCACGGAGCCGTCGGCGTAGCCGGTGACGTCGGTCATCATCGGCGCGAGGTAGGTGATGGCGGCGAAGACGCCGCCGAAGCCGAGCACGGTCATCGCCATGGCGAGCAGCACCTGCGGTTCGCGCAGCACCGCGACCTCGTGCCGCAGCCGTACGCCCTCGGGCCGGGGCAGGTCGGGGACGAGCCTGGCCACGCCGAGCAGCCCGAGCACGCCGAGCCCGGCGACCAGCACGAACGTGAGCCGCCAGCCCGCGCTCTGCCCGACGAACGTGCCGAGCGGGACGCCGACGACGTTGGCGACCGTCAGCCCGGTGAACATCATGGCGATGGCGCCGGCCCGCTTGTGCGGGGCGACCAGCTCCGAGGCGACCACCGACCCGATGCCGAAGAACGCGCCGTGGGCGAGGGAGGCGACCACCCGGCCGACGAGCATCACCGCGAGCACGGGCGCGGCCGCGGAGACCAGGTTGCCGACCACGAACAGCCCCATCAGCAGGATCAGCATCCGCTTGCGGGAGATCTTCGTGCCGAGCGCGGTCATCAGCGGGGCGCCCGCCACGACGCCGAGCGCGTACCCGGTGACGAGCAGGCCCGCGGTGGGCACGGACACGCCGTAGTCCCCGGCGATCTGCGGGAGCAGGCCGACGACGACGAACTCGGTGGTGCCGATGCCGAAGGCCCCGATGGCGAGGGCCAGGAGCGCGAGGGGCATGGGAAGGGCCTTTCGGAGGGGACGGCAGGGGGACGGCAGGGACATCAGGGGAGACCGCCCGCCCGACTAGCAGGCTGGCGCGGTTAGCAGGCGCCAACAATACTTGCACGCGCTGGTTATTTGCAAACGCGCTACAATCGACCCATGACCGCCACGGACCCGGCACTGACCGCGCTCGCCGACAGCTGGTGCGCCCTGTCCCTGCTGCACGGCCGCATCGAGACGCACATCGAGCGGGCCCTCCAGTCCGGCCACGGGCTGAGCGTGCGGGAGTTCTCCCTGCTGGACGTGCTCAGCCGGCAGCACGACGGCGACGGCGGCCACCTCCAGATGAAGCAGGTCGCCGACGCGGTGGTGCTCAGCCAGTCCGCGACCACCCGGCTGGTGACGCGGCTGGAGGAGCGCGGGCTGCTCTCCCGCTACCTGTGCCCGACCGACCGCCGCGGCATCTACACCGACGTCACCCCGGCCGGGCGCGAACTGCTCGCCGCCGCCCGCCCCACGAACAACGAGGCGCTGCGCGAGGCCCTCGACCAGGCGGCGACCGACCCCGCCCTCGCGCCCCTGGTGTCCGCGCTCGCCGAGATCCGCTCCCCGTCGACACTCTGACCGCCTGACCGCCCCGGGTCGACCGAACAACGGCCGGACAACGGCTGCGCCCCGGCCGCGCATCTCTCGCCCCGGGTGGGGCAGACTGGGCGCGACGGCGGACGGCAGGAAGGGCGGCGACGCACCGCGATGAAGGTGATCCTCTTCGGTGCCTCGGGGATGGTCGGGCAGGGCGTGCTCCGCGAGTGCCTGCGCGACCCGGACGTGACCGAGGTGCTCGCGGTGGCGCGCAGCCCCCTGGCAGCCGCCCACCCGAAGCTGCGCCAGGTCTTCCACGACGACTTCACCGACTTCACCGCGGTCGCCGGGCAGTTGGCGGGCGCGGACGCGTGCTTCTACTGCCTGGGCGTGTCCGCGGCCGGGCACAGCTCACAGGACTACACCCGGATCACCTACGACTGCACGCTCGCGGCCGCCCGCACCGTGGCCGCCGGCAACCCCGGGCTGACCTTCACCTACGTCTCCGGCGAGGGCACCGACAGCACCGAGCAGGGGCGTTCGGGCTGGGCGCGGGTGAAGGGGCGCACCGAGAACGCGCTGCTGGCGATGGACATGCACGCGTACATGTTCCGGCCGGGCTGGGTCCAGCCGCTGCACGGCGAGCGCTCCCGCACCGGCTGGTACCGCGTGCTGTACGGGGCCGGGTCGTGGCTCTACCCGCTGCTGCGGCGCCTCGCACCCCGGCACGTGACGACGACGCAGGCGCTCGGCCGGGCGATGCTGGCCGTCACCCGGCTCGACGGCGAGGAGCCGTACGTCCTGCACAGCCCGGACATCAACCGGCTCGGCGCCTGACGGCCCGCCCTCGGCGGCGGAATTCGGCGAGCCGAGGGGACTTCACTCGCAAAGGGCATGTTTGCCGCCGTATGGGGGCACATGGTGCGCATGACGCAGATCGGCCTTCCGAGCAGAGTACGTGCCTGCCTCTTCGACCTCGACGGTGTGCTGACGCCGACGGCGCTGGTGCATGCCGCGGCCTGGAAGGAGATGTTCGACGCCTTCCTGCACGACCGGGAGGGCGACGGCTTCCGCCCCTTCGACTCCGCGGACTACGACAGCTACGTCGACGGCCGCCCCCGCGCGGACGGGGTGCGCACCTTCCTCGCCTCCCGCGACATCGAGTTGCCCGAGGGCGAGGACGACGATCCGCCGTCCGCGGTGACCGTGCACGGCCTGGGCAACCGCAAGAACGCCCTGGTGCTGGCGAAGATCCGCGCCGAGGGCGTCACCCCGTACGAGGGCTCGGTCCGCTATGTGCAGGCGGTGCGGGCGGCGGGGCTGCGCACCGCGGTCGTCTCGTCGAGCGCCAACACCCGGGACGTCCTGGTCGCCGCGGGCATCGAGCACCTGATGGACGTCCGGGTGGACGGCCTGACCGCCAAGGAGCAAGGGCTGCGCGGCAAGCCCAAGCCGGACACCTACCTGGCGGCGGCGAAGCAGCTGGGCTTCGATCCCGGTCAGGCGGCGGTCTTCGAGGACGCGCTGGTCGGGATGGACGCCGGGCGGGAGGGCAGCTTCGGCTACGTGGTGGGCGTGGACCGGGTGGGCCAGGCCGACGAATTGCGGCGGCACGGCGCCGACACCGTGGTGAAGGACCTGTCCGATCTGATCGGGAGGAGCGCGTGATCACCGATCCGGCCTACGAGGTCGCGCCCTGGTCGCTGCGCGAGTGCGAACTCAACCTCGACCTGCTGCCGCAGAGCGAGTCGGTCTTCGCCCTGTCCAACGGCCACATCGGCTGGCGCGGCAACCTCGACGAGGGCGAGCCGAACGGCCTGCCCGGCTCCTACCTCAACGGACTGCACGAACTGCACCCGCTGCCGTACGCGGAGGCCGGCTACGGCTACCCGGAGTCCGGCCAGACCGTCATCAACGTCACCAACGGCAAGCTGATCCGGCTGCTGGTCGACGACGAGCCGTTCGACCTGCGCTACGGCACGATCCGCTCACACAAGCGGGAACTGGACCTGCGGGCCGGGGTGCTGGAGCGCGAGTGCGTGTGGGTCTCGCCGGCCGGCCGCGCGGTGCGCGTGCGCTCCACCCGGATGGTCTCCTTCCGGCAGCGCGCGGTCGCGGCGATCGCCTACGAGGTGGAGCCGCTGGACGAGCAGGTCCGCGTGGTGGTGCAGTCGGAGCTGGCGGCCAACGAGGACATCCCCCGGACCACCGGCGACCCGCGGGTGGCCGCCGCGCTGGAGTCGCCGCTGGTCTCCGAGGACCACTTCGCCGCCGGCACCCGGCTGGGCCTGATCCACTCCACCACCCGCAGCGAACTGCGGGTCGCCGCGGCCGCCGACCACCGGGTGGACGGCCCGAGGGGCACCACGCAGATCTCCTCGGAGGCCGGCGAGGACGTCAGCCGGCTGACCGTCACCTGCGTGCTGGAGAAGGGGCAGCGGCTGCGGCTGGAGAAGTTCGTCGCCTACGGCTGGTCGGCGACGCGCTCACTGCCGGCGCTGCGCGACCAGGCGGACGCGGCGCTGGTGGGCGCCCGCGACACCGGCTGGCAGGGCCTGCTGGACCAGCAGCGCTCCTACCTGGACGACTTCTGGGAACGGGCGGACGTCGAGGTCGACGGCGACACCGAGATCCAGCAGGCGGTGCGGTTCGCGCTCTTCCACGTGCTCCAGACCGCCGCCCGCGCCGAGCAGCGGGCGATCCCCGCGAAGGGCCTGACCGGCTCCGGGTACGACGGCCACACGTTCTGGGACGCGGAGACGTTCGTTCTGCCGCTGCTGACGTTCACCGCGCCGCAGGCCGCCGCGGAAGTGCTGCGCTGGCGGCACACCACGCTGCCGGCCGCCCGTGAGCGCGCCGCCCAACTGGGCCTGGAGGGCGCCACCTTCCCCTGGCGCACCATCAACGGCGACGAGGCGTCCAGCTACTGGCCGGCCGGCACCGCCGCCTTCCATGTCAACGCCGACATCGCCGACGCCGTGGTGCGGTACGTCGCGACCACCGGCGACGACGCCTTCGAGGCCGAGACCGGGCTCGAACTCCTCGCGGAGACCGCCCGGTTGTGGCGCTCGCTGGGCCACCACGACCACGCCGGCGCCTTCCACATCGACGGCGTGACCGGACCGGACGAGTACAGCGCGGTCTGCGACGACAACGCGTACACCAACCTGATGGCGCAGGCGAACCTGGTGGCCGCCGCCGACGCCGCCGAGCGCCACCCGCGGCACGCGACCGCGCTCGGCATCACCGACGAGGAGACCGCCGCGTGGCGCGACGCGGCCGCGGCGATGACGGTGCCCTTCGACCAGGACCTGCGGGTCCACGAGCAGTCCGCGGGCTTCACCCGGCACCAGCGCTGGGACTTCGACGCCACCGGCCCCGAGCGCTACCCGCTGCTGCTGCACTACCCGTACTTCGACCTGTACCGCAAGCAGGTCGTCAAGCAGGCCGACCTGGTGCTGGCGATGTACCTGCGCGGCGACGCCTTCACACCGGAGCAGAAGGCGCGCGGCTTCGCCTACTACGAGCCGCTGACCGTACGGGACTCCTCGCTCTCCGCGTACTGCCAGTCGGTGATCGCGGCGGAGGTCGGGCACCTCCAGCTCGCGTACGACTACCTCGGCGAGACCGCGATGATGGACCTGGAGGACCTGGAGAACAACGCCCGGGACGGGCTGCACATCGCGGCGCTGGCCGGCACCTGGACGGCGCTGGTGGCCGGGTTCGGCGGGATGCGGCTGTTCAACGGCGACTCGATCCGGTTCGCGCCCAGGCTGCCGGACGCGCTGAGCCGGGTGGCGTTCCGGCTGGACTTCCGGGGGCGGCGGCTGCGGGTGGAGGTGAAGCGGACCTCGGCGACGTACGCGCTGGCCGCCGGGGAGCCGATCGAGATCCTGCACTACGAGCAGCCGTTCACGCTGACCGCCGAGCACCCGGTGGTGCGGGACCTGCCGGAGGTGGTGCACCGCGAGGCGCCCCAGCAGCCGCCGGGGCGGGCGCCGCGGCGGCGCAGCCAGGCGCCGGGGCAGCACGGTGTGCGTTCGTGAGTTCGTGACGGTGAGGTCCCCATTTCCTTCCTCACAGCCAGCCGCGGTGCTTGAAGAGCCGGTAGAGGACCAGGACGACCACGACCATCAGCGCGAGCACCGCCGGGTAGCCCCAGACCTGGCGCAGTTCCGGCATGTGCTGGAAGTTCATCCCGTAGATGCCGGCGATCATCGTGGGCACCGCGGCCATGGCCGCCCAGGCGGAGATCTTGCGCATGTCGTCGTTCTGCCGCACCCCGACCTGGGTGAGGTGCGCGGCCAGGATGTCCGACAGCAGCCGGTCCAGGGACTCGCCCGCCTCGGTGACCCGGGTGAGGTGGTCGGCGACGTCGCGGAAGAAGGGCTGGCTGCGCCGGTCGGTGTACGGCATTCCGCCGGCGGCCATCCGCGCCATGGGTTCGGCGAGCGGGCCGGTGGCCCGGCGGAACTCCAGCACCTGGCGTTTGAAGGCGTAGATGGTCGCGGCGGTGCGGGCGGAGTCGCCCCCGACCGGCGCGAACACCCGCTCCTCCAGTTCCTCCAGGTCCACCTGGAGTTCCGTCGCGACGTCGAGGTAGTCGTCCACGACGCTGTCGCAGATCGCGTGGAGCACCGCGACCGGGCCGTGCTTGAGCATCGCCGGGTCCTTCTCCAGCCGGGTGCGGGCCGCGGCCGCCGCGCCGGTGGCGCCGTGCCGGATGGTCACCACGAAGGCGTCGCCGAGGAAGACCATCAGCTCGCTGGCACCCACGGTGCCCTTGGCGTCGTCGTAGCGCAGCGGCCGCAGCACGGCGAACAGCGCGCCGGGGTAGATCTCCAGCTTGGGCCGCTGGTGGGCCTTGACGACGTCCTCGACGGCCAGCGGGTGCAGTTCCAGCGCGGCGGCGATGTCCGCGAACTCCGGTTCAGTGGGGTCGTGCACGCCGATCCACAGGAAGGAGTCGCCCTGGCCGCGGGCCCGGGCGAGCGCGGCCGACAGGTCGTCCGGGGTGCGGGTGCGGCGGCCGTCACGGTACAGAGCGCAGTCGACGATCACGGGGACATCCCTTCCTCGGCGGCGTGCGGATCTATCACCCGCGCGCCCGCCCGCCGGTCCGTGTGCCCGGGCCGGGCGGCGGCACGCAGAAGTCACCGAACCGCCGCCCCCGTACGGGTTACGGTGCCGGGGGCGGCGATGGCAGACTCTGCGGGTGCGCGACTACGACATACTGGTCATCGGTTCGGGTCCCGGCGGGCAGAAGGCGGCGATCGCCGCGGCCAAGCTCGGCAGACGTGCGGCGATCGTGGACCGCCCGGCGTCGCTGGGCGGGGTGTCCCTGCACACCGGCACCATCCCGTCCAAGACGCTCCGCGAGGCGGTGCTCTACCTCACCGGGCTCAACCAGCGCGACCTGTACGGGCAGAGCTACCGGCTCAAGGACGACATCACCATCGGGGACCTGACCGCCAGGACCGAGCACGTGGTCGGGCGCGAGGTCGACGTGATCCGCAGCCAGCTCAGCCGCAACCAGGTGCAGCTGCTGCCGGGCACCGGCCGCTTCCTCGACGAGCACACCGTGGCCGTCACCGACGCGGCCGGCCGGGAGCGGGCGGTGACCGCGGACTTCGTGGTCGTCGCGACCGGCACCCGCCCGGCGCGCCCGGCGAGCGTGGAGTTCGACGACCGTACGGTGCTGGACTCCGACAGCGTGCTGAGCATGGACCGGGTGCCGCGCTCCATGGTGATCGTCGGCGCCGGAGTGATCGGCATGGAGTACGCCTCGATGTTCGCCGCGCTCGGCAGCAAGGTCACGGTGGTCGAGCAGCGCGAGGGCATGCTCGGGTTCTGCGACGGCGAGGTGGTCGAGGCGCTCAAGTACCACCTGCGCGACCTCGCGGTGACCTTCCGCTTCGGCGAGACGGTCGCGGCCGTCGAGCGCCACGAGCGGGGCACCCTCACGGTGCTCGCCAGCGGCAAGAAGATCGCCGCCGACGCGGTGATGTACTCCGCCGGACGCCAGGGCCTCACCGACGGACTCTGCCTGGACCGGGCCGGGTTGGCCGCGGACAAGCGCGGCAGGATCGCGGTCGACGAGCACTACCGCACCGCGGTGCCGCACATCTACGCCGTCGGCGACGTGATCGGCTTCCCCGCGCTCGCCGCCACCTCCATGGAGCAGGGCCGCACTGCCGCCTACCACGCCTTCGACGAGCCCGTGCACGGCATGCCCGAGCTCCAGCCGATCGGCATCTACACCATCCCCGAGATCAGCTTCATCGGCCGCACCGAGGACGAGCTCACCGAGGCCGCCGTCCCCTTCGAGGTCGGCGTCTCCCGCTACCGCGAGCTGGCCCGCGGCCAGATCATCGGCGACGCCCACGGCATGCTCAAGCTCCTCGTCTCCCCCACCGACCGCCGCCTGCTGGGCGTCCACTGCTTCGGCACCGGTGCCACCGAGCTCATCCACATCGGCAGCGCCGTCATGGGCTGCGGCGGCACCGTCGACTACCTCGTCGACGCCGTCTTCAACTACCCCACGCTCGCGGAGTCTTATAAAGTCGCCGCCCTCGACGTCACCAACAAGATCCGCCAGATCGACCGCCTCGACACCTGACCGGCACCCGCCACCGGGTGGCAGGGCAGGGCGGGTCGGAGCGGCGTCCGGCGGGGGGCGGCTGGGATGATCGCGGGATGCTGCAGGTATGTCTGAACGGTGGTCGGGGGCAGGGCGCGGGTGCGGCGGTGCCGGTGACGGCGTGGGAGTTGGGGGACGCCGCGGCGCAGGCCGTACGGGCCGGGGCCCGGGCGGTGCATGTCCATCCCAGGGACGGGAAGGGCGAGGAGACGATGGCGGCGGTGAGTGTGGACGCCGCGGTCGCGGCGGTGCGGGCGTCCGCGCCCGGGGTGCCCATCGGGGTGACCACCGGGGCGTGGACCGAGCCGGACCCGCGGCGGCGGGCCGCGCTGGTGCGGTCGTGGTCGGTGCTGCCGGACCACGCGTCCGTGAACTGGCACGAGGAGGGGGCCGAGATCGTCGCGGAGGCGCTGCTGGAGGTGGGGGTCGGGGTCGAGGCGGGGGTGTTCTCGGGGACGGATGCGGCGGTGCGGTTGCGGAGGTGGCCGCATGTGCGGCGGTTGGTGCGGGTGCTGGCGGAGGTCGTGGACCACGATCCGGTGACGGCGCCCGGGACCGCGGTCGCGCTGCTCGATGAACTCGCCGCGCTGGACGGGCTGGATCGTGCCGCGCGGGGGCCGGTGCTGCTGCATGGGGAGGAAGGGGGTGCCTGGGCGGTGTTGCGGTGCGCGGCGGGCCGGGGGCTTGACGTGCGGATCGGGCTGGAGGACACGGTGGTCCTCCCGGACGGGGGCGCGGCCGTGGACAATGCGGAGCTTGTACGGGCGGCTCTTGCTGAGGTGGCGGCGGTGGGTTGAGGTGATGCGGGGGCGTTGGGGCGCCGGGGCTGCGGGGGCGGGGGCGCCGGGGCTCCGGGGGCGGGGTTCGGGACTGCATATTTACGGCGCCTGCGCGTCTTCCGCGAACCTGCCCTTGCTTTCCGCGCCACAAATATACGAACGTCCCGAACCCCGCCCCCTGCGCCCCGGCTTCACTCCTCCGCGGTAGGGGGGTGGCGGGCGGGGGGGCGGGGGGCGGGGCGGGTGGGGGCGTCGCTCGGTTGGGGTGCTCTTGGTGGGACGGTGGGGGCTACTCGGGGGGTGGGAGGGTGCGGGTGGTGGTCCAGGTGAGGAGGGTGGGGGTGGACCAGGTGGTGAGGATGCGGGAAGGGGGGATGGAGGCGGCTTCGGCCAGGGCGCAGCCGTGGAGTTGCCAGGCGAGTTGGCCGGGGGCGTGGGCGTCGGAGTCGATGGAGAAGAGGGTGCCGAGGTCGCGGGCGAGGGTGAGGAGGGGGTGGGGCGGGTCGAGGCGGTGGGGGCTGCTGTTGATCTCGACGGCGGTGTGGGAGCGGGCGCAGGCGGCGAAGACGGCTTCGGCGTCGAAGGTGGACTCGGGGCGCTGCTTGGTGTCGCCGATGAGGCGGTTGGTGCAGTGGCCGAGGATGTCGACGAGGGGGTTGCCGACGGCGTTGACGAGGCGGTGGGTGAAGTCGCGGGCGGGCATGCGGAGTTCGGAGTGGGCGGAGGCGACGACGAGGTCGAGGCGGTCGAGCAGTTCGTCGCTCTGGTCGAGGGAGCCGTCGGGGAGGATGTCGCACTCGATGCCGGTGAGCACGCGGAAGGGGGCGAGGCGTTCGTTGAGTTCGGCGACGACGTCGAGTTGGCGCAGGAGCCGTTCCGTGGTGAGGCCGCGGGCGATCTTCAGGCGCGGGCTGTGGTCGGTGAGGACCATCCAGGAGTGGCCGAGGTCGCGGGCGGTGCGGGCCATCGCCTCGATCGGGCTGCCGCCGTCGGACCAGTCGGAGTGCACATGGCAGTCGCCGCGCAGGGCCGCGCGCAGGGCCTGCCCGGCGCCGTCGGCGGGTGGGGCGGGCCGGCGGCGTTCGAGGTCGGCGAGGTAGGCGGGGGTGCGGCCGGCGCAGGCGTCGGCGATGACCTGGGCGGTGGTCTTGCCGATGCCGGCGAGGTCGGTCAGCCGCCCGCTGCGGGCGCGCCGCTCGACCTCGCCGGGCGGGAGTGCGGCGACGACGTCGGCGGCGCGCCGGAAGGCCCGTACCCGGTAGGTGGGCGCGAGGGCGCTCTCCAGCAGGAACGCGATCCGGTCGAGTGCCTCGATGGGCTCCATGGTGGCGCTGTTCCCGCCCGGGGCCGCGGCTAACGGCCGGGCGGGCCCGCGTCACCCGCCCGGCCCCGCGGCTCCGCGGTCCCCCGCGGCTCAGACGTTCGGCACCTGGAGGGCGTCCCAGCTCTCCTTGCCGGGCGGCCACTTGAGGGCGCCGCTCCACCCCTTGTGGTGCCGCTCACGTCCTTGTTCGCAGTGCTCGATCGGCGGCTTGCGGCCGGCGGAGGACCAGGACGTGCCCGGGAACGGCTCGTACGCCGCCGCGGCCTAATTCCCCTTCGCCGCCCAGGCGGTGAGCGCGTCTTTGTCGGCGAAGGCGGCGACATTGCGGTCCAGGCCGTCGGCCGAGCTGTACTGGTGGATGGTCCAGGGGTGCTTCACCCGCGGGTGGCCCGCCTTCGCGCCGGGGTCCGCGATCCACAGGCCGTCGCCGCAGAAGGAGGTGGTGTCGCGGTGCAGCCAGTAGTCGCGGTTGCAATAGAGCAGCACCCGGTGGGTGGGGGCGGCCTTCTGGAGCGCCTTGATGAAGGAGTCCTTCTCCGCGCAGCTCACGCCGGTGTCCTCCCAGTCCATGGCGAGGATGTCGCCGGCCTTGATCCCGGCGTGCTTGCGGAAGTAGGCGACCTGGTCGGAGACGGAGCCGGGCCGGGCGAAGTGGTAGTGGCCGACGGCGACGCCCTCGGCCCGGGCGTGCGCGACCTGGGCGGCGTGCCGGGGGTTGACGTAGCCGGTGCCCTCGGTGGCCTTGACCATCACGAAGGCCAGGCCGGAGGTGCTGAAGGTGCTGGACTGGTAGGAAGCGACGTCGATGCCCTTGATGGTCATGGCGGGCCTTTCCCTCACGTGGTGCGGTGCGCTGGTTCGTCGGCGGTGGGTTCACGGGTCGGGGGGCGGGGGCGGGCGGGTCGGCGGTGGCGTGCACGGGCGCGGTCACCGGTACGGACCCGCTCGCGGCCGGTAGCGGTCCCGCCGGAGCGGAGCGGCTCAGTGCACACTGCCGACCTCGAAGGTGTCGCCGCAGACGACGGGGTCGGCGGTCGCCAGGGTCATGGCGTCCCGCGAGCCGGGCGGGTATGCCTTGACCAGGGTCGGCCGGCCCCAGCAACTGTTCCCGCGCACGCCCTGGTTGAGCGTGTGCAGGTCCGCCTCCACGGTCGCGCCCGGCTTCAGGGGGACCACGGCGCCCTTGGGCCCCTCCCGCCCGGCGGGGCGGCCGATCGTGGTGCCGTCGCCCCGGATCAGGGAGACCCCGGGGAAGCCGTCGAGGACGCAGGGGTGCGACGAGGTGTTCGTGAACAGCAGCGGGTAGTACAGCTGACCCGCGCCCGGGTCGCCGCGGCCGAGCCGCATCGTCAGGTCGGTGACGGTGCATCGGCTGCCGGCCGCCTCGGCCCGTACGGTCGTGGGGGCGCCGCCGCCCGTGGCCTGCGGCGAGGCGGCAGTGGTCCCGGGCGCGGTCGTGCCCTGCGCCGCCGCCGACGGGGAGGCGGAGTCGTCGGTGGTGGTGGGCGCGGGGCTGTCCGGCGCGGCCGGCCGGGTGGAGGCGGCAGCCGCCGTGCCGATGCCGCCGTTGCCGCACCCGGCGGCGCCGAGCGCGAGGACCGTGGCCACCGCTGCGGCCAGCGGTGCGGTACGCGCCAGCGGGTGCCGCCCGGCGGGCGTCCGCCGGCCGCGCGGTGACAGGGACGTCGTGGTACGCATATCTACCGCGTTCTCGCTCCGGACCCCTCCGAACCGTCGGCACCACGGATTGTTGCCGTATCCGCACATTCTGTACGCCCTGTTCGAACCGCTGCCGGCACAGGCGCACCCCCTACGCACCCGCCCCGGCACCGGGGCGAACTGACGGGTGATCACCTTGTGCGGCCGGGGACCACCGGTTGGGGTCCAGCCTCGTATCGGGGGATCATCGCAGGTGGGGGGGTGTATGACGGGCAACGGCGGTGCGCCCGAAAAGGGCGGGAGCGCGTGGGGGCAGGCGGTCGCGGCCGTGGTGCTGATGGGGGCCGCGCAGAGCGAGCCGCCCACGCTTCCGGGGTGGCAGGCCGCGGCCTGACCGAGCAGGCCCCCGTCAGCGGTCCGCGTCGGAGTCGCCGTCGGGGTCGCCGTCGGGGTCCGGCGCGCGGTGGGCGCCGCCACCGGACGTGCCGCCCGGCGCCCGGTCGGTCTCGCCCCTGCTCTCGCTCTGCGAACCGTCCGGCTCCGCCGGGGGCTTGGCCTCGCGCCCGCGCCGCTTGAAGTGCCAGTAGACGACCGCCCCGACCACGACCACCGCGACGACGACCGCGACGGCCGTGCCCGCCGTACGCTCCACCCGCTTGTACGCGTCGCCCGCGTAGTAGCCGAGCAGGGTGAAGCCGACGCCCCAGACGATCCCGCCGGCCGCGTTGAAGACGAGGAAGACCCGGTAGGGCATCCGGGACATGCCCGCGAGCGCCGGCATCAGGGCGCGGAAGAAGGCGATGAAGCGGCCGAGGAAGACCGCGGCCGGGCCGCGCCTGCGGATCAGCTCCTGGGCGTGGGCGATGCGTTCGTGGTGGGCGCGCAGCGCCCGGCTGTCCAGGATGCGCGGGCCGAACCGCCGGCCCACCTCGTAGCCGACGCTGTCCCCGGCGATCGCGGCGAGCACCACCACCACGCACAGCCAGAACACCGACACCCCGCCCTGGCTGGCGATCACCCCACCGAGCACCGCCGCGGTCTCGCCGGGCAGCACGAAACCGAAGAAGAGGGCGTCCTCGCAGAAGACGAGGGCGCCGACGACGGCGTAGACGACCGGGCCCGAGGAGTGCGCGAGCCAGTCGGTGACGGAGCTCATCCGGTCACCGGCCCCGCCTCAGCGGACCGGCCGCGAACGCCTGCGGCGCAGTCGCCACACGCCCCACGCCAGGTCCGCGACGAACAGCACGACGCCGATCACGAGCAGCACACCGAGGCCCCCGACGACCGCGCCGATCAGCCCGAGGACCATCGCCAGGATGATCAGCAGGAGGAACAGGGTCACGTTCCGGGTCCTTTCCGGGCGAGGGGCGGATGCGCGGGCTCGCGGGTGTGCGGCTCAGCGGCGGGCGAGCAGCCTGGTGCCCTTGGCGGCCGGCTCGTACGGCAGCCCGTAGTGCTGGAAGATCGCCTCCTCGTCCTCGGCGGGCAGCACGTCGTCGGTGCCGATCGAGGGGGCGGCCTTCAGCAGGGACTTGGGGTAGGGCACGCGGACGTAGCCGGGGCCCGCGACCGCCTCGCGGACGGGGACGAACAGCAGCCGGTGGCGCGTGGGCAGCCCGATCCGTACCGTGACCACGGCGGGGCGGTCGGTGGTGGTGTCCACGTAGACCGCCTCGAGGACGCCGATCTTGTGGTGGTCCTCGTCGACCACGTCGTGGTCGCGCCACTCGCGCAGATCCGCGGGTTCGATCATCGCCCACCTGCCTTTCGCCGGGGTACGTCAGCGGGCCGGGCAAGGGCCCTGTGCGGGGTTTCCTTCCCCCGCGGCGCGATGCCACGCGGTTCAGCCGGCCTCGACCTCGTCGCGGCTGCCGCCCCACAGCGTGTGGAAGGTGCCGTCGCGGTCGGCGCGCCGGTAGGTGTGGGCGCCGAAGAAGTCGCGCTGGCCCTGGGTGAGGGCGGCGGGCAGCCGTTCGGCGCGCAGCGCGTCGTAGTAGGCGAGCGCGGCGGAGAAGCCGGGGACGGGCACCCCGCCGGACACCGCGGCGGACACCACGGCCCGCCAGTCGTCCTGGGCGGCGCCGATCTCGGCGGCGAAGCGCGGGTCGGACAGCAGGCTCGGCAGGTCGGGGCGGCCGTCGTAGGCGGCGGTGATCCGGTCGAGGAACGCGGCCCGGATGATGCAGCCGCCGCGCCAGATCGCCGCGATCCGGCCCAGGTCGATGTCCCAGTCGTAGGTGTCGCTGCCGGCCTGGATCTGGTGGAAGCCCTGGGTATAGGAGACGATCTTCGACGCGTACAGGGCCTGCTCGACCTGGTCGGCGAAGTCGGCGGCGGCCTGGCCGGTCAGGGCCTTCGCCCGCGGTCCTGGCAGGTCGCGGGAGGCGGCGCGCAGGTCGGTGTGGCCGGACACCGAGCGGGCGAAGACCGCCTCGGCGATCCCGGAGACGGGCACGCCCAGGTCCAGCGCGGTCTGCACGGTCCAGCGGCCGGTGCCCTTCTGCTCGGCCGCGTCGGCGACGACGTCCACGAAGGGGCGGCCGGTCGCGGCGTCGGTGTGGGCCAGCACCTCGGCGGTGATCTCGATCAGGTAGGAGTCGAGCCGTCCGGTGTTCCAGGTGCGGAAGATGCCGCTGATCTGCTCGGGGGTGTAGCCGCCGACGGCGCGCAGCAGGTCGTACGCCTCGGCGATGAGCTGCATGTCGGCGTACTCGATGCCGTTGTGCACCATCTTCACGAAGTGGCCGGCGCCGTCCGGGCCGATGTGGGTGGTGCAGGGCGTGCCGTCCTTGGCCTTCGCGGCGATCCGCTCCAGCAGCGGGCCGAGCGACTCGTACGACCGGGTTGAGCCGCCGGGCATGATCGACGGGCCGTTGAGCGCGCCCTCCTCGCCGCCGGAGATGCCGGTGCCGACGAAGTGGATGCCCTGCTCGCGCAGTTCCCGCTCACGGCGCCGGGTGTCCTCGAAGTGGGCGTTGCCGCCGTCGATGATGACGTCGCCGTCCTCCAGCAGCGGGGCGAACTCGCGGATCACCGCGTCGGTGGGGTCGCCCGCCTTGACCATGACGATCAGGCGGCGCGGGCGCTTCAGCGCGGCCACGAACTCCTCGGGGGTGCGGGCGGGCACGAAGTCCCCCTCGTCGCCGTGCTCCTCGACGAGGGCGGTGGTCTTCGCGGTGGTGCGGTTGTGCAGCGCCACGGTGAAGCCGTGGCGGGCGAAGTTGCGGGCGAGGTTGCTGCCCATGACCGCGAGGCCGGTCACGCCGATGTCCGCTGTTGCGCTCATCTTCCGCTCCTGGTTGCCGCGCCGGGGTCGTGGGGCCGCTCCCGGTCATTGTGCGCGGCGGGAGGGTGCCGGGCCGTCGCACTGCGGCCGTTCGGGTGGACGGCGGCGGTGCGGGCGTGGAGCGGCGGCTGGCTGGGGGGGTGCGGCCGCGGGCCGGGCGGGGGTCCGCCGCGGCCCGCGGCTCACCGTCGTCGGTCGCGCGAGTCGCCGAAGACCAGCCGGTAGGCGATGAGCAGGACCAGCGAGCCGACGATCGCGGCCAGCCATGTCGAGCGGTCGAAGAAGTGGTGCGGCACCGGGTGGCCGAGCACCTTGGCCGACAGCCAGCCGCCGAGGAAGGCCCCGATGATGCCGATGACGGTGGTGCCGAGCACCCCGCCCGGGTCGCGCCCGGGCAGCAGCAGCTTTGCGATCGCTCCTGCGAGCAGTCCCAGAATGATCCAACCGATGATTCCCATGTCGGCCATATGCCCCGGCGCCCGCGGCGCACACCGTGATTTCCGCCGTACGGCGGCTTGTTACGGGGCCGGGACATGTCTGCGACGCCGCTGCGACGGCCGGGCCGGCGGCCGAGGGGTGGGCCGGCCGGGCCGGCAGCCGAGGGGGCGGGCCGGATATACGTTGGCCCGGCGGCCGGGTGCTCTGGGAGGCTGGCGGCCATGCACCGATCCCAGGCGACCGACCGGCCCCGACCGCACCGCGCGCACCTCCAGGACCGCGCGCACCTCCAGGACCGGCGGACCCGCGGGGCCCGCTCGTGATCGACGCGTACGCCGACCCCGGCACGCCCGAACGCCGCGGCCCGGGCCGCTACCTGTGGTGGCTGCTGGCCCGCCAGCCGGGCCGCACCCTGGGCGGCGCGGTGCTCGGCACCGTGTGGATGGTCCTGATGGTCCTCACGCCCTACGTCCTGACCCGGGCCGTCGACGACGGGCTGGAGCCCGGCCGCACCGGTCCGCTGCTCGCCTGGAGCGGCGTCCTGCTGGCGCTGGGCACCTTCAACGCCTGGGTCAGCACCATGCGGCACCGTACGATGACGCGGCTGCGGATGGACGCGACCTTCCGCACGGTCAAGTCGGTCATCGCGCAGGCCAACCGGCTGGGGGCGGACCTGTCGCGGCAGGCGGGCGCCGGCGAGGTCGTCACCATCGGCGTGACCGACGTCCAGCAGATCAGCCAGTCCCTGACGATGACCGGACCGGGGCTCGGCTCGGTGATCGCCTATCTGGTGGTGGCGGTGCTGCTGCTGTCGATGTCGGTGTCCCTGGGGCTGGTGGTGCTGCTCGGGGTGCCGGTGATCGCCCTGCTGGTCGGTCCGCTGCTGGGGCGGCTGCGCGGGGCGGAGTCGGTCTACCGCGAGCGGCAGGGCGGACTGACCGCGCGGATCGGCGACCTGTCGGGGGGCCTGCGGGTGCTCAACGGGCTGGGCGGCAAGCAGTTGTTCGCCGACGCCTTCCGCCGGGAGTCCGCCGAGCTGACGGCGCAGGGGTACCGGGTCGGGGCCGTGACGAGCTGGGTGCAGGCGCTCGGCGTGGGGCTCCCGACGCTCTTCCTCGCGCTCGTCACCTGGCTCGCGGCGCGCCTCGCCGTCCAGGGCACCCTGTCGGTGGGCGAGTTCGTCGGGGTCTACGGCTATGTCGCGGTGCTGGTGATGCCGGTGGCGTTCTTCATCGAGTGCGGCTACGACATCACCCGCGGGCTGGTGGCCGCGAAGCGGGTGGTGGGCTTCCTGGCGCTGGCGCCCGAGGGGGGCGAACGGCAGGAGGGCGCGGCGGACGCGCCCGCCGGGCCCTCGGTGCTGCGCGACCCGGACTCCGGGGTGGTGGTGGCGCCGGGGCGGCTCACCGCGCTGGTCAGCGCCCGGCCGGCCGAGTCGGCGGAGGTCGTCGACCGGCTCGGCGGGTTCCGGCGCGCGGACGTGACCTGGGGCGGGGTCCGGCTGGCGGACGTGCCGGCCGCGCAGGTCCGCGACCGGCTCCTGGTCGCCGACAACGAGGCGGACCTGTTCGCCGGGACGCTGCGCGAGATGGTGGCGGGGCGGCGGGCGCACGACGACGAGGCGGTCGCCCGGGCCGTCGGGGACGCCGCGGCGCAGGACGTGGTGGCCGGGCTGCCCGAGGGGCTCGGCACCGCGATGGACGCGCAGGCCCGCAACCTCTCCGGCGGGCAGCGCCAGCGCGTGCGGCTGGTGCGGGCGCTGCTGGCCGAACCCGAGGTGCTCATGGCGGTCGAGCCGACCTCCGCGCTCGACGCCCACACCGAGGCGGCCGTCGCGGCCCGGCTGCGGGCGGCCCGGACCGGCCGCACCACGGTGGTCACCGGCACCTCGCCGGTGCTGCTCGACCAGGCCGACACCGTGCAGTACCTCGTCGACGGCAAGGTGGCCGCCTCGGGCACCCACCGCGACCTGCTGCGCCGCGAGCCGGGCTACCGCCTGCTGGTGGACCGCAGCGCGGCGGAGGAGGAGCACGCCGGGCAGGTGCCGGGGCCGGCGCCGGGCGGCGGGCCGGCGCCGGGCGGCGGGGCGGCGCCGGGTGGCGGGGCGGGCGCGATGGGCAGGCGGGCGCGGGCCGAGGAGGCGGGGCGATGACGCCGCGGCAGTTGCCGGTGGCCGGGCCGCGGGAGGTCGCGCGGGCGGCCGGGCGCCTGGTGCGGGCCGACCGGTGGGCGTTCGCCGGCGTGCTCGGGCTGAACGCGCTGGCCGCGGCGGCCGGTCTGGTCGGTCCGTGGCTGGTCGGCCGGATCGTGGACGACGTGCAGAAGGGCGCCGGGGTGGGCGACGTGGACCGGATGGCGCTGGTCATCCTGGTCTTCTCCGCGGCGCAGTTCCTGCTCGCCCGCTACGCCCGCTACCTGGGGCACCGCTTCGGCGAGCGCACGCTGGCGCGGGTGCGCGAGCAGTTCGTGGACCGCGCGCTGGCGCTGCCCGCCTCGGTGGTGGAGCGGGCCGGCAGCGGCGATCTGACCGCGCGCGGCACCACCGACGTGGCCATGGTCGGCACCACGCTGCGCGACGCGGCGCCGGAGGTGCTGATCACCATGGTGCAGGCGCTGTTCATCTTCGGCGCGGTCTTCCTGCTGGACCCGCTGCTGGGCTGCTGCGGCCTGGTCGGGCTGCTGGGGATCTCCTGGTCGGTGCGCTGGTACCTGCGGCGGGCCCGCGCCGCCTATCTCGCGGAGGGCGCGGCCAACTCGGCGGTCACCGAGGTCCTCACGGCCACCGTCACCGGTGCCCGCACGATCGAGGCGTTCGGCTTGCAGGAGCGGCGGGTCGCGGCGAGCCGGGACGCGATCGAGTCCTCCCGCCGGGCCAGGACCCGCACGCTGGACCTGCGCAGCGTGTTCTTCCCCACCGTGGAGGTCTCCTACGTCGTCCCCGTGGTCGCGGTGCTGGTGGTCGGCGGTGTGCTGCGCGCGCACGGCGTGGTCGGGCTGGGCGCGGTGGTGAGCGCGGCGCTGTACCTGCGGCAGGTTTCCGAGCCTTTGGACTCGATCATGATGTGGGTGGAGCAACTTCAGAGCAGCAGTGCCTCCTTTGCCCGGGTGGAGGGGCTGGGCGCGGCCGCGCGGCAGGCGCCGGCGGCGGCCGACACCCCCGCGGACGACCGGATCGACGTGGTCGGGGCGCGCTTCTCCTACGAGGGCGGGCGCGAGGTGGTGCGGGGTGTCGACCTGACGGTGCGGCCCGGGGAGCGGATCGCGCTCGTCGGCCCGTCGGGGGCCGGGAAGACCACGCTGAGCCGGCTGCTGGCGGGGATCGACGCGCCGCACGCGGGGTCGGTGACGGTGGGCGGTGTCCCGGTCGCGGCCTTGGACCCGGAGCAGTTGCGCCGCCATGTCGTGCTGGTCACCCAGGAGCACCACGTGTTCCTGGGCACGGTCCGCGACAACCTGCTGATCGCCGCGCCCGCCGCGCAGGACGCCGAACTGCTCGCGGCGCTGGCGGCGGTGGGCGCGGACTGGGTGGAGGACCTCCCGGCCGGCCTGGACACCGCGGTCGGCGACGGCGGCCACCGCACCGACGGCTCGCAGGCCCAGCAACTCGCCCTGGCGCGGGTCGTGCTGGCCGATCCGCACACCCTCATCCTCGACGAGGCGACCGCGCTGCTGGACCCGACCACCGCCCGGCACACCGAACGCGCCCTGGCGAGCGTGCTGCGCGGCCGTACGGTGATCGCGATCGCCCACCGCCTGCACACCGCGCACGACGCGGACCGCGTGGCGGTGATGGAGGACGGCCGTCTGACCGAACTGGGCTCCCATGACGCTCTCCTGGCTGCCCGCGGCACCTATGCGTCGCTGTGGTCGTCCTGGCACGGCGGCACGGACGGCGCCCCGGCCTGACGGGCGTGCGGCCCGCACGGCTGCCGCGGGAGCGCGGCGGTCACTGGGCCGAACGGGGGAAACCGGGCGGGGGTGGAATAGCGGCCGGCGGGCAGGGGGTTGGACGGGGCGTGGGCGGAAGGGCCGCCCGCGGGGGGACCGTCGTGCGGCGCGGGCCGGCCGGGGTGGGCCGGGGCGCGTCCGCGGAAGGAGCAGGCGAACGTGAGCGCACAGACCCAGCCCGCGAAGGCGTCCGGGAGCTTCACCCTGTCCGGGAAGCTGCCGGTCACCCGGCTCGGGTTCGGCTCGATGCAGTTGACCGGCCCCGGGGTGTGGGGTGATCCGAAGGACCCCGACGAGGCGGTGCGGGTGCTGCGGCGCGCCGTGGAGTTGGGCGTCGACTTCATCGACACCGCGGACTCCTACGGGCCGGTGGTGGCCGAGCCGCTGATCCGCAAGGCGCTGCACCCCTACCCGGCGGACCTGGTGATCGCCACGAAGGCGGGCCTGGCCCGGTCGGGGCCGGATGCCTGGCAGCCGCTGGGCCGTCCGGAATACCTGCGGCAGCAGGCGGAGATGAGCCTGCGCCATCTGGGCCTGGAGCGCATCCCGCTCTTCCAGTTGCACCGGATCGACCCGAAGGTGCCGCTGGAGGAGCAGGTCGGCGAGCTGAAGCGGCTCCAGGAGGAGGGGAAGATCGCGCACATCGGGCTCTCCGAGGTCGATGTGGACCAGCTGGAGGCGGCCCGGGCGGTCGCGGAGATCGCGTCGGTGCAGAATCTGTACAACCTGGCGAACCGCTCCGCGGAGCGGCTGCTGGACCACGCGGAGGCGGCGGGCATCGCCTTCATCCCGTGGTTCCCGCTGGCCACCGGGGAGCTGGCCAAGCCCGGTGGACCGCTCGCCGAACTGGCCGAGCGGCACAGCGCGTCGCCCTCGCAGCTCGCCCTCGCCTGGCTGCTGCGCCGTTCCCCGGTGGTGCTGCCGATCCCGGGCACATCGTCGGTGGCGCATCTGGAGGACAATGTGGCGGCCGCCGAACTCCAGCTCAGCGACGAGGAGTTCGCTGAGCTGACCGCCGCGGTGGGCTGAGCGGGCGCGGGGCCCGGCGGCGTTCGCGAGTGCGGGCGCCGCGGCCCGGCCGGTGCGCTGGGCCGGACGGATGACGCGGGAATGGCGCTCGGGTGCGCGGCGGGCGGGGTCCGCGCGTCGGGGCGGCCACGTCGGATGTGCAGGGCGGTACCGACAGTAAGGTCTCGAAAATGCACAAATGGAGTGGCCATCCCTTTCCGCTCGGCGCCACCTTCGACGGCACCGGCACCAACTTCGCGCTGTTCTCCGAGGTCGCCGAGAAGGTCGAGCTGTGCCTGCTCGACGACGCGCGCCGGGAGACGCGGGTGACCCTGACCGAGGTCGACGGCGTGATCCGGCACGCGTACCTGCCGGGGGTCGGCCCCGGGCAGCGGTACGGGTTCCGGGTGCACGGCCCGTACGACCCGGCGCGCGGGCACCGCTGCAACCCGGCCAAGCTGCTGCTCGACCCGTACGCGAAGGCGGTCGAGGGGCAGGCGGACGGGCACCCGTCGCTGCTCGGCTACCGCGACGGCGACCCGGCCGTGCCCGACCCGGCCGACAGCCTGCCGCACGCGATGCTCTCGGTGGTCGCCGACCCGTACTTCGACTGGGGCGACGACCGGCTGCCCAAGCGGCCGTACCACGAGTCGGTGATGTACGAGGCCCACGTCAAGGGCCTGACGATGACGCACCCGGGGCTGCCGCCGGAGATCCGCGGCACCTATGCCGCGCTGGCGCACCCGGCGGTGATCGGGCACCTGACGGAGCTGGGCGTCACCGCCGTGGAACTGATGCCGGTGCACCAGTTCGTGCAGGACGGGCATCTGCTCGGCCGGGGCCTGACCAACTACTGGGGCTACAACACCATCGGCTTCTTCGCCCCGCACAACGGCTACTCGGCATCGGGCGGCCGGGGCGGGCAGGTCGCGGAGTTCAAGTCGATGGTCAAGGCGCTGCACGCGGCCGGCATCGAGGTGATCCTCGACGTGGTCTACAACCACACCGCCGAGGGCAACCACCTGGGCCCCACGCTGTCCTTCCGCGGGATCGACAACGCCGCGTACTACCGGCTGGCCGACGACGACCCGGCGTCGTACTTC